>JBGPVE010000023.1:0-19986 GCA_041491545.1 Gemmatimonadota bacterium | reverse complement strand
GCGGCGCACTGGGGGGGGGTGGGTCGGCGGGGGGGCGAGCGGCCGGCGGCTCTGGCGGCGGCCGACGTCGCGGGGGCGGCGACGTCGGCCTCCGCGCCCGTCCTCGATCGGAAGCTGCTCGACGCCGTGACATCGGCCCGGTCGGGCCGGCCGCTTCTCCTCGTGGACGTCGGGATGCCCCGCAACGTCGCGCGCGGCTCGGCCGTCGAGGTCATCGACATCGACGCGATCCGGGATCGCTTCACCGAGCACCTGGCCGCGCGGGAGGCCGCCGTGCCGGACGCGGAACGAATCGTGGAGTCCCAGGTCGGCGAGTGGGTGCGCTGGTGGGACGGCCTCGCCGTCGAGGCGATCATCAAGCAGCTCTACCTGGACGCGGAGCAACTGAGCGGGAAGCTGGCCAGCCGCTTGGCCCCGGCCCAAGAGTCGTTGACCCCGGACGCCGTGCGGGCGGAGGTGCTGCGCGGCTGCAAGCACCTGCTCCACGGTCACGTGCGCCGGCTCCGAGGCCTGGCGGTCGGATGACCCGGCTCGCCACGCGGCTCGGGCGGTCCGCCAAGCTGGGGCGCGCGGCGGCGAGCCTGGCGTGGGCCGGCGTGCGGGGGTGGGCGGCCGACCGGCAGTCGCTGATCGATCAGCTCGGGTCGCTGCACGGGTTGCCCCAGAAGATCGGGCAGATCCTCTCGCTGGGGGAGCTGGAGTCCGACGAGCCGCGCTACACGGCGCTCACCGAACGCGGCTCGCCGCTTCCCGCGCGCGTCGTCCGCCGAGAGCTGGCCCGGCGACTCGGGCGGCCGTTGGACGAGTGCTTTCGCTCGCTCGACCCCGACGGACGGGCGGCGTCGCTCGGTCAGGTGCATCGCGCCGTCTTGCACGATGGCCGCGCCGTCGCGGTCAAGCTCCAATATCCCGGCATGGCCGACGCGCTCGGCCTCGACGTCCGGACGCTCCAGTGGCTCACCACGCCGTTCGGCGGCATGCGGCGCGGCTTCGACCTCGATGCCTGGCGGCGCGAGATCGCCGGCATGCTTCGGGATGAACTGGACTACCGCCGAGAGGCCGAGATGCTCCGGACGTTCGGCCGGCATTTGCGGGAATGGCCCGACGTGACGGTTGCCGAAGTGATCGAGGGGTTGAGCGGGGACGCTGTCCTGACGATGACGTGGGTGGAGGGGGAGCCCTTCCAGGCGACGCGGGAGTGGCCGGCGGACGACCGGCGGGCGGTGGCGGAGACCCTGTTGCGGCTCTTCCTCTGGAGCTGCCTCGAGTGGCGCCTGGTGCACGCCGATCCGCATCCCGGCAACTATCGGTTTCGGCGCACGCCCGACGGGCCGGTCGTCGGCGTGCTCGACTTCGGGTGCGTCAAGCCGCTCGCGCCGTCCTTCGCGGCCGCGCTCGGGAGCCTGATCCGCGAGGTCGCTGACGAGGCGCTCCCGGACGATGGCGATGCCGTGCTCGCGCGGTTCGTCGCGCTCGGCTTCAACGAAGATCTACTCGCACCGCTCCGCGACCGGCTGCCCGAGTTAACCCGCGTTCTCTTCGACCCATTTCGGAGCCGGGGCTCGGTGGATCTTGAATGCTGGGGACTCACGCGACGCTTGGCCGAGGTCTTGGGCGAGCACCGGGCCAATTTCCGGACCGCCGGCCCGCCGGCGATGATCTTTCTGATCCGCGCCTACCAAGGCCTGATTCGCTATCTGCAGGCGCTGGACGCGCCGATTCCCTGGCGCCCCGTGCTCGACGGGCTGCCCTCCGCGCGACGGACGGACGCCGGCTCACGGAACGACGCAATGGAAAGGGGCGGCCCCATGCGATCGCGCTCTCTGCGGCTCAACGTCAGCGAGCATGGGCAGACCAAGGTGGCGCTCACGTTCAAGGCTGAAGCCGCCGGTTGGCTGCCCGAGCTGATCCCGGAAGAGCTTGGGCTGAGGCTGGCTCAGCGATCGATCGACGTGGCGGCGCTGGCTCGGGATGCGGTGGCCCGGGAATTCGCGCCCGGCGAGTTGTTCAACCTGCAGGACGCCGATAAGAGCGTTCGGGTGTGGCTCGAGTAGCGTCCGTCGAGCGGCTCAAGACGGTTGTCTCGCCGGTCGATACCTGAGAAATAGGATCGTGCCTCGGACGGGGAGGAGCCCCAGGAGGGTGATTTGCGCGCGCTGATCGTCGACGATTCCAGGGCCATGCGGATGGTCATAAGCCGCATCATGACCGAGCTCGGCTTCCAGACCGTGGAGGCCGCGAACGGCCAGGAGGCGATGGAGCGGCTCTCCTCCGGGACGCCCCTGCCCGACGTTGCACTGGTGGATTGGAACATGCCGGTCATGAACGGCATCGAGTTGGTTCAGGCCTTGCGGGCGGACGCGCGATTTGCGGCGCTCTGCATCGTCATGGTGACGACAGAGACGGAGGTGAGCCAAGTGGTTCGCGCGCTGGAGACGGGCGCCAACGAGTACGTCATGAAGCCGTTCACGAAGGACGTGCTTCGCGAGAAGCTGGAGCTGCTTCAGTTGACGCCCGAGTAGCCGATGCCCAAGATCCGGGTGCTTGTCGTGGACGATGCTGTGGTCATCCGCCGGATGCTCACGGAAGTGCTTACTTCCGATCCCGATATCGAGGTGGTGGGGACGGCGGCGAACGGGCGCATCGGAATCGCCAAGCTGACGCAGGTCAATCCGGACGTCGTGATCCTGGACGTCGAGATGCCGGAGCTGAACGGCCTCGAGACGGTGGCCGAGATTCGCAAGACGCACCCGCGGCTGCCGATCATCATGTTCAGCGCGCTGACGGAGCGCGGCGCCACGACGACGCTCGACGCTCTCAGCTTGGGCGCTAGCGACTACGCGACCAAGCCCTCCAACGTCGGCAGCGTGCTGCTGGCGCAGCGGCGCGTGCGCGAGGAGCTGATTCCGAAGATCAAGGCGCTGTGCGGGTGGCGGACGCAGCCGCCGGCGCGTGCGATGCCACGGGCGGCGCGCACCGCAGCCTCGACGACGGCGCGGCCAACGATCGACGTCGTGGCCATCGGCGTCTCCACCGGCGGTCCCAATGCGCTGGCGGAGCTGCTGCCCGTGCTGCCGGCGGATTTCGCCGTGCCGATCGTGATCGTGCAGCACATGCCTCCGGTGTTCACCAAGCTTCTGGCGGATCGACTGGCCGTGAAGTGCCGGATTCAGGTTGTCGAGGGGGCGACCGGGATGATGCTGCGGCCCGGTCACGCGTACATCGCGCCGGGCGACTACCACATGGCGCTGGAGCGGGTCGCTGCCGGCGTCATGCTGAAAATGCACAAGGACCCGCCGGAGAACTCGTGCCGGCCGGCCGTCGACGTGTTGTTTCGCGCGTGCGCCGGTGTGTACCGCGCCCATGTCCTCGCGGCGGTGCTGACGGGGATGGGGCAGGATGGGTTTCGAGGCTGCGAGGTCATCCACGAAGTCGGTGGGCAAATTCTAGCGCAGGACGAGGCGAGCTCCGTGGTCTGGGGTATGCCGAGTTTCGTCGTGAACGCGGGCCTCGCGAACCGGACGTTGCCACTCAACCAGATCGGGCCAGAAATCATTCGGAGGGTCGCGGCCGCTCCGCCGACTCGGCCATTGGCCGCCGCGGCGGGGCTCTGAACGACGAAGGGAAGCGAGATGAGCGTGTCAATCAGCGCCACTGATTTCAACTACGTCCGGGATCTGGTCCGGCAGCGATCGGCGATCGTGCTCGAACCGGGGAAGGAGTACCTGGTCGAGACGCGGCTCGCGCTCGTGGCGCGCAGCGAGGGCTTCGGCTCGTTGGATCAACTATTCGCGAAGCTTCGTGCGCCGTCGAGCAACGGGCTGCACCATCGCGTCGTGGAGGCGATGACGACGAATGAGACGACGTTCTTCCGCGACATCCATCCGTTCGACGCGCTGAAGCAGGTCGTGATTCCCGAGACCCGCGCCCGCAGGGGCCGGGACCACCGCCTCGTCATTTGGTCACTCGCCTGCTCCACCGGGCAGGAGCCGTACAGCATCGCGATGTTGCTGCGTGAGATGGGGGCCGCCGTCGCCGGCCCCGATCCGCGCATCATCGCCACCGACCTGTCGACAGAAGTGCTCGCGCGCTCCCGTCAGGGTCGGTACAGTCAGCTCGAGGTCAACCGGGGCTTGCCGGCGCCGTATCTGGTGAAGTACTTCGTCAAGCAGGGCCTCGAGTGGCAACTAAACGACGACGTTCGGCGGATGGTGGAGTTTCACGAGATGAACTTGGCCGAGTTGTGGCCGGCGCTCCCGCAGCCGGACATCGTGTTCATTCGCAACGTGTTGATCTACTTCGACGTCGAGATGAAGCGGAAGATCCTCGGCAAGATTCGCGGGATACTGCACCCCCAGGGGGACCTCTTTCTGGGTGGCGCGGAGACCACGCTGAATCTGGACGATGCCTATCATCGCATGCCGATCGGTCGGGCAACCTGCTATCGGTTGGAGCCGCCAGCAAAATGACGATGCCGACCTTTCGGGGCGAGATCGAGCAGATCACCGAGTCCGTCTGGACGACCGTTCTGGGTATGCCGCTCGTTCCGGCCTCGGCGCTGCGCAGGCAGGAGGCCGGACCAGACACGTTCGCGGGACGGGTGTGCATCGATGGCGCCTGGGCGGGCGAGGTCGTCGTGATCTGCAGTCGCACGATGGCGCGCCGCGCCGCGGCGCTGATGTTCGAGGTTCCTGCCGCCGAAGCCAGTGACTCCGATATGCAGGACGCGCTGAACGAGTTGACCAACATGATCGGCGGCAACTTCAAGGCGCTGTTGCCGGAGCCCTGTCGGCTCTCGCTCCCATCAGCTCCGCCGGGCGTCGGCGTGCCCGTGGCGACGGCGGGCACCGTGCAAGGAAACGTCTCGCTGGAGTCCGAGGGCGAGCCGGTGAACGTCGTGCTCATCGAGCATGCGCGCTAGCGCACGCCCAGCTCGATGAGCCGCGGCGTGCTCTCGGCGTAATGACACGCGGCCCGAGTGGCACCCACGCTTCGGAGCGACGGTCGCTCGACGCGGCACCGCTCGTCTTTGGCGGGATGAAAGCACCGGGTATGAAACGGGCAGCCCGGTGGTGGCGCCGACGGGCTTGGCAGATCTCCCGCGAGCACGATGCGGTTCCGCTTGCCGGCGGGATCCGGCTCGGGCGCGGCGGAGAGCAGCGCTACCGTGTACGGATGTGAAGGCCGGGCCAGCAGGGGCTCGGTGGGACCCTCCTCGACGATCCTCCCCAGATACATCACCGCGACCCGATGCGCCACCTGCCGCACGACCGCCAGATCGTGCGCGATGAACAGGTAGGATAGCCCGCGGTGCCGCTGGAGGTCGGCCAGCAGATTCAGCACCTGCGCCTGCACCGACACGTCGAGCGCCGAGACGGGCTCGTCGCATACGATGAACGCGGGCTCGACCGCCAGCGCCCGCGCGATCCCGATCCGTTGCCGCTGGCCGCCGGAGAACTCGTGCGGGTAACGCCGGGCATAGCTCGGGTCGAGACCCACCTCCTCGAGCAGCGCCGCCACTCGCCGCGGAATCTCCGCCTTGGGTGCCAACCGGTGAATCTCGATCCCTTCCGCCACCGCATCGCCCACGGCCATTCGCGGATTGAGCGAGCTGTAGGGATCCTGAAAGATGATCTGCATCCGGCGGCGCAGGACGCGGAGCGCCGTGCGGTCCAGCGCGAACACGTCGTTCCCTTCGAACAACGCCGCGCCCGCCGTCGGCTCCTGCAGCCGAAGGATGGTTCGCCCCACGGTCGACTTCCCACACCCCGATTCCCCGACGAGTCCGAGCGTCTCCCCCCGCCCGATCTCGAACGATACCCCGTCGACGGCGCGCACCGGTGGGCCTTTGGCTGAAAAGAGGCCGCCCGCCGCGTAGTGTTTGACGAGGTCGACCACCCGCAGCACGTTTCCCGTCTCACCCTTCATCGCTCACCGCCTTCCACCAGCCAACACCGAGTGAGATGGTCAGGTCCCGCGGGAAGGAGCGGCGGCTCGATCACGCACTTCTCGAAGACTTTCGGGCATCGCGGCCGAAACCGACACCCGGACGGCCACGCCGTCGCCGGCGGCACCGTGCCTCCGATCGGCGTAAGGCGCCCGACCGGTCCGGTGAGCCGCGGGATCGACGCGAACAATCCCTGCGTGTAGGGATGCAGCGGTCGCGCGAACAGCTCGGCCGTCGGCGCCTCCTCGACGATCTGGCCCGCGTACATCACCGCCACCCGATCCGCCCGTCCGGCCACGATGCCCAAGTCATGGGTAATGAGTAGCAGCGCCATGCCCCGCGTCTCGCACAGCCGGTCGAGCACCTCGAGAATCTGCGCTTGCACCGTGACGTCGAGCGCGGTCGTCGGCTCGTCGGCGAGCAGGATTTCGGGTTCGGCCGACAGCGCGATGGCGATCATCACGCGCTGCCGCATCCCGCCGCTCAGTTGGTGCGGGTACGCCTCCGCTCGGCCCGCGGGATCGGGGATCCCCACCTCGCGCAACAGCTCGACCGCCCGCTCCTTCGCCTCGCGACGCGATACCTGAACGTGCGCGCGGATGCCCTCGGCGACCTGATCGCCCACTCGGAAGACCGGATTCAGGCTGGTCATCGGGTCCTGCAGGATGATGGCGATCCGGCGGCCGCGCACCGATCGCATCTCGGACTCGGAGAGCGACAGCAGATCTCGCCCCTCCAACGTGATCCGGCTCTCGCGCTCGATCCTGCCCGGCGGTGGCACCAGTCGGAGCAGCGCGAGCGCCGTGAGCGACTTGCCCGACCCCGACTCGCCCACCAGGCCCAACGTTTCTCCCCGATTGAGATCGAACGAGACGCCGTCGACGGCGCGCGCCACGCCGGCGTCCGAGGGGAAGTAGACCCTGAGATCGCGAACCGAGAGGAGAGGAGTCTGGATGAGATTAGGCACTGATCGCCATAATGTAGCAGCCTCGCTTCAGGGGCGGCCAGCCGGCGCGGGCGACCCCTCGCGTCGAGGATCGACCGCGTCGGTGAGCGCGTCGCCGAACAAATTCACCGCCAGCACGGTGAGCAGGATCGCGAGTCCCGGGAACAGGCTCGTCCACGGCGCCGTTACCAGGATCGACTTGGAGTCGAGGATCATCCCTCCCCACGATGGCGTCGGTGGCTGGACGCCCAGTCCCAGGAAGGAGAGCCCCGCCTCGAGCAGAATCACGTCCCCGACGTCGAGCGTGGCGGCGACGAGCAGCGGGCCCATCGTGTTGGGGAGGAGATGCCGGAGCATGATGCGGCGGCGTCCGGCGCCCAGCGCTTCGGCTCCGCTCACGAACGCCTCCTCTTTGAGCCGAAGCACCTCGCCGCGCACCATTCGGCTGGTGCCGAACCAGCCGGTCGTTCCGAGAAACAAGATCAAGGCGGGGAGAGGAATCCGCTCCCACACCGCGAGCAGGAGCAGAAGAATGAACAGCCGCGGAATGGCGCGCGCCGCGTCGACCAGACGCATCAGGATGGTGTCGGTCGCGCCGCCCAGATATCCCGCCGTGAGCCCGACCGCCGCCCCGATCGTGACCGACACCAGCACCGCCAGTGCCGCCACGACGAGCGAGATCCGCGCGCCCGAGACCACGCGCGACAGCACGTCGCGGCTGAGCTGGTCCGTGCCGAACGGATGGCCGAGGCCCGGCGACAAGTACGCTTGGCCGAGCACGTCGGGCTGGGCGGCGGGATCGGGGAGGAGCCACGGGCCCACGATCGCCGCGGCCGCGACGACGAGGAGTAGTACCGCGCCGATGCGTCCCGACGGTCGCCGCCACGCTGCCCGGAGTACGCCGGCGAGCCACTCCATCAGGCGTAGCGGACCCGGGGGTCGAGCACCGCGTAGGCGATGTCCGTGAGCAACGCCCCGCCCACGACGAGCGCCGATACCAGGAGCGCCGCTCCCATGAGGAGCGGGTAGTCGCGCGTGCTCACCGCTTCCGCCGCGAGCAGGCCAAGCCCGGGCCAGGCGAATACCGACTCCACGAACACCGAGCCGGTCACCAGAATCGGGAGCCAGAGACCGAACAGCGTGAGCACGGGAAAGAGCGCGTTGCGCCAGGCGTGCCGCCACCGAATGGCCGTCTCCGGGAGCCCCTTGGCCCGGGCCGCCAATATATAAGGAAAGCGCAGCACTTCGATCATGGCGCGCCGCTGATACCGCATCGTGGCCGCGATGCTCACCACTGACAGCGTCACGGCCGGGAGAATCAGATGCGCCAAGAGATCCATGGCGCGGGTGCCGAACGCCGCATCGACCGCGAGCAGCGGATTGGTCATGCCCGCCGCCGGGAGCAGGCGCCAGCGCACTCCCACGAGCCATGCGAGCATGAGCCCGAGCCAGAACGACGGCATCGCGTACCCCGCCAGCGAAAGGCCGGTCAGCCAGCGATCCACCGCCCGTCCTCGGCGCACCGCCTGCTGCACGCCGAGCCAGAGCCCGAGCGTGAAATTCACCAGCAGCGCGGCGCCGCCCAGGAACAGGGTGGCGGGCAGACGCTCGGCGATCAGAGCCGTGACCGATCTTCCATATTGGATCGACACGCCGAGGTCCCCGTGCACCAGGCCGCCGGCAAACGCGGCAAACTGGTGGGCCAGCGGCTGATCCAGCCCGTACCGGGCGCGCAACGCGGCGATCTCCTGCGGCGTGATCGGCCGATCGCCGCTCAGTCGATCGAGCGGATCACCGGGGGCGAGCCGCATGACGAAGAAGAGCAGCAGCACCGCTGACACCCAGGTCACGAGGGCCGCGCCCGAGCGGCGCAGCAGCCATCGCCTCACTTCGCGCTCCACTCGCGCAGCAAGAGCCAGATCGACGCCGGGTGGAACGACACCCTGTTCAGGCGACGGTTGACCGGAAACACGTAGGTCGATGCGTAGATGAAGACGGCCGGCTGGTCCGCCTCGATCTGGCGCAGCACCGCCTGCCACCGCTTACCGGCGTCGGAATACGCCGCGATAGCGCCGTCGATCAAGGAGTCCACCTTGGGATTGCAGTACTTCGCGACATTCGTCCCGCCGGTGCAGGACCAGGCCTGCGTGAGCCCCGAGGGCGACGGATCCTGCACCACCGAGGAGAAGTCGATGTCGAAGTCGCCGTGGGTCCTGCGCTCGTTCCAGACCGGTCCGTCGAGGCGGGCGATATCGATACGGATACCAACCTGCCGGAGCTGCTCCTGCACCAGCAGGCTGAGCTGCTTGCGGACCTCGCTCGTCACCGGATAGCTCAGCGTGAGCGCGAGCGGTTGCCCGTTGCGATCGAGCACGCCGTCGCCGTCGTGATCGACCCAGCCCTGTGCCGTGAGGAGCCGCCGCGCCGCTACGGTGTCCCTGCCCGCCGCGTGCGGGGAGCCTTTCCGGATCCAGAGCAGCTGGGACACGGGACCGTAGGGCACGTCGGCATACCCGGCGAACGTGGCGCGCACCATCGTCTGCCGGTCCAGGGCGAGCGCGATCGCGCGCCGGACCGCGGGGTCGCTCAAGATCGGATGCGACTTGGTGTGGTCGGTACGGTCGCGCTGGTTGAAGAGCAGATATCCCATCACCGGCGACGGAACTGGGACCGTCCGCAGATCCGGCGCTGCGGCGAGCCGCTGAATGTTGGACGGCGGTGCCGGCACGTTGTCCATCGCGTCGGCCTCGCCCGTCAACATCAGGTTCATGCGAGCTTCGGGATCGGACGCCGCTCGGAAAAAGACGTGCTCGATCGCCGGCCGGCCGAGAAAGAAATCCGGGTTGGCCGCGAGCTCGATGAACTGGCCGGGCACGCTCCGGACCCAACGGTAAGGACCATTGCCCACCGGGTTGGCGACGAACTCGTGCGGAAGCTCCGGCTGCGACGCGGCGGCGGCGAGGAGATGCGACGGCAGCGGCTGAACGTGGAACGTGGCGTCGTAAAATTGCTCGGCGTATGCCCGATCGAATCGGACGGTCACGCGATGATCGCCGTCGGCGGTGACGCTGGTGAGATGCCGCAGGAGACCGGCGAGCTTCGGCGCGATCTGCGGGTTGCGGGCCCGCTCGAACGTGAACACCACGTCGGCCGCGGTCACCGGGACTCCGTCCTGCCACTTGGCCCGAGGATCCAGCTCGAAGACCAGCGTCAGCGAATCGTGCCGGCTCCACGATCGGGCCAGCCGCGGCACGAAGTCCTTGTCGCCGGACGTGACCAGACTCGGCCCCAGCTCCGCGAGTCGGAGAAAGAGCTGATCCGCCATCTCCTGGTTCGTCGTGGCGGACTGCGCGCCCTCCATCATCGTTGGGATCGGGACGGTGGCCTGCTGTGGTGTGACGATGACGATCGTCTTCGCGTCGCGTGATTGGGCAAGGCCGCCCGCGGACAGGGCGGGCACAAAGAGACTTGCACAGACCGCGAGCCGAAGCGTCGCAGATGCCACGGTGGCTCCGTTGGTTGTGGGGGACGAGGTGTTGGGGGAAGTTAGCGGTGGGGCGGCGAGCACCGGGAGTGGGTGGCGTCGGCCGGCGTCAGCGGAGCCAGGTCCAGCCGTCGGAGCGGAAGACATCCGCGGCAGGGGCGGCGCGCTCCAGGATCGAATCGCCCCGCTCGATCGTCCGCCAATCTCCCTCCCAGTCCCGGGCCGCGTGCGCCACCGCGTCGGCCGCCCACTCGAAGCTCACCGGCCGGCCCAGCGCTTCGGCCAGCGAGGTCTCCATGCTTGTCTCCAGGGGCTCGATCGAGACCTCGGCGACCAGCCGCTGTGCCCCCGCAAGCAACACCGATCCGTGCTGCAGGAACGCGGTGCCCTGCCGGAGCTGCGCGCTGCCCACGACCTTGCGATCGCTCACGAGCACCTCGCCCCCCGCGGCCGAGCCGAAGCACGCCCCGGCGGAGACCGAAGGCTGGCGTGCCGGAGCGGGAGCCAGCGCGGGCCGAGCCCCAAGCAGCTCGAGCGCCCGCGCGAGCGAACGATGGATGCGGAGGTAGGTCTGGGCCAGCGTCCCGAAGACCGTGGCCGGCGCGGCGACCGCGTAGGTCAGCTCGCCCGCATGCCAGACCGCGCGCCCGCCGGTCGGCCGCCGGACAACGTCCAATCCCAGCTCGGCGATCCGGTCGCGGCGGTAACGGCGGGTGGCCGGCTCGTGACGCCCGAAGGAGAGACAGGCCGGCTCCCAGCGATAGAGCCTCAGGAACCCGACGCCGTCCCGCTCGGCCAGCTCGAGCAGCGTCTGGTCGAGCGCCATGTTGAGATAACCGGGCCGGGGCGCGTCATCGATCCACAGGTGCCACTTAAGCGTATGCGTCCATCCCCACGCAGGTGCAGATCAGGTTCCGGTCGCCGTAGGCGCTGTCGATCCGGCCGACGGTGGGCCACACCTTGTGCAGCCGCGTGGCCGGGGACGGGAACGCCGCGCGCTCCCGCGGGTAGGGGCGGTCCCAGCTATCCGATATGACATGCTCCAACGTATGCGGCGCCCACGTGAGCAGGTTATTGTCCCGCTCGGCCAGCCCCTGCTCGATCTCGCGAATCTCTTCGCGGATGCTGATGAGCGCGTCGCAGAAGCGGTCCAACTCCTCCTTCGACTCGCTCTCGGTCGGCTCGATCATGAGCGTGCCGGGGACGGGGAACGACACCGTCGGCGGATGGAATCCGTAGTCGATGATCCGCTTGGCGATGTCCTCGACGTCCACGCCGGCCGACGCCTTGAACGGGCGGGTGTCGATGATGCACTCGTGCGCCACCAGTCCCTCGGCGCCGCTGTAGAGCAGCTCGTAGTGTCCGGCGAGGCGGCGGGCGATGTAGTTGGCGTTGAGGATCGCCACCTTCGTCGCCTCGGTGAGTCCGTCCCACCCCATGAGCGCGATGTAGGCCCAGGAGATCGGAAGGATCGACGCGCTTCCCCACGGCGCCGCCGCCACCGTTCCACACGGATCGCTGCCGCCCACGTGCACCACCGGGTGATCGGGCAGGAACGGCGCCAGATGCGCCGCCACCGCGATCGGGCCCATGCCGGGGCCGCCCCCGCCGTGCGGAATGCAGAAGGTCTTGTGGAGGTTCAAGTGACAGACGTCGGCACCGTAGTCGCCGGGGCGGCAGAGGCCGACCTGCGCGTTCAGGTTGGCGCCGTCGAGATACACCTGGCCGCCGGCGTCGTGCACCGTCCGGCAGATCTCCTTGATCGACTGCTCGAAGACGCCGTGAGTCGAGGGATAGGTCACCATGATCGCCGACAGCTCGCCGGCGTGCGCCTTGGCCTTCTCTCCCAGATCCACGAGATCGATGTTCCCGTGCGCGTCCGACTTGACCGCCACCACCTGCATCCCGGCCATCGCCGCGCTCGCCGGATTGGTGCCGTGCGCCGACATCGGGATCAGGCAGATCTTCCGATGGCCCTCACCGCGAAACTTGTGGTATGCTCGGATCACCAGCAGCCCGGCCAGCTCGCCCTGGGAGCCGGCGTTGGGCTGCAGCGAGACCGCAGCGAAGCCGGTGATCTCCGCGAGCTGAAAGCGGAGCTGCTGGAACAGCCGGAGATAGCCGGCCGTCTGGTCCCGCGGCGCGAACGGATGCAGCCGATTGAACTCCCGCCAGCTCACCGGCATCATCTCGGTGGTGGCGTTGAGCTTCATGGTGCAGGAGCCGAGCGGAATCATCGCGCTGGTGAGCGAGAGGTCGCGCGCCTCGAGCCGCTTGATGTACCGCAGCATCTCCGTCTCGGAGTGGTGTAGATGGAAGACGGGGTGCGTGAGGTAGGCGCTGGTGCGGCGGAGCGCCGCCGGGATCGCCGGTGCCGAGTTGGCGCCCAGCCCATCCAGCATGAACGGCAGCGCTTCGTCGAGTGAGAAGACCGCGATGAGGTCGGCGATGTCGCCCAGGCCCATCGTCTCGTCCAGCGCCACGCAGAGCCTCGTGGGAGTGAGCGCCCGCAGGTTGATACGGCGGGCACGGGCCGCATCGAGGATGCCGGGCTGGGCCCAGCGCTCCACCTCGACGCAGATCGTGTCGAAGAACGACTCGTGCACGAGCTTGTAGCCCAGCCGGCGGAGCGCCGTCGCGAGCAGCGTCGTGAGTCCGTGCACCCGCTCCGCGATGCGCCGCAATCCGTCGGGGCCGTGGTATACGGCGTACATGCCGGCCATCACGGCGAGGAGGACCTGCGCCGTGCAGATGTTGCTGGTCGCTTTGTCGCGGCGGATGTGCTGCTCTCGCGTCTGCAGCGCCATTCGGAGCGCCGGCCTGCCGGCGACGTCCCTGGAGACGCCGATGATGCGGCCCGGCATGTGTCGCTTGTAGCTCTCGCGGGTGGCGAAGAAGGCGGCGTGCGGTCCGCCGTATCCCATCGGCACGCCAAAGCGCTGCGAGTTGCCGACCGCGATGTCCGCTCCCCACTCGCCCGGCGGCGTGAGCAAGAGGAGACTCAGCAGGTCGGTCGCCGCGGTCACCAGCGCGCCCGCCTCGTGCGCCCGCCGGCACAGGTCGCGATAGTCCGCGACTCGTCCGTCCGTCGCCGGATATTGGACCAGCGCGCCGATCACCGCCGGCCCGAACTCGAACGTCTCCGGCCGGCCCTCCACCACGCGGAGCCCGCGAACCTCCGCCCGAGTGCGCACCACCGCGATCGTCTGCGGATGGCAGGCCTCGTCCACCAGAAAGACCCGCTCGCCCTTACGCCCGGTCACTGCCTCGGTCATCGTCATGGCCTCCGCGGCGGCGGTGGCCTCGTCGAGCAGGGAGGCGTTGGCGATCTCGAGCCCCGTGAGATCCGAGACGAGGGTCTGATAGTTGAGCAGCGCCTCGAGTCTTCCCTGGCTGATCTCCGGCTGATACGGCGTGTACGCGGTATACCAGCCGGGGTTCTCGAGGATGTTCCGCTGAATCACCTGCGGGGTGAATGTGCCGTAGTACCCCATCCCGAGGTACGAGCGAAAGATCTCGTTCTGGGCGGCCAGCCGCCGCAGCGCCCGGAGCACCTCGCGCTCGCTCCGGCCTTTGGGCAGGGCGAGCGGGCGGCGGAGGCGGATCCCCTCGGGCACGACGGCGTCGATGAGGGCATCGAGTGACTCGTAGCCCAAGATCGCGACCATCTCGGTGATGTCTTCGGGGCGGGGGCCGATGTGGCGGTAGGTAAAACTTTCGGTGCGCGGCAGCGAGGCCGTCACAGTGATTACTCCCCGATATGAGATCGGTACGCCGATGGGCTGAGCAGACCGTCCAGCTCGGCGCGATTGCCCGGACGGAGCTTGACCATCCAACCCGCGCCGTACGGATCGCGGTTCACGACGCCGGGATCGGCGTCGATCGCGCCGTTCACTTCGACCACCTCGCCGCTCACCGGACTGAAGAGCTCGGAGACGGCCTTCACGGCCTCGATGGTGCCGAATGACTGGTGCGCCGCGAGCTTGTCGCCCACCTTGGGCAGGTTCACGAACACGACGTCACCGAGCTCGCCCTGCGCGTAGTCGGTGATACCGACAATGAGCACGCCGCCGGCGCCCGCGCGGAGGTACTCGTGCTCGGTGGTGTACTGGAGGTCGTCTGGGATATTGGACACGCGGATTCCTGGGATGTTGGGCGATTGGGCCACCCGAGGATAGACGGGGCAGCCGTCGAGGTCAAGCGCGCCGGGCGCGCGCATCGAGTGCGTCCCACACCGCGCGCGCCGCCCGCTCCAGCGCGGCGAGATCTCCGGCGTTGTCGATCACGAAGTCGCTCTTGGCGCGCTTGGGCTCGGCCGGGAGCTGCGCCCCGATCATGGCGTCGGCTTCGGGCCCCGAAAGACCACGGTGTTGCAGCAGTCGTTGCCGGCGGACGGCGGGTGGGGCGTCGACCAGGATGACCGCGTCGAACGCCGCTGGATCCGCCACTTCGAACAGCAACGGGATGTCGCTCACCACGATTCGGTCGCCGCGGGCCTCGGCCTCCCGCACCATCGCGTCACGGCGGCGATGGATCTCGGGATGCACGATCGCGTTGAGCGCGGCGAGCGCCGCGGGATCGGACATGACCCGCCGGCGGAGCGCCGCGCGGTCGAGCGCGCCGTCGGCGGCGATCATCTCGGGTCCGAATCGCCCGGCGATGGCTCGGAGCACGGGGCCGCCGGGGCTCTGCGCCTCGCGGGCCAGCTGGTCGGCGTCGATGATCGTGGCGCCCCAACGTCGAAACAAGTCGGCCACCAGCGACTTGCCGGCCGCGATGTTCCCGGTGAGAGCCACGTGCAGCGTCAGAGCAGCGCTCCTTGGTCCTCGTCCGACCGCGGCACCTGGTGGCACCTGCGACAGCGCGCCTCATAACTCTCCCGTCCGCCGATCATGATCGTCGGCGCGTCGTAGCGCGCGGGGTGGCCATCGACCAGCCGTTGGTTGCGGCAGGCAAGGTCTCCGCAGACGACGCAGATCGCCTGCAGCTTGTCCACGGTCTCCGCGATCGCCATGAGATTACCCATCGCGCCGAACGGCTCGCCCCGGAAATCGGTGTCGGTGCCCGCCAAAATGACGCGCACGCCCCGCCCGGCCAGCGCCGTGACGACCTCGACGACGCCGTGGTCCAGAAACTGGGCTTCGTCGATCGCGACGACCTGGCTGGCGGGGTGAACCAGACGAAAGATTTCCGCCGAGGTGTCGACCGGTGCTGCGTCCAGCTCCTTGCCGTCATGGCTGGAGACGCTGTAGAGGCCGCGGTAGCGACTGTCGAGATGGGACTTGAAGACTTGTACCCGCTGGCGGGCGATCACTGCGCGGCGCACTCGGCGGATAAGCTCCTCGCTCTTGCCGGCGAACATGACGCCGCTGATCACTTCGACCCATCCGGGCCGGGTCCCCTGGTACATTCTGCGCGTCTCGGACATATTGGGGCCTTCGTGGCCGACAGCTCCTACGCTGGAGTCCCCTTGACCAAGCAAGAATTGGTGCATGCCATCGCCGGGCGACTCACCGTCTCGAAGGCGAACGCCGCGGCGATCGTGGATCTCTTCTTCGCACCTGATGGGATCATCGCCGGCGAGCTCAAGCGCGGTGGGCGGGTCCAGATCGCTGGGTTCGGCAACTTCGAGACGCGAAAGCGCGCCGCGCGCACGGGACGGAACCCACGCACGGGGCGCGATATCACCATCAAGGCTTCCACCATGCCCGCCTTCCGAGCCGGGAAAGCGCTGAAGGACCTGGTCAACAAGAAGCGGTAGCGCGCCGGCCTACTTCGGCAGCGCCGCGGCGGCCGCGGGATCGATCGTCTTGATCGCGCGGCGCGCGGAGTTGGCGATCTCGTCGTTGATATCGTCCTCCGCCACCTTGGTGAGCGCCGGCACCGCGTCCTTGGCCGCGGGTCCGATCTCCCTGAGTGCCACGGTCACCGGAAACCGCACCACCGCGCTCTCGTCCTTGAGCGCCTCGATCAGCGCCGGCACGGCCGGCGCAGCCGCCGGTCCCAGGCCCGCTATTTCGTATGCGGCCGCGTTCCGGGTCTGCGGCGCGGCGGCCTTGAGGTCGGCGATCCAGGCGCTCAACGGTCGCCCGTCGGCCACCGGCTCTTTCCCTTTGTTCTTCTGGGCTTGGGCCGGGGCGACCGGGGCGAGCGCCACCGTCCCTGCGACCAGCCATCCGAGCATACGCAACAACATCGAATCCTCCAGCGTTAACGTGGTCGGCGCGGTGCCTTTGGCGCCTTCCCACCCCGGTCCAGTCGCGCGACGACGCGCTTGCGGCGAATGGTCGTGCCGTTGAGCGCGCCGGCGATCCGCTCGGCGTCCGACGCGGGCAACTCCACCAGGCAGAATGCGTCCCGCAACTCGATCCGGCCGATGTTGGCGGGCGGCACCCGAACCTCTTTGGTGAGCACCGCTACCAGATCGTTGGCCGTGGCACCATCCGTCCGGCCGATCCCGACGTACACTCGCGCCGTTTGGGACCCATTGGGGGCCGGCGGGGCGGGGGCGGGGGTGGGGGCGGCGGCCGACGCGGCCGCCGCGGTCCCCACGTTCGCCGCCGCCCCCACCCACAGATCATACACCGCTGCGGCCACCGCCGCCGGGTCGTAGCGCTCGAATAGGGGGGCCAAGGTCAGCAGGGCCCGCTCCGCGTGGCCGGATTCGATGGTCCGCGCCACCAGGGCCCGCTGCACCGCGGCCGCGTCTCCCACTGCGTCGATGAGGCCGGGCAGCTTGAGCGGCCGGCGGGGTGCAGCCAGCCGCCCGACGTAGGATTCGGTGCCAGGTGGCACCAGCAACACCACCTCGCCGCAAGTGAGGAGCTGGCGCAGCCGCTCCGGCGACGGCGGGTCGAACGCCACGACGACCTCCGCCTTCGTCGAGTCGCCGGTGAGCACCCGGATCGAGGGGTCGCCGGCCGGGAGGGCGAGGGCGATGGCCGAGTGGTGGCTCCGATCGGCGGTCCAGACAGCCAGCGATGCCGGGTCGAGCAGCTCGATGATGTCGCCAAGCGCGGACGCTCGCCGCCGCCAGGCGACGCCGACCGTCCGGACCGGTCCGGCCGGACCCGGCTCGGCGCTTCCGGCCGGCAGCCCGCCCACGACAAGCGCCTTCCGGGCGAACCGCTCCCCCAGGTCCGTGGTCCGCTGAGGGTCGGCGGCGAGGATGACGCGCTGGGTATCCCGCGAGAGATCCTGCATCAGCCCGGCCAGCGTGTCCGGCCCGGCCCAGCGCTCCGGCCACGCGAGGACCAGAATGTCCAGCGCGTCGGCCTTGAGGGCGCTTCGCTCCAGCAGCGTTGCCACCGTCTCGGCCGACGTGATCAGGAGGTCGACTCCGCCGGCCTTGAGCCGGCGCGCCGCCCGCGACGGGGAGTGCGCCATCTGCAGCCGGAGCGCGGTGCCGCGGACCAGCACGTGAGCCAGCGCGCCGAACTCGTCCAGCTCCGCTGGGGGACAGATGAGCAAAGCCCGGCGAGCGTCGGGACCGGCCAGCCGGCTCAGGACGCCGCCCAGCACCGGTCCCGCGTAAGCCGCGGCCGGCGGTGTCACGGCAACGAGGTTGTGGCCGCGCGCCACCGTGGGCACCGCGTCGCGGACGGCGGCGTCGTTGGGCGACCATCCCAGTGCGGCCAGCGCGTCCGCCACCGATGCGGTGAGGTGCAGCGTTTGGAAGTCGTTCACGGGCCCAACCTAAGCCGCCCCATCGCTCGCGCCAAGTGTTGACATCCCTTCGTCGCCGACGAACCTTTCCCCCAACGATCTCCATTCAAACATCCGGACCCGACCATGCCCGACGCGCTTTCCTTGAATATTCAGCACCTCAAAGCCTCCGAAACCGTCGCCATCAGCAATGAAGCCAAGCGCCGGAAAGCGGCTGGCGAGGACGTGCTCGACCTCGGCGTCGGGGAGCCCGACTTCGATACGCCGGCGCCGGCGGCGCAGGCCGGCATCCAGGCCATCCAGCGCGGCATGACGCGCTATCCGCCCAACGTCGGCATCGCCGAGCTCCGCGCCGCCATCGCGCGGCGGCTTTCGCTGCTCTCGGGCGGCCGAGCGGTAAATGCGGACAACATCATCGTCAGCTCGGGCTCCAAGCAGTCGCTCTTCAACGCCTGCTTCACTCTTTTTGGGCCCAACGATCAGGTCCTGATCCCGTCGCCGGCCTGGGTCTCCTATCCCCAGATCGTACACCTGAGCCGCGCCGAGCCGGTGATGGTGCCGGGCTCGCTCGATTGGGGGCTCAAGGTCAGCGCCACCGATCTGGATCGGCACAGCACCAAGCGCACCAAGGGCCTCGTCATCTGCTCGCCGTGCAACCCGACCGGCTCGGTGTACACGCTGAACGAGCTCAAGTCGATCGCGGAGTGGGCCCGGAAGCATGAGATGTGGATCGTCGCCGACGAAATCTATCGCCCGATCCACTACGGGCCGGGGCCGGCCGCGTCGTTCCTCGACTTGCCGGACGAATATCTCGAGCGCACCGTCGTCATCTACGGCGCGAGCAAAGCGTACGCGATGACCGGCTGGCGCATCGGGGCTGCGCTCGCCCCGCCCCATCTCACCAAGGCGATGGCGGCGCTTCAATCGCATACGACAACCGGCGCCAATCACCCGGCTCAATGGGCCGCCGCGACGGCCTTCGCCGACGACAAGGTCGAGGCCGAAGTACAGAAGATGGTGGCGGCGTTCCGGCGGCGGCGGGACTATCTCGTGGAACGCTTCCGCACCGAGATGCCGGGCATCGAGTTCGTCGAGCCGCACGGCGCGTTCTATTTCTTCTTCCGGGTCGATGGCATTCGGGAGAAAGACCCGGTTACGGGATCGCACTTTTGCGAGAATCTGATGAAGCAGGAGGGCGTCGCTCTGGTTCCCGGCTCGGCGTTCGGCGACGATCGCTGGGTTCGATTGAGCTATGCGGTGTCCGACCGCGAACTGGAAAGCGCGCTCGACCGGATTCTTCGTTTTACGAAGACGCTGGCGTCGGCGCGCGCCGCTTGAGTCAAGTGCTGGCTATGGAGGCTCGCATCGAGCCGTTGACCGGGAGCCTGCCGTCGGTCGTCTGGCGGTGGGATCCCGAGACCGACATCCTCTCGGGCTCGTTCAAGGGCACCCGCTCGGCCAGCGGACTCACGGGTACGGTCGAGCTGTCGGATGAAGTGGGCTCCATCGCCGTCGTCGACGTGAACAGCGGAGTCATCTGCGGCCTGGACGTCGTCGTCTGGCCCGAGGTGGCGACGGTGCCCAACCTCCGGGTCCCCTCCCAACTCATCGACGGCCGAGTGGTGCTTCCAGCGAGGCCGTCGCGTCCCGGGGTGGCATCGGTGGAGGTGGACACCTCGCTCTCGGTGTCGACCAATTCCGCGGAGAGCGTCTTCTATCTGAGGATCGGTAATCAGCGCGACGCGGACGTCGTGCGGGTGGCGGATCGGCTCTTCATCGAGGTGGATCGGGCCGGCGGACTCGCGGGATTCTGGCTCACCGACGTGCCGGCGTTCCCCGCGGAGGAAGAAATGTAGTTCGACCTCAGGCCATCATCACGAGGGCCTTGAGGAAACCGTCCGGCTGCGCGCGCACCAGCTCGAGGGCCCGATCGATGTTGGCCAG
>JBGPVE010000022.1:0-20522 GCA_041491545.1 Gemmatimonadota bacterium | reverse complement strand
CCAAGAACAACCTGATCGGCCTGGATCTCGAGTCCCGGCGGGCCGGCGGCGTGCTCAGCCAGATTCGCGATGCGGCGATCGGCCCCGACGGCGCCGTTTACGCGGTCGACTCGGGGTCCAGCGTCACCCAGCTCCTGCGGCGAAGCCCAGTCCGATTCCGCTCGAAACTCTTAGGCGCACCACGCCAGCTTGTCGGGACCATGACCGGCTTTCTCATCGCCATCCCCGCGGCAGACAAGGGCGAGGCGGTCGCACTCGGCGCGGACCAGGCTCAGGCCAAGGTCCAGTTGCCGGCCGGTGACGCGGCAGCAACGTATTTGGGCGACCTCGTGGCGATCGCGGCGGACTCCGCGGTGGTACTCTACGAGCCGCAGGCGAAGCAGCCGGTGAAGACGATCGGCGTGTCGGGACATGCCCGCGCCGTCGCCTTCTCGCCGTCGGGACACCGGCTGTACGTGGCGCGGGGCAAAGGCGACATCGAAGTCATCGATCGCTATAGCAGGGAGACGCTGGACAACATCGATCTGCCGGGCCCTGCCAAGGAGCTTCGAGTCGACTTCTACGGCGGCTGGCTCCTCGCTCGGCCGGAGCGCGGCGACTCGGCGTGGGTGGTAGACCTCGCGAGCGGGCGCGTGGCCGGTGGCGTGGCCACCCGCTGGGCAGGAGATCTCCCCGCGGTGGCCGGCCAGCAGACGCTGCTACTCCGAAGCGGCGCCGACGTCAAAGCGCTGGACCTCTCCAAAGCCGGTCTTCCGGTGGCCGGGACGGTTGCCGGCGGCGCCAATGATGCCTGGCTGACACTGGCCTGGTTGCCGAAGGACGAGATGCCGCAGTCCGCGCCTGAGGCCGCCGATTCCGCGGCGCTCGCGGCCGGGGACTCAGCCGTCGGCGGGGGCAAGATCTACCTGCAGGTCAGCAGCTCGCGCAATCCCGACTGGGCCAACGAGCTGGTCGAAAAGCTCAAGTCCGCGGGGCTGCCCGCGTCGGTGCTGACTCCCCAGCGCGGGGAAGAGGCGTACCGGGTGGTCCTTGGTCCCTACGCCAGCCGGGAGCAGGCGGAGGCCACCGGCAAGAGCTTGGGCATGCCGTCATTCGTGATCACGCCACAGGATCAGCCCGCTCGATGACGCGGGCTTGGACCCCGACTCCAGGACAGCCAGCATGAAGCTCACCAAGCTGGAGCTCTCCGGCTTCAAGTCATTCGCGGATACGGTGACGCTCGACTTCGAGCAGGGCGTCACTGCGATCGTAGGACCCAACGGCTGCGGAAAATCCAACGTGTCGGACGCGGTCCGCTGGGTGCTCGGCGAGCAGTCGGCGCGGCTCCTTCGCGGCGGCAAGATGGAGGACGTCATCTTCCAGGGGTCGGCCACCCGCCGGCCGGTCAACGTGACCGAGGTGGCGCTCTATCTCGACAACGCCGACGGGGACCTTCCCATCGCCTATCGCGAGGTGGTCATCGCCCGCCGGCTGTCGCGGTCGGGGCAGAGCGACTACCTGCTCAACGGCTCGCCCGTACGGCTCCGGGACATCCAGGATCTGCTTCGGGGCACCGGCCTGGGCAGCGACGCGGGCGTCGTGATCGAGTCGGAGATGATCAAGCTGCTCCTGTCCGACCGGGCCGAGGAGCGGCGATCGCTGTTCGAGGAGGCGGCCGGCATCGGACTCTATCGCGACCGCAAGCACTCGACCGAGCGGCGCCTGGAAGAGACCGCGGCCGACCTGCAGCGGGTCGAAGACCTCATCGCGGAAGTCCAGTCGCAGATCCGAAGTCTCGCCCGCCAGAAGGGCAAAGCCGAGCGCCACGTCAAGCTCATGGAGGAGAAGTTCGCGGTGCAGCTCACGCTTGCCCGCCGGCAGCTCGATCACTTGGTCGACCGGTCGGCCGGCCTGCAGGCGCGCTTTGGCGAGCTGACCGAGCTGCTCCCGGCCAATCGCGACCGAGTGACCACGGCAGAGACCCGGCGGGAAGAAGCCGCCCGCGCCCGCGTGGCCGCGGAGCTCAAGCGGACGGAGATCGCCCGCCGGCTCGGTGCGGTGCAAGTGGATCTCGGCCGCCTCGACGGCGATTTGGCGCTGGCGAGCGAGCGCCTGGCGAATGCCACATCTCGGCAGACCCGCGCGACCGAGGAGCGGGCCCAGATGGAGCTCCGCGCGGCACAGGCCGCGGCCGAGCGGGAGGCCGCGGCCACGGAGCGCGCCGGAGCCGAGACCGAGCACGCCCGCATTCTGAGTGAAGTGGCGAACCGCACGCAGGAAGAGGAAGCGGGCCGGCAGCGCCTGGTGGACCGGCGCGCCGCCGTTCGCCGATTGGAACAGGATCTCCAGACGCAGGCGCAGACGCTCCGGTCGCTCGAGGGGGAGCGAACTGCCCTCGAGGGTGAGCTGGCGTCGCTCCGAGAGCGAGTGGCCCAGGCATCGGCGCACAGCCACGGGCTCAAGGTCGAGCTGGGGGTCGCCGAGCGGAGACGCGATCACGCCGTCGAGCAATCGGCCTACCGAAGCCACGAAACCAAGCGGGCGGCCGCCGACACCGAGCATGCGCGCCACCTGGTCGCGGAGGCACGCGAGCACGAGGCGATGAATCGCGCGGACCGACGCCAGGCGGAAGAAGTGCTGGCGCAGATCACGGCGCGGCGCGAAGTGCTGGAGGAATTGGAGCGCGACCGCGCCGGGCTCGCGCCGGGCGCGGCGGCGCTGCTGGCGGCGCGCGATCACTTCGACGGCTGCGTGCTCGGGCCGCTCAGCGATTTCGTCAGCGCCGGGCGCGAGCATGCGGAGCTGGCCGAGCGGCTGCTGGGCGAGTGGACCCATGCTGTGCTGGTCCGCGATCTCGCGGCGGTCGAGACGATTCGCGGCTGGCACGCCGAGCATCAACCCGGAGCGCTGGTCCTTTTGCCGGTCGACCCGGGTCCGACCATGTCTCCCGACGCGCCTCCGCTGGACGCGCGGCTTCGCGCCGAGGGCCCGGCCGCCGCGTGGGTGCGCGCTGCACTCGCGGGCTCCCAGGTGCTGGACGCCGCCGGGCACGTGCTCCGGCGGGCAAGCGGCGCAATCTTCCTCGGCGGGGCCGCGGCCCCATCCGGACCGCTCCGGCGGCGCGCGGAGCTCGCGAGCTTGCACCAGGAGACCGCGCAGGCGCGGGGGTCGCTCGACGCGGCCGAGGCGAGCCTCACGGGCACGATGGCCCGACTGGAGGAACTGGAGCGGGCGCTCGGCGCGGCGTCGGCCGAGGCGGATCTCACCCGTGAGGCCGAGCGCCAGGCGATCGCCGCCCGGGAGGACGCGGCGCGATTCGTCAACAATCTCACTCGCGAGCTGACCGACGCCGAGGGCCAAGTGGCGCGGCTCACCGAGCGGCTGACGGGTGCGGAACAGCGGCTGGTGGAGATCGACGCCGCGCTGGTGGACGGCGATCTCGCCCGGGCGCGCTTCGATGAGGAGTTGGGCACCGGCCGGGTCGAGCTGGCCGACTGGGAGACCGCGCAGGAGCTGGCGCGGGAGAAGCGCGCGCATTGGCAGGTGCAGGAGGCGCACGTCGCCGCCGGGCTTCGCGGCGCGATCGAGCGGCTCGAGCGGGGGATGCAGACCCAGACGACGGCGGAAGAAGCCATGCGGGCTCTCTCCGGCGAGCTGCTGCATCTGGATCAGGACATCGTCACACTCACCGGGCAACAGTCCCAGTGGATGGAGGCGCGGGCGGAGCGGCAGGCGGCGCTGCTCGAGCTGCAGAGCGCCGACGCCGACGCGGACGCGGCGCTTCGCTCGGCGGACACGGCGCTGGCGGATGCGGAGCGGGAGGTGTCAGTCGCGCGGGCCACGCTGGAGCAACACAGCGAGGAGAGCCACGGGCTCCAGCTGGAGCTCACCGAATCGGCGGGACTCCGGCGCAGCATCGTCGAGCGGGTGGAGACGGAGTGGCGCAAGCCGTTCGACGCGCTGATGGACGGCGCCGTGTTGCTCGACCTCGATCTGGAAACGCTCGAGAACGAGTCGGCCCGCATCGTGTCCTCGCTCGAGGCGATCGGCCCGGTCAATCCGCTCGCCGTCGAGGAGCACGCCGACGAAGTGAAGCGGCTCGACTTCCTCACCTCGCAGCGGGACGATTTGGTGGGCGCCCGGCAGTCACTGATTCAAGCTATCCGGGAGATCGACGGCACGGCGCGAACGATGTTCCTGGAGACCTTCGAGGCGGTGAAGGCCAACTTCCACACCGTCTTTCAAACGCTCTTCGGCGGTGGCGAGTGCGATCTGCGCCTGGCCAACGCCGACGATCCGCTGGAGAGCGAGATCGAAATCCTGGCGGCGCCGCGAGGCAAGCGAATCCAGCACGTGCGCTTGCTCTCGATGGGCGAGCGGACCCTCGTAGCCACGTCGCTCTTGTTCGGCCTCTATCTCACCAAGCCGAGCCCGTTCTGCCTGATGGACGAAGTGGACGCCCCACTCGACGACGCGAATGTCGGCCGCTTCACGCGACTGCTCGATGAGTTCAAGGGAACGACGCAGTTCATCGTCATCACGCACAACCCGCGCACCATGCAAGCCGCGGACGCGGTCTTCGGCGTCACCATGCAGGAGCCCGGCGTGTCGACGATCGTCGGCGTGCGGCTCGGTGAGATGCAGACCGCCTAACCCGGGGGATCGCGATGCTCGTCGTGATGCGCCACGGCGCCACGGAGGAAGAAGTCCAGCAGGTGGCCGCGGTGATCGAGGAAATGGGCTACCAGGCCCGGGTCATGCCCGGTCGCCAGCGCACGACCGTGGGCGTGGTCGGCAACGACGGGCGGGTCGATCCATCGCGGCTCGCAGGGTTGGCAGGAGTGCAGGAGTGCTTGCCGGTCACCCGGCCCTACAAGCAGGTGTCCCGCGAGTGGCGGCAGCAGCCCACCGTCGTGCGGTTGGCGGGCGGAGTCACGTTCGGCGGCGAAGACGTGCCGGTGATGGCCGGCCCCTGCTCCGTCGAGACCGAGGCCCAGATCATCGAGGCCGCGTATGCGGTCCGAGAGGCCGGTGCCACGCTGCTGAGAGGCGGAGCGTACAAGCCGCGCAGCTCGCCTTACTCGTTCCAGGGTCTCGGCCTCAAAGGACTGGCCCTCTTAGCTAAGGCGCGGGAGGCGACCGGGCTCTTGATCGTCACCGAAGCGATGGATGCCGAGGGGCTCGATGCCGTGGCCGAGGTGGCCGACGTCGTGCAGATCGGGGCCCGGAACATGCAGAACTACTCTCTGCTCAAGAAGGCGGGCCGTTGCGGCAAGCCCGTACTCCTCAAGCGGGGGCTCGCCGCCACGATTCAGGAGCTGCTCCTGTCGGCCGAGTACCTTCTGGCGGAGGGAAATCCGAACGTGATTCTGTGCGAGCGCGGCGTGCGGACCTTCGATCCGGCAACCCGCAACCTGTTCGATCTGGCGGCAATCCCCGTGGTGCACGGCCTTTCCCATCTTCCGATCGTCGCGGACCCGAGCCACGGAACCGGCCACCGGGACATGGTGATTCCGATGGCACGCGCGGCGGTGGCTGCCGGGGCGGACGGGCTGTTGGTGGAGGTGCATCCCAACCCGGAGCGCGCGCTCTCGGATGGGGCGCAGAGCCTCTACCCGGCGCAGTTCGCGCAGCTCATGCGCGATGTCCGATTGATCGCGGAGACGATCGGGCGCCGCGTCGCCGAGCCGGTGGAGACGCGGGCGTGAGACCGTTCGCCCTCGTGACAATGCTACTCTTTGCCGCAGCCGGCCAGGCGGACGCCCAGGACGCCAAGGCGATCGTGAGCCGGGCCTCGGGCGCCTACCGATCCACCTCATCGCTCCGCGCCGACTTCGATCAGACAATCGACAACCCCATGATCGGCAAGGCCGATAGCAAGGGCGTCCTGATTCAGTCAGGCGAGGCGAAGCTTTCCATGCGCTTCAGTGATCCACCGGGTGAAGCGATCGTCCTTGATGGACGTCACGTCTGGGTCTATACGCCGAGCACGACCCCGGGGCAGGTGCTTCGACTCCCGATTCCCAGCGGCGGGCCCGTCTACGGCTACAACCTGATTGCCTGGCTGCTGGACCATCCGGCCGACCGATACCAGTCGAGCTTCGTCCGCGCCGATCGGCTCGACGGACGAGCCATGGATGTGCTGGAGATGATACCGAACGTCCCGGACATGCCGTTCAGCCGAGCGGTCGTCTGGCTAGACCGCAACGACGGCCTGCCGCGGCGGATGGAGATCGAGGAGCTGTCGGGGCAGCACCGGACCCTGACGCTGCACAATCTGCGGGTGAATCAGCCGGTGAGCGACAAGACATTTGCGTTCGACGTTCCGGAAGGCGTCCGCGTGGTCGATCAGAGTTAAGCGATCCATCAACTCAGCTCCCATCATCATCCCGCCGTTCACCGTCTGCGAGTCGCTCATCGCCCCCCGGCGGCTCGCCGTCCGCGAGCAGGCGCTCGACCTCGCGCGCGTCCCGCTCCGCTAAGCCGGCTTCCCGGGCGAGGCGGAGTGCGGCGCGGCCCAGGGCTCGGTAGAGGCTCCGGTCACCGGGAGCGAGGGCTGCGAGATGGCCGCGGATGGTGCGGAGATCGGCCCGGCGGATAGGACCGGTGAGCGCTGCGGCCGGCCCCAACTGGGTCAGGTTGGACACGGCGCCGGCGATGAGCGGGAGGTACATACGCGCGGCGACGGGCGCGGGAATCCCGGCTTCGATCGCGAGCCGGCTGGCGACTCCCGCCAGTGCCACCACGTAGTTGGCCGCGATCACCCCGCCGGCATGGTAGCGGCCTTTGCCCTGGGCGGTCACTCTCACCGCGGTCATCTCCAGCGCGTGGGCCAGCCGCTCGCCGGCGGCCAGCGCCCTCTCGTCACCCTCGATCCCGGCGAATGCTCCCCGCAACCGGGCCGCGGCGGTGTCTGGATCGGCGATGGTCTGAAGCGGGTGAAAGGAGCCGAGTCCGGCGCCGGTCTTCTCGAGCGGAGCAAGCGCGGACCGATCGAGCCCGCCGGACAGGTGGAGGACGACGTGCTCGGCCGCGATAGCCCCTCGAGCGGCCAGCTCTCGCGCCACATCGGGGATTGCGTCGTCCGGCGTCGCGATGATGACGAGGGCGACGCCGCGTGTCGCATCCGCCCAGTCCCCCAGGTGAAGCGACAGGGACGACGCAACGGCTCGCGGGCTCCGCGCGACCAGCCGAATGCCCCAGCCCGACGCGCCCAGCGCCAGCGCGAGCCCCTGCCCCATCCGCCCTGGTCCGACGATCACCGCTCCGGACTCGTCCATGAGGGGAATTCTCGTCGCCAAAGTCACGAATGCAACAGCCCGGCCGGTCACGGACATCGGACCGGCCGGGCTGCAAGGTTATCGCTCTCCAGCGGCGTTGCTAGTTGCGTGAAGCCGGCGCCGTGCCCCCGGCGGCTAGCGCCATCAGCTCCTTCGGCGTCTGCGCCTTGTGCAGGAGCGTGAAGGCCTTCTGCAACTGCCGATCGTCGAGCGAGCGGCGACGGAACTCAGCGGGCCGGCCAAAGACGTAGCGGGTGATCTCATAGCCCAACTGGTCGTCCACCAGCCGACCCGCGCCATCGAAATCGCTCTGGCTCAAGCTGACGCCTTTGGCTTTGAGCCGCTGATAGACCTGCTGCCGCATCTCGGGCGTGACCTTGAAGCTCTCGGACGACACACCCTTGCCCCGCTTGAGCTCCAGGGCATAGGACGTGAGCGCGTCACGGTAGAGCTGCGTCTTGGGACCCAGAGCCTTGGCGAACTCCCGCTCGGATGTGGTCAGGGTGTCCGGCCGCACCACAATGTCGGGCACGATGCCGCCGCCGCCCCGTACCACGCGGCCGCCATCGGTCTTGAAGGTCGGCCGCTGCTTGAGTGCTGAATCCGCGTTCAGTGGATTGGCCCCAGCCGCGGAGCTGTCAGCCGCCGCCGAAGCTTGCGCGGCCTGCTCGAACTGATCCTCTTCGTTCTTGGCCGTGCGCTGGATGGTACGCCCGCTCGGCGTGAACCACCGCGCCGTCGTGAGCTTGAGGGCCACCCCGTCGCCCAGCGGGAAGAGAGTCTGTACCAACCCCTTGCCGAAGGTGGGAGAGCCGACGACCACCGCCCGATCGTGATCCTGGAGCGCGCCGGCCACGATCTCGGCCGCGCTGGCCGTGCCTTCGTTCACCAGCACGACGATCGGCAGATCAGGCCACGGCTGCTTGGCGTCGTCCACGAATTCCTTGGTGGAGCCCCGAGCCCGGCCGCGGGTCGCGACAACCTCTTGGCCCTGGTCGAGGAAGAGCTCGGCGACTTTCACGCCCTGATCGAGAAGACCGCCTGGATTGAGCCTGAGGTCGAGGACCATCGACTTCATCCCCTTGGATTTCATCGACATGATCTCGTCACGCAGCTCTCCGGCCGACGTTTCGCTCACCGGATTCAGGGAGATGTAGCCGACACCTCCGTCGAAGACGGTGCCCGGCGGCACCGAGCGAACGTGGATGGTGGCGCGGATCAGGTCGTAGCGGATCGGCTCGTCGATGCCCGCGCGCCGAATCCGGAGCGCGATCTTGCTGCCGGGCTCACCGCGGAGCGCTTTGACCGCCTGATCGTTCTTCCAGCCCTCGGTCGACTTGCCGTCGACCTCGACGATCTGATCGCCGGTCTGAACGCCGGCTCGTTCGGCGGGCGTTTCTGGGAGCGGCGCCACGACGGTGATCCATCCATCGCGCACGTCGATCTGAATGCCGAGGCCGGCGTAGTTGCCCGACGTCTGCTCGGAGAGGGCCTTGTAGTCATCGCCCGTGAGCAGGACCGAGTAAGGGTCCTTGAGCTCCTCGAGCATGCCTGTGGTGGCCTTCTGATAGAGGTCCGTCTCGCCCAGCGAGTCCACGTAGTAGTTGTGGACGTGGGATAGAACGTCGTCGAAGAGCCGCGCCTGCTGATATACGTTCCCACCGGTGGCGACGCCGCGCTGCAGCAGCCAGCCGCCGCTCAGGAAGGAGATCACCGCCACCAACCCGATCAAGCCCCAACGTTGCTTCATACCGCCTCCGTTCACTGCTTCGCCTGCCGCGTCTGCCGGAAAATCTGGGGCGCCGCCGCCGTCACTTCCTGCCAGGCGGCCTCCAAGAGGGCCTCAGGCGCCAGGGTACCATCCAAATGTCGCACCCCGGCGCCCGTCGCCGCTAGATAGGCCTCACCGACCCGGCGGTGGAACGCCAGGTCCTCCCGCTCGAGCCGGTCCCGGACCTTGCCGGCGGCCCGCTGGCGGGTCTCCCCGACCTCGGCCGGGATGTCGAGCACCAGCGTCAGGTGTGGCCGAAGCCCGCCAGTGGCAACCTCGTTGACCAGGGTGACGGTTTGGGGATCGAGGCCCCGTCCGGCCGCCTGATAGGCCTGGGTCGAAAGATCGTATCGGTCGCTGATGACGACCCGACCCGCTTCCAGGGCCGGACGGATGATCACCTGCACTAAATGGGCCCGGGCCGCGGTGATATACAGGAGCTCGGTGTGAGCCGAGAACCGGGTGTCCGCATCCAAGAAAGCCTCCCGAATCCGCTCGGCTGCCGGGGTGCCGCCAGGCTCCCGCACGGTGACCGGGTCGAGGCCCACATGGCGCATCCGGGCCGCGAGGGCCGCCGCCAGGGTGGACTTGCCGGCGCCTTCCGGGCCTTCGACGACCAGGAAGAACCCCGCGGTCACGTGAGCGTGATGATGCTGCTCGTCGCGCCCTTCTCCATCCCATCCCCGATCTGCTGATTGATCTTGGTCATCAGCTTCTCGAAGTTGGCCCGGGCGATGACATATGCCTGCCCCGTGGTGCTGACCTCGAGATCCCGCACGGCGGTCTCGTAGGCTTCAGCGGTCGGCTGGTCGGGCATCTGCCCCTGGGCGACTATCTGGTCGACCTGGCGCGCCAGCTTCTGGATCTGGTCGAGTTTGGCGACGGTGTCGCGATCTTCGCGGAGATTGGTCTCCGCGCGCCTGAGGGCCTGGTACTCCGGCGTCTGACCGATCAACCGGCCCAACTCCTGTGCTTTCTCCCAGATCACGATCCCATGCTCCTTCGCGCGAGCAGGTATCGCTCACGCTCGAAAAGGTCCGACGTGACGGTCACTTCGGTCCACCTCAGCCGGCGAGCCAGCTCTGCCGCCGCGGCCGCCCGCACGCAATCCACCTCCAGCGCCAGCCAGCCACCCGAGCGAAGCACGCGGCGCGCATCCTCCAGCAAACGCTCGGTGGCGTCCAGGCCGCTCACGCCGCTCGCGAGCGCGTCGGCCGGCTCCCAACCTCGCACGCTGGGCGCGAGCGCCATGTACTCCGCCAGCGTCAGATATGGCGGATTGGCGACGACGAGGTCCACGCTCCCGGAGCGGAGCGGCGTCGTGAGATCTCCCTGCACCAGCGCGACACGCGCGCCGACCAGCTTCCGGTTGGTGTCCGCCAGCCTCAGCGCTTCGATCGAGCGGTCGACAGCCACGACGGCGCGAAAGCGACCCTCGGTCGCGAGGCTCAGAGCAAGGCAGCCGGTTCCGGTTCCGATGTCGGCCGCGACCCCTTCCCGGACCCGCGCCAACGCGAGATCGACCAACCCCTCGGTCTCGGGCCGGGGGATGAGCGCGCGGCGGTCGGCTCGCAGCGTGAGATGGCGGAAGCCGGCCCAGCCCGTAACATAGGCGAGCGGCTCGCCGCCTGCCCGGCGCTCGATCGCGGCCTCGAATCGGGCCGCGTCGTCGGGTCCGGCGGGCCGAGTCGGCTCGAGCAGGGCGCGGGCCGGCGGCGCGCCCGTGAGATCGGCCCAGATCCGAAGGACCTCTCGCCGAGACCCCGGAATGCCCGCCGCGGCGAGCCGGGCCGCGCCGTCCGCGATCAGCGACGAGACCGACGTCATCGACTCAATCAGCGAGCTGCTCCTGGCGGCTCGCCATCCGCAACGCATCGACCAGCGGATCGAGATAGCCGTTCATGACCTCGCTCAGATTGTGCGCCGACAAGTTGATTCGGTGGTCGGTCACGCGGCTCTGGGGAAAGTTGTACGTCCGAACCTTGGCCGACCGGTCGCCGGTCCCGACCATGGCTCTGCGGTCGCGAGCGCGGGCGGCCTCCTGCTCGGCGATCATCCGGTCGAGCAGCCGCGCCCGCAGCACCTCGAGCGCCTTGATCTTGTTCTGGAGCTGCGACTTCTGATCCTGCTGCTGGACCACGAGACCGGTCGGCAGATGGGTCACGCGCACAGCGCTGTCGGTGGTGTTGACGCTCTGGCCACCGGGCCCGCTGGCCCGAAACACGTCGATCTTGAGATCCTGCGGCTCGATCTTGATGTCGACTTCTTCCGCCTCCGGCAGCACGGCAACCGTCGCGGCGGAGGTGTGAATGCGCCCCTGGGTCTCGGTGGCGGGCACCCGCTGTACCCGATGCACGCCGGACTCCCACCGGAGAAGACCGTAGGCGTCGGGGCCGCGCACGGCGAAGATGGCCTCCTTCACACCGCCGAGGCTGCCCTCGCTCAGCGAGATCGGCTCGACGGTGAGTCCATGCCGCTCGGCATACCGGGTGTAAAGCCGAGCCAGCTCGCCGGCGAAGAGGCCGGCCTCGTCGCCGCCTGTCCCCGCTCGAATCTCGACGATGGCGTCTCGATCGTCATGCGGGTCGCGCGGGAGGAGCAGATCGTGCAGGATCTCGCTCAACTCGTCGATTTCCGTCGGGAGACGGGCCAGATCCGCCTTCGCCAACGCGACAAGCTCGGGATCGGCCTCTTGGGCCATCTCCCGAGCCTGTTCCAGTTCGTCCTTCAGCCGCGCGAGCCGCTCCGCCGTCTTGACGATGGGAGCGAGCCGGACATGCTCACGCCCGAGCGACCTCAGCTTGGATGGATCTCTACCGACTTCGGGGCTGGCCAGTGCCTGGCCGACCTCCTCCGCGCGGGCAAGCGCCTGGCGGAGTCTGGCCTCCACGGCTTACGCCTTGGCGGCGGCGGTCGCGTCGGCGGCGGCGGTCACGTCGGCGGTCCGGTACTTCCGGCGGAACCGGTCGACCCGTCCGGCGGTATCAAGCAACCGCTGCTTGCCGGTAAAGTACGGGTGGCACTGCGCACAGACCTCGACATGGATCGACGCCGAGGTCGAGCGGATTTCGAACTGGTTTCCGCAGGCGCACACGGCGGTCACCTTGCGGTACATGGGGTGAAGATCGGCCTTCACGGGTCTGCTCCTCGAAAAAGCACCTAACAAAACAGCGACTGAATGGTGGAGTCCGCTGGCGTGCCGGACTCGCCGACAGCCCTCCAATTTATCCGCCCCAGGCGGCTCTCGGCAAGGCGCCGAACGAGGGGGCACTGGTGTGATCCACTGCCGAAAAGGGGGCCGACAGCTGCCTGCCTCCCAGCGGCAACGCCCACGCTATTACGTTCCGTAGGTAACCTCCGGGCTCGATCCATGAGCCCGCTCCCTCCCGTACCAATGTGTGAGGCGCTTGTGCCCGCTGCCGCCATAGATGTGTTGCGTAAGGTCCCGTTGTTCCAGGGACTCACCGAGCCGGAGTTACAGTCGATCGCGGATCTCACCCGCGAGCGGAGCTATCCCAAGGGAAGTGTCATCGTATTCGAGGACGACCCCGGCGACGCGCTGTATCTCGTCGCCGCGGGTCAGGTGAAGGTCGTGCTGATCGCCGAGGACGGCCGAGAAGTCATCCTCTCCGTGCTCGGTGAGGGCAGCTTTTTCGGCGAGATGGCGGTGATCGACGAGGAGCCGCGGTCGGCCCACGTGATCGCGATGGAGGACTCGCACCTCCTCGTGCTGCGTCGCGAGGACTTCTATGCCCGAGTCCGCGCGATGCCCGACATCGCGATCTCGCTCCTGCGCGAGATCTCGCGCCGACTCCGCCGCGCCGACGAAAAGATCGGCGGCCTCGTGCTGCTCGACGTGAACGGGCGCGTGGCGCATCTGCTGCTCCGCATGGCGGACGAGGAGCGGGGCGATCGCATCACGCGAAAGCTCACCCATCACACCATCGCGCAGATGATCGGCTCGAGTCGCGAGACCGTCTCGCGGACCATGCGCAACCTGGTGCAGCGCAGCATCATCCAGGTGACGCGAAAGGATATCACGCTCAAGGATCGATCCGCGCTCATGCTGGCCGCTCGTCGCTCGTGAGCATGGTCACCCCGCCCGGGTGAGGGGGGTGCTAGCCGCCGCGCGCCCAGAAGGGCAGCTTGAAAGCCTACGGATTCCTCTGCAACCGGGGTGTCGTGCGCTATACACTGACCTTCTGGGGCACGCGCGGCTCCATTCCGACTCCCGGACCCGCAACCGCCCGCTACGGCGGCAACACGCCATGCCTGAGTCTTTCGTCCGGGAACGGGCATCTCCTCGTGCTCGACGCGGGGACCGGGCTTCGGCCGCTGGGGCACGATTTGATGCAGCGTGGGGTCGCCGTCCGGGTCGACCTGCTGCTCTCGCACACGCACTGGGATCACATCCAGGGCTTTCCGTTCTTCAAGCCGCTGAGCGCACCCGGCACGATCATGCACATCTACGGCGCGCGCCAGGGCGGTGTGGCGCTCGAGGACATCCTGCGGCGACAGATGGATCCGATGGTGTTCCCGGTGCCGCTCAAGGCGCTTGCGGCGTCGCTCGATGTCACCGAGATCGGTGAGGGCGATTTCGAGGTCGAGGACTTCGCGGTGCGCACCTGCTGCCTGCGGCATCCCGGGACGACGCTCGGGTTCCGCCTGGCACCGAAGGGCGGCGGGCAGGACATCGCGTATCTCACCGACAACGAGCTGGGGCCGGGCGGCAGCTACATGGTGCCGTCCAATTGGCGCGAGCAGTTGGTGCGGTTCCTAGGTGGCGCGGACACGCTCATCCACGACGCCATGTACTCGGAGTCGATCATTCGGGCCCGCGCGGGCTGGGGGCACTCGACGCCCCGGGAGGCGGTGGATCTCGCCGCCCAGGCCGGATGCCGGCGGCTGATGTTGTTCCATCACGATCCCGAGCACGACGACGCCACGATCGACGCGTTGCTGCACGACGTGCGCGGCTACGCAGCGACGCGCGCACCCAGCCTCACCGTCGAAGCCGCCAGCGAAGGCATGCAGCTCTCATTCTGACGAGGGATTCGATGGGCCGACGCGCGCTGACTGTCACGATCTGCCTGATCGCCGCCGCCCACAGCCTCGCCACGGCCGCGCAGGGGCAGCGCGCGACCATCGCGGTGGCGGTCTTGCCGTTCGAGAGCGCGGGGGCATACGGCGCGGAGCGTGACACGGTCGAGCGAATGCGCAGGGAGATCGCCGAACGGCTCGCCGCGGCGTTGGGCCAAGGCGCCGGCGTCACGGTGGTGGGGCCGACGCAGATCCACAGCGAGCTGAGCGAACGCCAACTTCGGGGGCAGGAGCATGTCGACGCGGTGGCCGCCGCCGCGATCGGGAAAAAGGTTGGAGCTCAGTTCGTGGTGCGAGGAAGCTTCGTCGACCACTACGGGCGATTCAGCCTGAACACGCAGATTGTCGAGACCGAGAGCGGGCGCATTCTGCGAGTGATCTCAAACGCAGATCCCAAGCTGCAGAATCGCGCCGATCTCCCCAAGATCGTGCAGGTCGAGGCCGCGCTCATCATCGAGGAGATGCGCAAAGCCCGACCGTAACCGCACTCACACCACCCCGCTCCGCTCTGTTCCACGCACCAGCCCGAAGACACCGAACGTCAGTCCCAGATTCGCCGGCACCGCGAGCGCCAGCACTTCGGCGTTGGCCTGATAGAACGCCGGCACCAGCTTGAGCGCCAGCCCGATGAGCGACGCGGCGGCGACCGCGAGGCTCAAGGCGAGCGCCGGCCGCGCCGCCCAACTCGCGCCGCGCGCGGCCCGCGGCACCAGCAACGCGATCGGGAGGAGCAGCAGGTTGGCCTGGAACAGATTCTCATTGTGGTAGGCCGCGGCGTGGTCGGTGAACGCCCAGAGGAACGCCAGCAGGGCTCCGCTCACGCCGAGCATGACCGCCCACGCGGCGCCCAGCCAGGCGAAGCCTCGCCGCGCGGCCGGGGACGTGGGCGCTCTCCGGCCCGAGACCGCGAGCGCCGCGCCCACGACGAGCCCGGTGACCAGATAGGCCGGGAGCCGGCGGGGTGGCGCCGACGGCGGCGGAGGCTCGGTGGCGAGGAAGAGCGTGCGCTCCGATTTGACCAGCGGCACCAAGCGGCCCGACCCGTCGGGCACCGTGACGTGCCGTACCCATTCCTGAACGCGGAGCGGAAGGAACATCTCCGCCCACGCGCTCAATTCCCGATCGACCGGTTCGCCCAGCGCCAGGAGCAGTGCGGTGTAAAGCGGTACGTCGGGCGCGGTGAGGCGCTCGGTGTGGAAACGGTAGGTCGTGCCGGTGCGAATCGTGTCGGTTGCCGCCTTGAGCCGGCCGCCGAGCACGCGATCGATGGCGTCGCGGACCCGGGTCGAGCAGTTATCGCGGTAGTAATCGTAGCGGTAGTAACGGTTCTCCGGACGCTCGTTCCACTCGAGGAAGTCCCGCAGCTCTACGCGCTGCGCCGGCGTCAGATTCAGCTCCTGCAGCCACACGGAGCGATTGTCCCGCACGTAGATGTTGACCGTCGGATCGAGGTCGAATCCCTGCATCCAGTAGCGCATCCGGCCCCGCGCGAAGCGGAGCAGGAAGTTTTCCTGGTGAAAATCGAAGAGCCCGTAGTTGTAGACCCGGGCCGTCTGCTGGGTGCGATCCACCACGAGAATCGCATTGTGACCGAAACGCTCCCACACCCGCTCGCCCACCCCCATCGTCATGAGTGAGATGGTAAGCTCGGACCCGGCTTCCTGGGCCCGGCCGGCGGTCGGGCTTCCGACTGAGAGCGCGAGCAGCAGCGTCGCGGCGGCGATCGTCACAGCTGCACGTCGCGGCCATCCTGCGCGGAGCGGTAAATCGCCTCCAGCACCTTGTGCAGGGTGACGTGCTCGTCCAGCGACGGCGCCGCCTTGGCCTCGCCCGCGATCGTAGCGCTGAAGTGCGCCCATTCGGCCCGGAACGACGCGGTGAACGGATTCTCCCGACTGCCCGACGAGGTGGGCGAGACGTCGGTGGGTGTTCCGTGCATCTCCTTCCACACCTTGAGCGGGTTCACGGCCGCCGTGCCCTTGCTACCGCGGAGCCCGACGCCGAATCGCTCACCCTCGCCGATGTGATTCCAGGTCACATCCAGAAAGATCGAGCATCCATCCTCGCAGACGACGAACGCGCTACCGGACTGTTCCACGGCGCGATCCTTCCCCGCCCGATCGAGCGTGGCGCTCACCCGCGTCGGCGTGGGACCGCCGGCGAGCCAGAGCCCGAGATCGAGAATGGTGAGCCCGAGATCGTACATGGCGCCGCCGCCGGCCTGCTCTCGTCGCTGCCGCCACCCGAGCTGCGAGCGAGCCGGACGGTAGACGTGCCAGCTTCCCCGCACGCTCTCGATGGCGCCCAGCTCGCCACTCTGCACGAAGCTCCGGACGATCTGCACGTCGGGACGGTAGCGGTGGTTCATCCCCACCATGACCACCCGATCGCGCTTCTGGACCGCGCGGAGCATCCGCTGCACGCTCGCGCTCGAGATCGTGAGCGGCTTCTCGATCAGCACGTGCAGATTGGCGGACAGTGCCGCGAGCAGGTGGGCCTCGTGCAGGTGAGTCGGCGAGGAAAGCAGGACGGCGTCGAGCTCCTCGTAACGCAACAGCTCCTCGATGTCGTCGAAGGTGTCGGCCACGCCGAACCGATCGGCCAGCGCCCGGGCCTTGACCACGTCGTTGTCGCAGAGGGCCCGCACCTCGATGCCCTTCATCTTCTTGAGCACCGGCAGATGAGCGATCTGGGTGATGGCTCCGGCGCCGATCACGCCGACTCTGAGGGTTTCGGTCATAGTCAGTATTGCCTCTGCAGCTCGGTCTCGGGATAGTACGCGGCGAGGATGCGCTCGTAGTCCTGGCCCGAGCGCGCGCGACCGACCGCGCCCCACTGGCAGAAGCCGACGCCATGCCCGTTCCCGCCGCCGTCGATGACGAGGCGGGCGAGTCGCCGGCCGCTCTTCTCGGCGGCGAGCGTGAAGGCGGTGCTCCGCAAGATGTCGCCGGTGCCGTTTCGCAGCACTTGCCGCACCGATGGGCCGTCGACTTGCACCGGGTCCTCCGCGAGGACGATCGTGAGCTGCGACACGCGCCCCGACGCGCTGCGACTGGCGATCCGCACGTCCCGCACATCCTGCACCCGGGCGGCCGAGACGCCGAGCACCGCGGGCAGCGACTTTCGGAGCACGGCGCGAAGCGCGTCGCCGGTCCATTCCTCCCGCCAGCGATAGCGCGGCGAGATGCTGCAATACACCGTGCCGTCGGGGCTGACGTCGGGGACCGATCGCAAATACGGGCGGTCCGCGCCCCGGAACACCTCGACGCCGTCGGCGGTGCGACCACCGCAGGTCGAGAAGAAGAACGCGTCGATCGGCGCCCCGCCGTAGGTGAGGATCTGCCCCCGCGTCGCCTCGACCGCCTGCTCGCCCTCCGGGGTTTCGCCGCCGATGCCAGCGTAGACCTGGTCGGAGACGGTGCCGTAGAGATCGAAGCCCTGCGAGCGCCAGCGACCCAGGTTTCGCACGGCGTAGGTGCGCGAGACGACGGCCTGCGCCCGAAGGGCCTGCTGCTCGCTCGGATCCCGCCGGCCCATCTCGCTGGAGACGACCCCGAGGAGGTAGGCCTCGAGTCCGACTTGATTCACCACGGTGAGTCCGGTGCGATCCCGCAGCAAGGCGAGCGTGCCATGGTACGAGCGTCCGTTGACTCTCACCGGCGCCGCCGAATCGGTCGCCGCCACCCGAAGCTGATCGTAGCCGCCGGTTCGGGTACCCATCGCCGAGACGAGCGCGATGCCTTCACCGCCGGCGTCCGCGCGCCACGACTCGCCGGCCGCGATCTCGACCAGTCGCCCCCCGTCGGGCCCGCTCACCGTGAGGGCCGCGTCACCCCCGAGCGGGATGGACGGCGCGCCGACGACGAGCCCCACCTGCAACGTCGGCTCCGCCGTGACCGGGCCGGGTGGACCCGCGGGCGCGGGGGGATTGGCGCAACTTCCGATGAGGGCGCTCACGACGGCGGCCGCGGCCGCCGCCACGGCCGCCGCCGTCAGCGCCCGACGCCTAACCGCGGTAATTGCCAAACTTGAGCTCGATGCCGAAGTCCTGACCTCGGAGAAACGCGATCACGCTCTGCAGCTCGTCCTTGGACGGGCTCGAGACCCGGACCTCGTCGCCTTGAATGCTCGCCTGAGTCTTCTTGAAGCCGCCGTCTTTGATCGTCTTGACGATCTTCTTGGCGATTTCGCCGCTGATGCCTTGGGTGAGACCGATCGTGCGGCGCACCGATCCGGCGCTGCCCTCCACCGGCTCGCCGATCACGAGATTCTTGACCGGGACGCCGCGCTTGATGAGCCGACCGCGCAGCACGTCGAGCAGCGCGTCCATCCGGAACGTGTCGTTGGCGGCCAAGCGAATCTCGGGCTTGAGCCGGTCCAACTCGATCGAGCAGTGGCTACCCTTGAAGTCGTAACGCTGCCCGATCTCTTTCAGGGCCTGATTCACGGCGTTGTCGACTTCCTGCAGGTCGGTGCCGGTCGAGACGTCGAACGAGGAGTTAGCAGCCATTCGTCGCAGTCGGAGCGCGGGGATCGCGGCGATCGAGTGTTGGAGCCATCGGAAGTGTGCCGGGAATGTAAGCGGGTGCGGGACATGGCTCTAGAGGCCTGGACCCACGGGGGGCCCCTTGACGGCTCGGCCGGTGGTCGGTACACTGTTCCATACGGCGGTGATTTAAGGCCACTTGCTCCCGCCGGGGCTGGTTCGCCCGAAACAAAGAGCTAAAGCGCCGGATGGTACCCTCCGCGCTCCAGGCCGGGGGGCTTTTTGTTGCCCAGTGCCGAAGCCCGGGCCCGGCCGCCAGAAGCGAGCTGGGCCCCGATCATATTCACCACCCGCTCCGAGGAACACCGCTATGCCGTACCGTCCCGACACCCTAGCCATTCACGCGGGGCAGACGCCCGACCCCGCCACGAACTCGCGCGCCGTGCCCATCTACGCCACGACCAGCTACGTCTTCAACGACACCACCCACGCGGCGAATCTGTTCGGGCTCAAGGAATTCGGGAATATCTACACCCGGATCATGAACCCGACCAACGACGTGTTCGAGAAACGGATCGCGGAGCTGGAGGGCGGCATCGCGGCGCTCGCGGTCGCCAGCGGCCAGGCGGCCGAGACGCTGACCGTGCTCAATCTCTGCCAGGCGGGCGACAATCTGGTGTCCTCACAGACCCTTTACGGCGGCACGCACAACCTCTTCGCCTACACGCTGCCCAAGTGGGGAATCAAGACCAAGTTCGTCGACATCCACAACCTCGACCAGGTCAAGAAGGCGATCGACGGGGGCACCCGGCTGCTCTACGTCGAGACCATCGGCAACCCGAGACTCGACGTCCCGGACTTCTCCGCCTTGGCCGCCATCGCCCACGAGGCGGGGATCCCACTCGTGGTGGACAACACCTTCGGCGCGGCGACGCTGTGCCGGCCGATTCAATTCGGCGCCGACATCGTGGTCCATTCCGCCACCAAGTGGATCGGTGGACACGGCACCGCGATCGGCGGCGTCGTGGTGGACGCCGGCAAGTTCGACTGGGCGAGCCCGACGTCGCGGAAGCGCTTCCCCGAGTTCACGGCGCCGGACCCGTCGTACCACGGGCTGGTCTATACCGACGCGTTCGGTCCCGCGGCATTCATCATCAAGCTCCGGGTGCAGCTCCTGCGGGATCTCGGGCCGGCGCTTTCGCCCTGGAACGCGTTCGCCTTTCTGCAGGGCCTGGAGACGCTGCCGCTGCGGATCGTGCGCCACTCGGAGAACGGGCTGAGTGTCGCCCAGTGGCTGCAGAAGGATCCCCGCGTCGACTGGGTCTCCTTCCCCGGTCTCGACAGCCATCCCGAGCACGAGAACGCGAAGAAGTATCTGAGCGGCGGCTTCGGCGGCGTGCTGACCTTCGGGGTGAAGGGCGGGCACGCGGCGGCCAAAGCGGTGATCGACCGGGTGAAGCTCTTCTCGCTCTTGGCCAACGTGGGCGACGCCAAGTCGCTCATCATCCACCCCGCCTCGACCACGCACCAGCAGCTCACGCCCGACCAGCAGCGGGCCACCGGCGTGACGCCGGAGCTGATTCGGCTCTCGCTGGGGCTCGAGGACGTGCAGGATCTCATCGCCGATCTCGACCAGGCTCTCGGTGACGGCGTCGCCACCGGATCGGGCGCCAAGGCCGGGGCGGCCGTGTCGCGGTGAGCCGATGACCGTGACTTTCGCCATCCCGACGGCCCAGGACCTCGAGCTCGGCGCGTTCCGCACCGCGGAAGGCGCCGAGCTCGAGGTCCTGGGCCGTCGGGATGGCGAAAGTCACGGTCATCGGCTCACCGCGACACGGCCGCCCCGGCCTTGGCGCCCGATCCGGTGGCGACGCCGTCACCGAGAGCCTGGTCGAGATCGGCGATG
>JBGPVE010000021.1:0-20915 GCA_041491545.1 Gemmatimonadota bacterium | reverse complement strand
ATCTTTCCCGGTAACGGCCTCCCCCGCCTTCTCCCGCCCCGCCCCACCGTCGCCCGTCTATATTCCCCCGCATGTCGCAATCCCGCATCCGCAACTTCTGTATCGTCGCCCACATCGATCACGGCAAGTCGACCCTGGCGGATCGCCTCATCGAGATGACCCACACGGTCGAAAAGCGCCTCATGCGGGAGCAGTTGCTCGACACCATGGACCTCGAGCGCGAACGCGGGATCACCATCAAGCTCAACGCCGTCAGGATGAGCTACCCGGCGCGGGACGGTGAGACGTACGAGCTGAACCTGATCGACACCCCCGGCCACGTCGACTTCACGTACGAGGTGTCCCGCTCGCTCGCGGCCTGCGAGGGGGCGATCCTGGTGGTGGACGCCTCGCAGGGAATTCAGGCCCAGACCTTGAGCAATCTCTTCCTCGCGCTCGACGCGGGGCTCGAGATCATCCCGGTGCTCAACAAGATCGATCTCCCCGGCGCCGAGCCGGAGCGGCGGGCCAAGGAGATCATGGACCTGATCGGGGCCAAGCGGGAGGAGATCCTCGCCGTCTCCGCCAAGGAGGGCACCGGGGTTCCCGACCTGCTCGAGCGAATCGTGGAGCGGGTGCCGCCGCCGCGGGGCCAGGAAGAGGCGCCGCTTCGGGCACTCATCTTCGACTCCTACTACGACAAGTATCGGGGCGCCATCGCGAGCGTGCGGGTGGTGGACGGGACGCTCCGCGAGGGGATGGAGATCGCCTTCGGCGCGGAGCCGGAGGGCGCGCACCACGTCGACGAGGTCGGCTATCTCGCGCTGGGCCAGCATCCCACCCACGCGCTCGAGGCCGGCGAGGTCGGCTACGTGGTGGCGAGCATCCGGAACGTCCGCGAGTGCCGGGTGGGCGATACCATCCTCGACGCCCACGACCGCGCCGCCGAGCTGCTGCCCGGCTACCGGGAAGTCAAATCGATGGTCTTTGCCGGGCTCTACCCCACCGACTCGGAGCAGTACGAGGCCCTCCGTGACGCGCTGGAGAAGCTCGCGCTCAACGACGCGAGCCTCCACTACGAGCCGGAGTCGTCGACCGCGCTCGGCTTTGGGTTTCGCTGCGGATTCCTGGGTCTCCTCCACATGGAGATCGTACAGGAGCGGCTGGAGCGCGAGTTCAACCTCGATCTGATCACGACGGTGCCCACGGTGGAGTACCACGTGTACAAGACCGACGGCACCAAGCTGATTCTGGAGAACCCGACCAACCTCCCCGACCCCGCCGAGATCGACCGGATCGACGAGCCGTACGTCAAGGCGCGGATCATGGCGCCGTCGGAGTATATCGGCGGTATCATGAGGCTGGGCCAGGAGCGGCGCGGCATCTACAATGGAATGCACTACCTCGACACCGACCGGGTGGAGTTCGACTTTGAGTTCCCGCTGGGCGAGATCGTGCTCGACTTTTACGACAAGCTCAAGTCGCTCTCCCGCGGCTACGCCTCGCTCGACTACGAGATGGCCGGCTACCGCGATTCGGACCTGGTGAAGCTGGACCTGCTGATCAACGGCGACCAGGTCGACGCCTTTAGCGTCATCATCCACCGGGAGAAGGCCTACGAGTGGGGTCGCAAGGTGGCGGAGAAGCTGAAGGAGCTGATCCCGCGGCAGCTCTATCAGGTGGCGATCCAGGCGGCCATCGGCAACAAGGTGATCGCCCGGGAGACGATTTCCGCCTTCCGCAAGGACGTGCTCGCGAAGTGCTACGGCGGCGACGTGACGCGCAAGCGCAAGCTCCTCGAAAAGCAGAAAGAGGGCAAGAAGCGCATGAAGCAGATCGGCGCGGTCGAGATTCCGCAGGAGGCGTTCTTGGCGGTGCTCCAAGTGGAATGATCGGCCGACGCGAGCGCGACGGCGCCCTGGTCGTTCAGACGGCCTATCTCGGCAACGTGCTGCTCACGACGCCGTTGCTCTCGCTGCTCGCCTCGCGCTACGGCCTGGTCGACGTCGTGGCGCAACCGGTGTCGGCCCAGGTGCTGGACGGGCACCCGGCGGTCAAGGAAGTCATCGCCTACGACAAGCGCGGCGCGGACCGCGGGCTCCGCGGCCTGCAACGGGTGGCCCGTCACCTCGCGTCGATCCGGCACGAGCGGGTCTATCTCCCCGATCGCTCCTGGCGCGCCGCCATGCTCGCGGTCACGGCCCGGATTCCGGAGCGAATCGGCTTCGCCGAGAGCCCGGCGGCGACGCTCTACTCCGACCGGGTGCAGCGGCCGGGCCACGGGCACGAGACGGCCCGTATCGCCGCCTTGGCCGGAGTGCCGGCGGGCGCCCCGCTGCCGCCGCTCTCGCTCGGCCTCACCGACGAGGATGCCGCGGCCGCCGAGGCGTGGCTGGCGAATCGGGGCGTGGTCGGCCACTTTGTGGCGGTGGCGCCCGGTTCCGTTTGGGGCGCTCGGCGCTGGCCGCACTTTCCCAAGTTGGCCGCCACGATCGAACGACCCGTCGTGGTGATCGGCGGCCCAGCGGACGCCGCGCTCGCCGTCGACGTCGTGGCGGCGGCGCCGGAACGGACCTGGAATTCGGCGGGCGAGGTGGGACCCAGAGTGGCCGCCGCGCTCGTGGCGCGGGCCCTGGCGCTCGTGAGCAACGACTCGGCGGCGATCCATCTCGCGACCGCCGTGGGCACGCCGGTGGTGGCGCTCTTCGGGCCCACCGTGCCATCCTTCGGCTTCGGGCCGCTGGGCCCGCTCGACGTCGTGTTGGGCCGCGACGATCTGCTCTGCCGGCCCTGCGCGCAGCCGGGGCCCGCCGTGTGCCCGCTCGATCATCACCGCTGTCTGCAGGAGCTGCCGGTCACCACTGTCGCCGACGCACTCGCGTCGGTGCTGCGCCGCGTCGAGGAACGCCGTGCGATTCATCCTGGGAATTGACATCGGCGGGACCAACCTGGTCGTCGGCGCCGTCGCCGAGGACGGCTCCGCGCTCCACGTGCTCCAGAGTGAGCCGACCCGCGCCGAGGAGGGATCGGACGCCGTCCTCTCGCGGCTCATCAAGATGGGTCGCGCCGCCATCGACGCGATGGCCGCCGAGGTGCCGAGCGCCGAATGTGTCGGCGTGGGCGTCGGCGCGCCGGGTCCGCTCGACACCAAGCGCGGCGTCGTCCTCCTCACGCCCAACCTCGGCTGGGTGAACTTGCCCCTCCGCCGGATCGTGCAGGACGGACTCGGCATCCCCGCCGCGATCGACAACGACGCCAACTGCGCCACCCTCGGCGAATGGTGGCGCGGCGCGGCCCGCGGGACCCAGCACGCGGTCGGCATCACCATCGGTACCGGCATCGGCGGCGGCATCATCGTCGATGGCCGGCTCTATCACGGCGCCTCCGACTGCGCCGGAGAGATCGGACACACGACGATCGAAGCCAACGGCCGCAAGTGCAAATGCGGCAACTACGGCTGCCTCGAGGCCTACGCCTCGGGACCGGCCATCGCGCGCCGCGCCGTCGAGGCCGTGGAGTCGGGCCAGCCCAGTCGGCTCGCGGACTATGTGGACGGCCGGCTCGATCGGGTCACCGCGCAGACCGTGTACCAAGCGGCGCACGATGGCGACGAGCTGGCCGACGAGGTGGTGAGCGACACCGCCAAATTCCTGGGCGCCGGCATCGCCAATATGGTGAACATCTTCAATCCCGAGATCGTGGTGGTTTTCGGCGGCGTGACGCTGGCCGGCGACCGGCTCTTCGTGCCGCTCAAGCGCGAGGTGGCCAAGCGCGCCTTCAAGCCGGCGGTCGCGGTGTGCCGGATCGTGCCGGCTGAATTGGTGGGAACCGCCGGCGTCTACGGAGCGGCGCGGGCCTTTCTCGATCAGGCCATATCGCCGGCGCGGCGCGCGAGCGATCAGCGGTCCCTTGCATAGGATCGGCGTCGTCGGGTCCCTGGTGTGGGACCTGATCCACGGGCGCGACCCCGCCGCCCCACCGATCGAAGAATGGGGCGGCATCGCCTACGCCCTCGGCGCCATGGACGCGGCGCTCCCCGCCGATTGGGAGCTGGTCCCGCTCATCAAGGTGGGACGGGATCTGAGCGCCGAGGCCGCGGCCCTGCTCCGGATGCTGGTGCGGCTCGCGCCGGGAGCGCGCTGTGTCGAGGTGACCGTTCCCAACAACCGGGTCGAGCTGCACTATCAGTCGCGCGACCGGCGCTGCGAGCGGATGTCGGGCGGAGTGCCGGGGTGGACCTGGCCCGAGCTCGGCCCCATGGTGCAGGACCTCGACGCGCTGTACATCAACTTCATCTCCGGTTTCGAGATGACGTTGGGAACGGCGCAGGTGCTCCGCCAGGGATTCCGCGGCCCGATCTACGCCGATCTCCACAGTCTCTTTCTCGGCATGCAGCATGACGGCATGCGAATGCTGCGCCCGCTGCCCGATGCGCCGAGCTGGTTCGGCTGTTTCGACGTGGTGCAAGTGAATGAGGACGAAATGCACCAACTGTCGCCCGATCCCCTGACCCTGTCCGCCGATGTGCTGGGCGCCGGCGTGGCGCTGCTGGTCGTCACGCTCGGGGCTCGCGGGGCGGCGTATGTGGCGGCGCCGGGGTTCGATGGCTGGGGCGGGCCGACCTCTCCCGCCCGCGCCCGCCCTCTTCCACCCTCTCCCGCCCGCACCGCGCTCATCGCGGCGCCGATCGTCGATGCCCTCGATCCCACCGGCTGCGGCGACGTCTTCGGCGCGACGCTCTTCGCCAAGCTGCTCGGAGCGGCGCCGGTCGAGGACGCCATCCGCGAGGCCAACCGGCTGGCGGCGCGCAACGCGGGATTTCGCGGCGCGGGCGGGCTCTCGCGCTATCTGCGTGGCGAGATGGTGACGCTGTGACCCGCGTCGTCGAGGTCCCGGCGCATTTCGACGATCGCAGCTTCGACCAGTTCGCCGCCGCGTTCGGCGGGTGGCCGCCGGAGGAGCGGGTGCTGGTGGATGCGCGCCAGGCGCAGTGGGCCTCCCCCTACGGCCTCGTGGGTCTGCTCACCGCGGGTCAGGCGCTGGCCGAGGCTCGGCGGGAGCGGCCGCTGCTCACGGTGCCGGCGAGCGACGAAGTCAAGCGCTACTGGGTCCGCACCGGCTTCTTCGAGTACGCGCAGGAGCTGTTCGAGATCCACGGCAAGCTCCCCCGCACGGCCGCCTCCGGCCCGTCCGACGTGCTGCTCGACGTCACGCCGGTACGCGCGTCGGAGGACGTCCACGAGGTCGTCGGCAAGATTCAGGAGGGCGCCGCCCGCATACTCCACGGAGAGCTGGGCCTCGAGGCCAAGGCGACCATGGGTTTCGCCATGGCGCTTTCGGAGGCATGCCAGAATATTGTTGAGCACGCGGGAACGAGCGGCTGGGTGGCGGTCCAGGCCTACACATTCCGGCGCCGGCTCGGCCGCCGGGTCGTGGTGATCGCCGTCAGCGACGCGGGCATCGGGTTTCGCCGCTCGCTCGAGAGCGCGCAGGCCAAGCGCTTCGGCGACCGGTGGGGCGACGCCGCGGCGCTCGAGGCGGCCCTGATCCAGGGCGTGAGCCGCTTCCGCGATCCAGGCCGCGGGCAGGGATTGGCGGGCATCAAGCGCTACCTTTCCCGCTGGAACGGCAAGATCAGCATTCGCAGTGGCACCGCTCGGCTTTCCATCATTCCGCCATGGGACGAGGACGTCCCGTTGAGCGAGCACCTTCCCTTCTTCCCGGGAGCCCAGGTGCAGGTCATCATCCCAGCGCAGCAGCCGGAGTCGTGATGGTCCAGACGATCCGTCTCCATCACGTGCTCCAGGAAGCCGTGGCGACGCCGTACTGCAATCTGGTCACCCGCTCCACCGGCGTGGCGGTCCGCGACCGCATCGAAGCCGCCCTCGCGGACTCCGACTGCTCGACCGCGGTGCTCGACTTCTCCCAGGTCGGCTGCCTCGATTTCAGTTGCGCCGACGAGATCGTGGCCAAGTTCCTCCTGATCAGCGGGCTGGTGGGGCGCGTCGTCGTGTTGGGCGGCGTGCGGGAGGAGCAGCGGGAGACGTTGGACCACGTCCTGTCGCATCACCGGCTCGCCGTGGCCGCGCTCTTTGAGGAGGGCGCCACCGCCGATCTCTTGGGCTGGGTGACGCCGGACGCGCGCGCCCTCTTTGCCAACCTGTCGGACGAAGGTCCGGCCGATCCCGCGGCGCTCGCCGACCGGCTCGCCTGGCCGGCGGCCCGCACCCACCTCGCGATCGACGATCTCGCCCGCCACCGCTTCGTGGCCTGGGCCGACGGCGTGGTCCGCTCACTCGCCTTCCCGTGACCCAGCGCCGTTTCGGGCTTTCCACCACCGCCGTCCACGGCACGCCGCATCGCCGGCCCGACTGGACTCCGGTGGCGCCCCCGATCCTGCAGAGCAGCACGTTCACCAATCCGGTCGGCTCCGAAGAAGACGTCATCTATAGCCGTTACGGCAACAATCCGACCCAGGTGGCGTTGGCCAAGAAGTACGCCGCGCTCGAGGGCAGCGAGGACGCGATCTTCGTCTCCAGCGGCATGGGCGCCACCGCGCTGGCCCATCTCGCCGTCCTCCGCCCGGGGGATCATCTCGTGTCGAGCTGCTGGATCTACGGAGGAACCCAGAAGCTCTTCGAGGAGGAGTTCGGTCGGTTCGGCATCGAGGTGAGCTACGTCAGCCCCGACGAGCCGCGCCACTGGCGGAAGTCGATCAAGAAAGCCACCCGCGCGCTCTTCGTCGAGACGCCCACCAATCCGCTGATGCGGGTCATCGACCTGCGGCCGGTCGCGAAGGTGGCGCACGAGTTCGGGCTGGCGCTGCTGGTGGACGCGACCTTCGCCAGTCCCATCAATCTCCGCCCCATCGAATACGGCGCCGACGTCGTCATCACCAGCGCGACCAAGTACCTCAACGGTCATAGCGACGTGGTGGCGGGCGCCGTCGCCAGCTCCACCGCCGTCATCGAGGAGATGAACCGCCTCATGCGGCGTTGGGGACAGGCGATCGACCCGCACGCCGCCTGGCTGGTGGATCGCGGCCTCCGGACGTTGGCCCTGCGGATGGAGCGGCACAACGCGAACGGGCTCGCCGTGGCGCGGTGGGCGGCGGAGCAGCCATGGATCGCCAAGGTGCACTACCCCGGGCTCGAGTCACACCCCGATCACGAGGTGGCGAAGCAGACCATGGCGGGTTTCGGCGGCATGGTGGGTCTCGAGCTGACCGGCGGCGCCGAGGCCGCCGAGCATTGCCTCTCCCGGCTCAAGGTCATCGTGCACGCACCCAGCCTGGCGGGCGTCGAAAGCCTGATCTCCGAGCCCCGCCTCACCTCGCACGTCGAGCTGACGGCAGACGCGCGGTCCAAGCTCGGCATCCCGGACGGGTTCGTCCGGCTGAGCTGCGGCATCGAGGACGCGGACGACCTCATCGCGGACCTGTCGCAGGCGGGGCGTTAAGCCGCCCACCCATTTATCTTCCCCCCGTGATCCGTTTCCAACACGTCTTCAAGTCGTACCCCAATGGCGCGCTCGCTCTCAAGGATGTGTCGTTTCACGTCTCGAAGAGCGAGTTCGTCTTCCTCACGGGCCACAGCGGTGCGGGCAAATCGACCATCATGAAGCTCCTCTTCGCCGAGCAGCGGCCGACGGAGGGGGAGGTCAAGGTGTCGGGCTACCCGGTCACGACCATTCGCACCGACGAGATCCCCAAGCTCCGGCGGCGCCTGGGCGTCGTGTTTCAGGACTTCCGCCTGCTCGAGGATCGCACCGCGTCGGAGAATATCGCCTTTGCGCTCGAGGTGACCGGCGCCCGGCGGGACACCATTCCCGCGCGGGTCATGAGGGTGCTCACCCAGGTCGGTCTTGCGGCCAAGTCGCGGGCCTATCCGCGGGAGCTGTCCGGCGGCGAGCAGCAGCGCGTGGCGATCGCCCGGGCGCTGGTCAACGACCCCGCCATTCTGCTGGCCGACGAGCCCACCGGCAACCTCGACGAGCGCGCCACGCGCGGCGTCTTCCAGCTTCTGCGCGAGATCAACGCCGGGGGCACGGTGGTCGTCATGGCGACCCACGACCTCGATCTGGTCCGCCAGACCACCTACCGCACCATCGAGCTGCGCGACGGCGCCGTGGTCTACGATAGCGCCGAGGACGAGCGCCGCGCGCTGGAGCTCCAGTGAGGCTTCTCTTCCGCGAAGCGTTGCTCTCATTCCGCCGAGCTCCGCTCCTCTCCGGCCTCTCCGTCACGACGATCGCCTTTTCGCTCTTCACCGTTGGCCTCTTTCTGCTTGTTGCCCTGAATCTCCGCCAGGCGCTCAAAGGCCTGGAGGAGCGGGTCGAGATCGTGGCCTTCGTGCTCCGGGGCACGCCGCCCGAGACGATCACGCTCGCCTCTCAGGACATCGCCGCGTTTCCTGAGGTCCAGGACGTCGAGTTCGTGAGCGAGGAGCAGGCGCTGGCCCGCGCGCGGCGTGAGCTGGTCGAGTTTCGCGATGCCTATCACGATCTTCAGGTGAACCCGCTCCCCGCCTCGCTCGAGATCCGGCTCAAGGATGGATTCCGCAACGCGTCGAGCGTGCAGTCGGTGGCGGAGCGGGTCAAGGGATTCAGCTTCGTCGAGGATGTGCGTTACGGGCGGGACTGGATCGAGCGGCTCGACCGGCTGCGCAACGTGACCGGCATCGTCGGTCTCGCGATCGGCGCCGCGTTCGCCGCCGTGGCGATCGTGATCATCGGCGTGACGATCCGGCTCACGATTCTGCAGCGCGCGCGGGAGATCTCGATCATGCGCCTGGTCGGCGCCACCAACGGCTTCGTGCGCGGGCCCTTCCTGCTTGAGGGCTCGCTCAAGGGTCTCTTCGGCGGTCTCCTCTCGCTCGTCTTCTGCTACGCCGGCTTTCGACTGTTCCGCGACAGCAACATCGGCTCGCTCACCGGCCTGGTCTTCTTTGGGCCCCAGCACATGGGGCTGCTCGTGTTGTTCGGGGTGGCGCTGGGCTTGGGCGGGAGTCTCGTGAGCGTCGGCCGACATCTCCGGAATGTCTAGCTGGGCGAGGGCCCGCCGATTGCTCCTCCTGGCGTTGCTCGTCGCTCCCCGGCTCCACGCGCAGCAGCAGCCGGCCCGCGAGCTGGAGGAGTCGCGCCGCCGCTTGGAGGAGATCAAGGCTGAGCGTGACCGCCTGCAGGAGGAGCGGATGCGGCTGCAGGGCCAAGTGCACGACGTCAACGACGAGCTGAGCAACATCGAGCGCCAGAAGGAATCCACCCAGCGCATCGTGAACGAGATCGAGCGCCAGATCGGCGGGCTCGCCAGTCAGCTCGACCGCTCGAGCGCCGAGCTGATTTTGGCGCAGGACAATCTGGGCGAGCGCCGCGCCATCCTCGAGCGCCGCCTGGCGGACATCTACAAACGCGGCGGGCTCTACGCCTTCCAGGTGTTGCTCACCGCCGAATCGTTCGGCGACCTCCTGAGCCGCTACAAGTACCTCTATCTCACGAGCCGCCAGGACCGCGCGCTGGTTCAAGACGTCGAGAAGCTCCGAAATCGCGTCGTGGGACAGCGCGACCAACTGCTCCAGGTCCGGGGCGAGCTGGACCGGCGCCGGCAGGAGCGCGAGGCGGAGTTCGAGCGCTACGGCGATCTCGCGCGCGAGCGCGCGCGCCGGCTGCAGATGTTGCAGCGCTCCGCGCGAACCACCGACCAGCGGCTCTCGGCGCTGGAGCGCGACGAGCAGCGGCTCGCGAGCTTACTCGCGAGCCTCGAGCGCGCGCGCCGCGAGGAGGCCGCCCGCGCCCGGGCCGGTGTCCCTTCCGCACCGATTCCCGGCGCGATCACCACCGCCGATCTGGGCAAGCTCGACTGGCCGGTCGACGGTCCGATCGTCTATCGCTTCGGCCGCGACACCTTACCGAGCGGGGGCGTCATCCGGTGGAACGGGATCGGGATCGCGGCGGCGCAGGGGACGCCGGTCAAATCGGTCGAGGGCGGAAAAGTTCGGCTGGTGGGACAGTTCGGGACGTACGGACTCACGATTCTCTTGGAGCATGGCAACGGCTACTACTCGGTCTACTCCCACCTCCAATCCGCGGCCGTCAAGCTGGGCGCCACCGTCACCAAGGGCGAAGTGATCGGCGCGGTCGGCGGCGCCAACTCCGACTACGGGCCGCATCTGCACTTCGAGATTCGGGGCGAGAATCAGATCGCGTTGGACCCGACGGACTGGCTCAGGAAGGTGGGACGACAGCGCTAGCGCTATTCGGCGACGCCGATGCGCTCTTCGATTTGGGCCTTGCCGCGCCGCAGCGCCGCCTCGAGCAGCACCAACAGATCGCTGGTCTCCTGCACCGCCGGATGCGGATAGGCGACGATGCCGGCCGACATCCGCAGCTGCTCGCCGGCGGGAAGCCCGCCGAACGACTCCGCATCGAGCCGCTGCCGAATCCGATGCACCAGCTCGCGCGCGCCGGGGGAACCGGTCTCGGCCAGCACCAGCGCGAACTCGTCGCCGCCATACCGCGCGACGAAGTCCGACGCCCGCACCTCACGCTGCAGCATCCGGCCCATTTCCGTCAGGAGCCGGTCGCCGGTGGCGCGGCCCAGCCGGTCGTTGAGCCCCGCCTGCTCGTCAATGTCGAGCAGCACCAGCGTGAAGGTGAGCGAGTAGCGGCGAGCGCGCTCTGACTCCTCCTGGATCCGGCGATCGAGCGCAGTCGGATCGGGAAGACCGGTGAGCGAGTCGGTCCGGGGCTCCACGATCTCCGCGGCGGCGGGCGCCCGGCGCTCGGCGTCGAGAATCCGGGCGGCCGCGTGGGCGATCTGTCCGACAAAAGCCTCCTCGGTCGGGGTGAGTCGCGCGCTCGGCTGGCTGGTGCGGAGCAGGAGCACGCCGAGCATCCGCTCGCCCACCGCCAAGGGGAGCGCCGTCACGGCCCGCACCCGTACCTCGGTTCGTTCGTAGGCCCAGCGGCGGCGGATGTTGTCGAAGAGCGGATCGGTATGGATGTCGCCGATGGTCACTGGGCGCGCGGTGCGGAGTGCCTCGCTGACTTCGGGATAGCGCTCGAGATTGAGCCGGATGTCGCGGGCGGAGGCTCCGCCCCCGCCGGCGATGATCCGGGCGAATCCGGCCGGCTCGTCGGCCGCCAGAAAAACGGCGTCCCAGCGCGGGATCACCCGACCGACTCGACCGACCAGCGTGTCCAGTAGCTCGGCCGTGCCGTGACCCGCCTGCGCCTCTTCCAGCAGATCGAGCAGCAGGTCCGGCGCACCCCCGTCGCTCACCGGACGTCCGAGCCCGCGACGCCGAGCCCGGACCTCGACCCGAGCGCATAGCTCGGGGAGGTACACCGGCAAGGCGAGCACGTCGTCGGCACCGAGGGCCAGCGCGCGGGCGGGGCCTTCGCGATCGGGGGAGCCCAGGATCACGACCAGCGGCACCTGGCCGCCCCAGGCCGCGTTGAGCGCCTGCAGCAGCGTCGCGAGGGCCGGGTCGGCCTCACCGGCGGTGACCAGGGCAACGTCGGGGGGTGTCGCTGATGCCAGTGTCGACCGCTCCGAGGGTGCCGCCGCCTCGATCAGGTGGAAGCCGGCCCGGCTCAGGGCGCGCTCCATCCCGTACGGGCGGACCGACGCGTCCCCGAGGAGGAGAACCCGGGGGCGCTCCTGGCCGGACTCCGCGGCGAGGTCACTCACGAGGCTGAGGAGAACGAATGCATCAGTCGGCCACGCACGAATGTCTGGGAGCCCACGTGTCGACCCAGGGTGGAGTGGATACCGCCCCGGCACGCGGGACTGCGATCGGTGCCACGGCGATTCAACTGTTCACGAAAACACCAAGCCAATGGCGCGAGCCCAGCATCAGCTCCGACACCAGCATCGGATTTCGGCGGGAAATTGAGCGAGCCGACTTGAAATGCGTCGTGGCGCACGATTCATACCTCATCAATCTCGCCTCGCCTGATGATAACCTAAGTGCGCGCTCCGTCGAATCTTTCAAGGCCGAGCTGACCCGCTGCAAATTGCTTGAAATCCCCTATTTGGTGTCGCATCCGGGCAACTACATTGATGACCGATCCGCGGGCCTCAAACGGAACGCGGCCGCCTATGCCGCTTGCCTCAAAGCCGTCCCCGGCGACGTGATCGTGCTACTCGAGACCACGGCCGGCACCGGAACGGCGCTGGGGGCCAGCTTCGAGGAGTTGGCCCAGCTTCGCGAGTTCATCCCTGAGGCCCTCCGCCACCGGGTCGGCTACTGCGCCGACACCTGCCACCTCTACTCCGCAGGCTACGATCTGGTAAGCGATTACGACGGCGTGTGGGCCCAGTGGGAGCGGGTGCTCGGGCTGGAGCATCTTCATTGCCTCCACCTCAACGACTCCAAGACCCCGTTCAATTCCCACCGCGACCGTCACCAATTGATCGCGGAAGGTAGTCTGGGCCCGGAGCCATTCCGCCGGATCATGCGGGATCCCCGCCTGGAGCGGGTGGTCAAGATTCTGGAGACGCCCAAGGGAGACGACGGGGTGACGGCGGACCGAAAAATGCTGGCCCGACTGCGACGGTACCGGCGGGGTGGCCGGAAAGCCGGTTCGGTTGCCTCCGACCGGCCGGGTGTTGATCTTTCCTGACCGGGTCACCGAATATCGGGAGCCCTCAACCGCGCGATCTGCGCCATGGGAGTATATGACCGTTCAGGGGATCATCGTCCAGCGCGAGAGTCTCACACTTTCCGAGCATGGACTCAATCCGGAGCGCATCCTCGCCAATCTCACGCCGCCACGGCTGATCGAATACGCGCTGCGCCGTGAGGAGGGCGTCGTCACCGAACACGGCGCGTTCGCCGCGGTCACCACACCGAAGACCGGCCGCTCGCCCAAGGACAAGTTCGTCGTGGCCGACCCAGAGTTGGTCGACCAGATCTGGTGGGACAAAAACGGGCGGATGGAGCCCGATGCCTTCGACCGGCTCCACCGGGACGTCCGCGCCTTTCTCGACACGCGCGAGCTCTTCGTGCAGGATCTCTTCGCGGGAGCGGATCCCACCTATCAACTCTCGGTGCGATTCATCACGCCGAGTGCGTGGCACGCGCTTTTCGTGCGAAATATGTTCATCAGGCCCACGCTCGCCGATCTAGCCCGGTTCCAGCCGGGCTTTACCGTTCTCCACGCCCCCGAATTTCACGCCGATCCCGGGCGGCACGGCACCCGGGGCGGCACCTTCATCGCGCTCAGCTTCCGCCATCGCCTCGTGGTTATCGGCGGCACCCGGTACGCGGGCGAAATGAAAAAGGCGATCTTCACGGTGCTCAACTATCTGCTGCCGCGGCGGGGCGTGCTGCCGATGCACTGCTCGGCCAACGTGGGACCGGATCACGACGCGGCGGTCTTCTTCGGCCTGTCGGGCACCGGCAAGACTACGCTCTCCGCCGATCCAGCGCGGAGCCTCATCGGCGACGACGAGCACGGTTGGAGCGACCAGGGCGTCTTCAATTTTGAGGGCGGCTGCTACGCCAAGGTCATCCGTTTGCGTCCGGAGACCGAGCCCGAGATCTTCGCGGCCACCCGCACCTTCGGCACCGTGCTGGAGAACGTGGTCCTCGATCCGCACAACCGCGCGGTGGACTACGACGCGGATCGGATCACCGAGAACACCCGCGCCTGCTACCCGATCCATTTCATCGGCAACCATCTGCCGGGCGGCGTGGGCGGGCATCCGGTCAACGTGGTCTTTCTCACGGCCGACGCATTCGGCGTCATGCCGCCCGTCGCGCGGCTCACCCCCGACCAGGCGATGTACCACTTCCTCTCGGGCTACACCGCGAAGGTGGCGGGCACCGAGGCGGGCGTCACCGAGCCCACCGCGACGTTCTCCGCCTGCTTCGGCGCGCCGTTCCTGCCGCTGCACCCGAGCGTCTACGCCCGAATGCTGGGCGAGAAGATTGCGCGCCACGGCGCCCGCGTGTGGCTCATCAACACCGGGTGGACCGGCGGCCCTTTCGGGGTCGGTTCCCGCATGAAGCTGGCCTACACCCGCGCGATGGTGCGGGCCGCGCTCTCGGGTCAGCTCGACCGCGCCCGCTACGTGCGGGACCCGGTCTTTGGGCTCGAGACGCCGGCCGCCGTGCCCGACGTGCCGGCTGGTCTGCTCGACCCGCGCCGCACCTGGACCGATCCTGCCGCCTACGACCTCCAGGCCCGGAAGCTCGCGGGAATGTTCCGGGAGAATTTTGGCCAGTATCGCGCGCAGGTGGCCAAGGCGGTGGCGGAGGCCGGGCCTGCGTGAGGCCGGGATCCCCAGACTTCGAGGTCATTCGCGACCCGCTCTGGGATAACATTCGGCTCGACCGCCCCGCCCTGCTGGCGCTCGACACGCCCGCGGTGCAGCGACTGCGGTACATCCGCCAGTTGGGCTACGCGTTCCTCGTCTATCCCGGCGCCACCCACACCCGCTTCGAGCACGCCCTCGGCGCCTACCACCTCACTCGAAAGGCGCTCGCGGCGCTGGAGGAGCGCGGTGAGCTGGCAGCGGTCTCCGACGAGGACTGCCTCGCCGTCCGGCTCGCGGCGCTGCTGCACGACATCGGACACTACCCCTTCTCCCATGCGCTCGAGGAAGCCGGCTTTCCCTCCCATGAAGAGCTCGGCGTCGCCAAGCTGAGCCAGGGGGAGCTGGCCGAGCGGCTCACGGAGGTCGGTGGGACGGGCTTCGGGACGAAGGTGGGCGCGCTCATCACGAGACGAAGCCCGAGCGCACTGCAGGGTCTCATCTCCGGCTCGCTCGACCTCGACAAGATCGACTACTTGAGCCGCGACGCGTTCATGTGCGGCGTGCCGTACGGCACGGTGGACGTCGACCGCCTACTCGCCTCGCTTACCATCGTGGAAACCGACGGACGGCCAGAGCTCGGCGTGCAGGAGAAAGGCGTGAGCGCGCTCGAGTCGCTCCTCTTCGCCAAATACCAGATGTACCGCAACGTCTACTGGCATCACGCCGTCCGTGCGGCCACCTGCATGTTCAAGCGCGCGGTGCGGCTGGCGGTGACCCGTGGGAGCGTCACGGTGGCGGGCATCGCGGAGGCGACGGACGACGGACTCATGGAGCTGTTGCTCCATCGCGATGGGAGCGCCCTCGCCAAGTGCCTCCGCGCCCGGCGGCTCTACAAGCGCGCGCTCGATCTGCCGGCGAGCGACGTACCGGCTGACACCCAACCGTGGCTCGCGGACGCTCCCGATCTCACCGAGCAGGTGGAGGACGCACTCGCCCTGGAGCTGGGGATGCCGGTCGGCGGCCTCCTGCTCGACTTCCCCTCGCGATCGTCGATGCTCGGCGTCGACCTGCCGCTCCGACTTCGCGGCGGCCAGATCGATCGGCTGACGGACGAGGGTCGCGCGGGTCAGTTGGGACTGCCGAGGGTGGCGGACGAGCTGTATCGGAGCGCACGGCGCCTGCGGATCTTCGTGAGTCAGCCGACGGGATTGGGCCTGGAGGGCATTCTCGATGTGATCACGTTGCCGGCCGAGGAGGTGACCCGCCGGTTGGCCGCGCAAGCTCCACTGCTCCGATCATCGCCGCGGTGAGCTGAACCCGATATCCCATAGCATGCGGATGCGCGGAGCCTACGCACCATCCTCCGCGCATTCGCATACTATGGGAATAGCAGATTCAGCTCATCAGTTGGCCAGCGTCACCACAAACACACCAAACGCCGCACCGATAGACGCCGGAGTCACCCCCGCCAACCCGCGCGGCACACTCGGCGTTCGCCACGGAATGGTGACCGTTCCGCCACCGTAAGTCCCGCTCGCGATCGGTGCTCCCCAGAGATCGTAGACGTGGTGGATCTGGTAGCGGTCGCCCGCCCGCAGCACGGCCGAAAGATTCGCCGCCACGCTGGCGACGCCGCTCCAGTTGTAGACGATCACGTGCCCGCGGCCCCGCTCGTAGGGATTGGCCCGCACCACCACGGTGACCCCGGTGGGCTTGGCACCGCCCCGCGTGTCGGCGAAACCGGTACGTTGCCGCCAGGAGGTCCAGTCGTAACTGCCTCCGCCCCACACGATGTCCCGCGCGGCCAGGCTGGTGTACCAGGTGTTGCCGGACCATTGGTACCCCGAGGTCGATCCCTGCTGATCGATCAAGCTGCCCGGCTGATTGATGCCGACGACCAGATTGCGCTGGAAGACGAGCTTGGACCAGTTGAAGAACCGAACCGCCGGCCATCCCGCCGCGAAGATGTTGCCCTGCACGATGGCGTCCAGATTCGTCGTGCCGGAGCGGCCGATGTAGGCGCCGTTGCCGGTCATCGACGGGCTCATGTACGTGTAGTTGTTACGCACTACCAAGCCGCGCACCGACTGAGCACCACCCACCAGGATGTCGGCGCCGCCGTGCTGTACGCCGTTGTTGAAGCTGACGTTCCCCTCGAGTGTGATGTTGTTGAGCTGTCCCGACTCGCCGTACATGTGGAACCCGTAGGCCGAGCTCTGAAAGAGCACGTTGTCGCGAAGCAGCTTGGCGCCGGTCGAGTTCTGGCCGTAGAGCCCGTGGCCCGAGCCCGGATCCGACCCGTACCACCCGTTGTTGTAGATGATGTTGCCCGTCGCCTCGGCGTCCGGCGCCTCCTGCCACATGCCGACACCGACGCCGGCGTGATCGTGGACCACGTTGTTGATGAGCTTGACCCGGGGCGCGAGCACGTCGAATCCCTCCTGATTCCGCACCGCGGCAACGGAGGAATTGGTGTTGCCGATCTCGAGTCCCCAGAACCACACGTCGGGGCCGTTGATCTGGATGCCGCCATCGATGATGGCCCGCTCACCGGGATAGGCGCGAACGACGATCGGGTGTCCCGATTGTCCCGCGAGTCGGGTCGTGATGTAGCCGGTGCGATAGGTGCCACCCCGCACCCAGATCGTGTCGCCGGCGCGAATCGATCGCGCGCCGCTCAAGACGGTCTTGAGATCCAAGGGCCGGGTCGCGCTGCCGTCACCGGCGGACGAGCCGGCGGGCGCCACATAGACGCCGGCATGCACGACGGCACCGGTAGCCGTGGCGTAAGCCGGAGCGTCGGTCCCAGCCGACGTCGGGTCCCCGCCGGAGCAGCCGGCGGCACTGAGCGTGGCTATGGTGGTGAGGAGGACCTGAAGAGACGGGGTTCGTTGACGATGCATCGAGAACTCCTTCGCTCGAGCATCGGACGCGCGTTCCCACCCGGCGGCCAGCGGCCGCGGAGGCAACCCTGAAAGTCCCCGGCACGACGGGGATCAATAGCCGGCATCACAGACTCGCTTGTTGGAGCACGCATTGACGCCATCACGTCCGATAAGTTGTTGACGATCCTGGCATGACACGAGCGGGGGAGGCAGACGCGTGTATCGGAATGCCGGCCGGCTCGCCGTACGAACGTTCATGCAGGATGGAACGATTGTCGGGATGGTGCGATACTGCGTAGTCACGTTAGTCAGACAGCAAACGGGCCTCGGCTCCAACACTCGGGACCGAGGCCCGTCCGCGCTAGATTCTGACACAAGGTGGCAAAGATGGGCGGAGAGCGCAAGCCGGCACTTCCCCCTGTACCGGGAAGCGGAGCGGGCATAGGTTGTGGCAAAGGGAGGCGGCGGAAGGGCGAGTGAGGGGCTCGCGTTGCATTGGAGGGCGAGATGTATCGGCGAGATGGCGTCGTCGCGGACCGCGGTGTAACAGTTTCGTATGTGGGTTGAGGGCGCCGCGGTCGCGGCGGAGCGCGCGTTCTTCGGAGCGCTGATCGAGGCAGATATCGAAGCGCTCGAGCGGATCTTGGCCGACGACTTCATTTTGATCGATGTGCTGAATGGATCCGAGGTCGATAAACCGGCACTGCTCGAGCTGATCGAATCGGGTCGACTCAAGCTCGACGCGATCGAGGCCACCGATTCCCGTGTACGGCTCTACAAGACGACGGCCGTGGTCACCGGGCGCACGCAGATGAAGGGCCGCTCGAGGGGGCGCTCATTCAGGACGACCAGCAGGTACACGCACGTCTACGTCGAGCAGGGCAGGAAATGGCGCCTGGTGGCGTGCCAAGGAACGCCGATCAGATGAGCCCGTTGTGGCCGGTCTCGAGCGCCGTGATCGCCCCAGGCGCGGCCTGCGGGCGTTTCTAGCCGCCGCCCAGCTCGATCCCTACCGCGTCACCCACGCCTCACAGCACAGCGATGCAGCGAGGACTCCATGGCACGACGGAACGCCGCAGCGTCTCGCGACCTCACGTTTCATGGCACGCGGATGCGCCTCCATCTTCGCACGTCGGATACAGGCGGAGCGTACGCGTTGATCGAGATGTGGCATCCGCCCAGCGTCGGCCCGGCGCTCCACGTGCATCCACGCGGCCCCGAGAGTTTTCTCGTGCTGGCCGGGACCTATGCCTTCACGCGGGGCGGCGAGACCATCGCGGCCGACGCGGGGATGGCGGTGGTGGTTCCGGCGGGCGTGGCACACCGGTATGAGGTGGGTGCGGAAGGGGGGCACCTGTTGGTGATTTGTCCGCCCGGACTGGAGGAGTACTTCGAAGGGGTGGCGGCGTTGGCGGAGCGCGGGAAGGTGGAACAGGAAGTGGAGTTCGGGATTGCGATCAGGTGTGGGCAGGAATTCTTGGATCGCACCGGGCACTGGGGCGGGCGATAGCAGAGGAGCTGAGAACGCTGGCACACGTCAGACCACAAGCCCGATCGCCGTCACATCTGCCCGCCCGACCGGCCGACCCCTCGCGGCGTGTCGTGGTCGTCGGCGCGGGCGCGGCGGGAATGATGGCGGCGATCTTCGCCGCCGCGGCGGGGGCGCAGACGCTGTTGCTCGAGCGAACCAAGGACGGCGGCCGCAAGATCTTGATCAGCGGCGGCGGGCGCTGCAACATTCTTCCGGCCGCACTCGACGAGTCGCGCTTCGTCACCGACTCGTCACCCCATACGCTTCGGAACATCGTCCGCTCCTGGCCGCTCGCCGAGCAGATCGCATTCTTCGAACATGACCTGGGACTGACGCTGGTGGAGGAGCCGGAATCGGCAAAGCTATTTCCCGCCTCCCAGCGGGCCCGCGACGTCCGTGACGGACTCCTCGCCCTGGCCCGGGAGAGAGGCGTGGAGTTCAAGCCGAATACGCTCGTTACCAAAATCAATTCCCTAGATGGCAGTTGGCAGGTGGAGCGGCAAGGCGCCGCGCCGCTCGTGGCCGACGCGGTGATCATGGCCACCGGCGGACTGTCCGTGCCCCAGACCGGAAGCGACGGGTCGGGTCTACGAATGGTCGAGGGGCTCGGCCACACCATGCACCCAACCTACCCCGCGCTGACGCCGCTGATCGCCGAACCGGCTCCCTTCGCCGCGCTCGCCGGCGTGTCGCTGCGAGTGAAGCTCACTGCGCGTGACGGCTCACGGCATGCCACGGCGACCGGAGGCTTCCTGTTTACCCATCGTGGTTACAGTGGGCCCGCGGTGCTCGACGTCTCGCACGTTCTCGTGCGGTCTCGCGGCTCAGGCGGTACCGGTGCCTCGCTCCTGGTGCAGTGGACCGAGCTGAGTGAGGATGATTGGCATGCGGCACTCGCTCGGGACGGGACCCGAACCGTGGGAGCCGTTGTCCGCGGACCGTTGCCGGCCCGACTCGCCGACGCGCTCGTGACCTCGGCCGGCCTTGATCCTGCACGCCCACTCGCCCAGCTTCGGCGGCAGGAGCGAATCAGACTCGTGCGAACGCTCGTGCGCGGGGAGCTTCCGTGGACGGGAGACGAGGGCTACAAGAAGGCGGAGGTCACGGGCGGCGGCGTGAGCCTGGCGGAGATCGACCCTCGGACGATGGAGAGCCGTCGCCATCCGGGTCTCTTTCTCTGCGGTGAAATGTTGGACGCCTTCGGCCCGATCGGCGGCTACAACTTCCTCTGGGCCTGGGCGACCGGCCGCGCGGCCGGCCTCGGCGCCGCAAGCAGGGCGTAGCGCACGATCACTGTCCGACGAGGTGCCGAATGGCCATTCCGCCGTCGGTCGCAATACTCTCCTGAGGATTCGTTATGACCAAGATCGTGGACGACGTGCTCGCGGCCAATCGGACCTACGTGTCAACCTTCGGGGACAAGGGCAAGCTCGCGATGCCACCGGCTCGCCGATTCGCCGTTCTCACCTGCATGGATGCCCGCCTGGATCCCGCGAAATTCGCGGGGCTCAGCGAGGGAGATGCTCACGTCATCCGGAACGCCGGCGGGCGGGCGAGTGACGACGCGATCCGTTCGCTCGTGATCTCCTACAAGCTCCTCGGCACCCACGAGTGGTTCGTCATCCACCATACCAACTGCGGCATGGAGACCTTCTCGGATGACATCATGCGGGGACTGCTCGCCAAGAGTCTCGAGACCGCGGCCCTCACCGATCAAGGTTGGCGAGATCAGGGACGTGGCCCGGGCAGCACCGACGCCGAATTCATCGACTGGCTCACGATCCGCGACCAAGCCGAAAGCGTGATCGCGGACGTGCGCCGCATCCGCCAGCATCCACTCGTCCCGAAGACCATTCCCATCTACGGGTACGTGTATGAGGTGACCACCGGGAGGCTGGTCGAGGTGCCCGGGGCCACCCAAATTGGCCGCGCATCCTGATCGTCCGCTGGACGGCCGACTATTCCACGGGAAACCCGTAGAGCGTTCCGTCCATGCCGCCGATGACGAGTGTGCCGCCTCCGATCGCCGGGGCGGCGGCAAAGCCGTAGGTCAGCACGCCCGGCAATTCCGCCATGGGCCAGCGCCACGCGATCCGTCCCGTCTTCCGATCCAACGCCGTCATGCTCGGCACATGTCGCATCTGGTAGGGAGTCGACCGACCGACGCCGATGTAGACGAGCTTGTCGGTCACCGCGGGCCGACCCCACGCCCAACCGTATACGTCGGTGCGCCAGACGACGCGACCGTCCTTCGGCT
>JBGPVE010000020.1:0-21605 GCA_041491545.1 Gemmatimonadota bacterium | reverse complement strand
CGAAGTAGTCGCCAACCGCGCCCTCGAGCACCACTTCGGCGCTCTCCCCGCTGGCCAAGGCCCGCTCCCGGCCCGATTGGATGGCCCGGCGCACCTCACCGAAACAGCGGTCGAGCACCGCGCGGTACAGCTCGGCCTTGGAGCCGAAGAAGTACCCCGGTGTCCCCCGGGAGACTCCAGCCGCCTGACCCACTTGGCTCAGGCTCGCCGCCTCGTACCCCGGCTCGGCAAAGAGGCGCTCCGCCGCATCCAGGATGGCCTCGCGACTGCGTTGCGGATTGCGCTCTCGCTCGGGAATGGCCTTGGGCATTGGGGTTCCGCGTAAGGGGTGGCGTATACTTGCTTGTCGTCTAGCAAGTATCACATGCCGTCCGTGACTCCACAAGTCCCGATCACGCTTTCCTAGAACGTGATTCCCAGCAGGATCCCCCAGCCGCGATTCTTGACCGCCGGGCCCGGCACGAGGTTCCGCAAACCGAAGGTCTCTCGCGCTTCCAGCCGCACCGCCGAACTCAGCCATGAATACTCGAAGCCGGCCCCGACGATCGCGCCAAAATCGGTGCCCGCCACCGACACGCCTCCAGGGTCGTCGCACGACGATTGGGCAACCCGGCCGGTGATCTCCGCCTGGAAATCGCACCCCACCTTGAACCCCACGCTTCCGCCACCGACGACGAATGGGCGGATGTGGTTCCCGCCGATCGGGACATGAATGTGGGCCAAGAGGGGTAGCTCGAGGTAGACCAACTGGACGCTGACGCTCACCGGTACGCCTTGGGCCTGGTCGCTCAGCCCGCCGCCCTTCTTGGAGAACTGCAGCTCGAGCTCCGCCTCGACGGGCCCGGCGAGATGTCGATCCACGAAGATGCCGAACACGCTCCCACCCCGGCTCTCCTGGACGCCCGTGGCTCCGGCGCCCACGAAACCGTACTGCGAGTAGCCTAGATGCAGGCCCATGTTGGGCACGCTGAACTGCGCCACCGCTGGGCCCGGCCCGAGCAGTCCGGCGCAGCAGAGCAGCATTTGCCCGGCGCGACGCGCATTGATGGCGGACATACGCGTACCAACGTAATCGACCCCACGTGCGCCGCGCTCGGAGGCGGAACCGGGCGGCCCGGCTCCCTACCGGGTCAGGCGGACCGGCGGACGAGTGCCGGCTCCGGCTCCTGCGCGACCCCGTCGAGAAAGGCGCGCCGCGTCGCGGCGATGTACGCCTCCGCCCCGTTCGGTGCCACCTTCCGGAACAACGGGCGACATCGATCCCACTCGACCAACAGATTCCGGGCGCGCGCGCTGGTCGTCTTTTCTTCGTGGTCGCGTATCAGTCGCTGGAGCACCTCCTCGTCCTCCGGGTCGAGCCCGGTGAGGTTCACCATGTCGTAGTTGACTCGCTCGTAGAGCGTCCGGCTTTCGTCCAGCACGTAGGCGACGCCGTTCGACATGCCCGCGCCGAGGTTCCGTCCGGCTCGACCCAAGACCACGACGATGCCGCCGGTCATGTATTCGCAACAGTGATTGCCGGCCCCCTCGATGACGGCGATTGCGCCCGAGTTGCGCACCGCGAAGCGGTCGCCCGCCTGGCCGGCCGCGAACAGCCTCCCACCGGTGGCCCCGTAGAGAACGGTGTTGCCCAGAATGAGATTCAAGTGGGTCGCGTCGGCGTACGCGGCGCGTCGAAACGGGCGGATGGTGATCTCGCCGCCGCTCAGTCCCTTGCCGACGTAGTCGTTGGCTTCCCCTTCCAAGTCGAGATGCATACCCGGCGTGAGGAACGCGCCGAAGCTTTGACCGGCGGGTCCGCTGAAGCGCAGGCGTATCCGCCCTTCCGGAAGTCCGGCGTCACCGAACCGCTCCGCGATGGCGCCGGCGAGCCGGCCCCCCACGGCGAGGTGGTGGTTCCGGATCTGATAGCTGCCCGAGAACGGCAAGCCGCTCGCGAGGTACGGCTCCAGCTCCTCCAGGATCTCGGTGTCGAGCGATACCAGACCCGGGCGGTCGTTGCGGTCCTGCGTGCGGCGCCGCGACGCACCCGGGCGCGGCGACGCCGCATCCGCGGGCGCGAGCAGCATGGAGAGATCGAGCATCTGGGCCCGGGGCACATCGGGTCGCTCGACCCGCTCGAGCAGATCGTTCCGGCCGATCACTTCGTCGAGCGAGCGAAAGCCCATCGACGCCAGGATTTCACGTACTTCCTGGGCGAGCAGCGTGAAGTAGGTAATGACGTGCTCCGGCGTTCCCTTGAACTTGGCGCGCAGATCGGGCCGCTGCGTCGCGACACCGGTCGGACAGGTGTTCAGGTGGCACTGCCGAGCCATCGCGCAGCCGATCGCGACCAACGCCGCGGTACCGAACCCGTACGCTTCGGCGCCGAGCAGTGCGGCGATGACGACGTCGCGCCCGGTCTTGAGTCCACCGTCGGTGCGCACCTCGATCCGATGCCGGAGACCGTTGCGCACCAAGGTCGCCTGAGTCTCGGCCAGGCCCAATTCCCAGGGCGAGCCCGCGTGTTTGATGGAAGAGAGGGGCGACGCGCCGGTGCCGCCGTTGTGGCCGGCGATGAGCACGTAATCCGCGTACGCTTTAGCGACACCGGCCGCGACCGTGCCGACGCCGGCCTCCGCCACCAGCTTGACGCCGACCCGGGCCCGCGGATTCACGGTCTTGAGATCGTGAATCAGCTGCGCCAGGTCTTCGATCGAGTAGATGTCGTGATGCGGTGGCGGCGAGATGAGCTGAATCCCGGGGACGGCATGGCGCAGCCGCGCAATCAGCTCGGTCACCTTGTGGGCCGGGAGTTGGCCGCCCTCGCCGGGTTTGGCGCCTTGGACGATCTTGATCTCGAGCTCCTCCGCTCGAACCAGATACTCGGTGGTGACGCCGAACCGCGCGGACGCGACCTGCTTGATCCGATTGTCGAGTCGGTCGCCGTTGGGCAGCACCCGATAATTATGCGGATCTTCGCCGCCCTCGCCGGAGTTGGATTTGGCGCCCATTCGGTTCATGGCGATCGAAAGCACCGAGTGGGCTTCGGGGGAGAGTGCCCCGAGGGACATCGCCGACGAGATGAACCGGCGGCCGATGTCCGCCGCGGGCTCGACCTCATCGACCGATACCGGCGTACCGGCGCGAATCGCCAGCAGGTCACGGGGGCCGGCGGGCCGTCGGTAACCGTTCTTCGTGAGATACGCGTTGTACGCTTCGGGCGTCCCCGCCTTCACCGCCTGCTGTAGCGCGACGACGATGGGCGGCGCCCAGCCGTGATCCTCTCCCTCCTTACGAAAGCGCACTTGACCGAAGTCCGGCAGCGCGCTTGTGAGGGCACTTTCCTCCTGGTACGCGGTGCAGTGGCGCGCCAGAACGTCGCCGCCGATTTCCTCGAAGCCGATCCCGCCGATCGGAGACGTCGTGCCGGCGAAACAGGCATCGATCACCTCGGCGCCAAGCCCCAGCGCCTCGAAGATCTGCGCCCCGCAGTACGACGAGAGCGTCGAGATGCCCATCTTCGAGAGGATCTTGAGTAGGCCTCTCTCGGCCGCGCTGCGGAACTTTTCCCGGGCTTCTTCCGGGCTCGGACGCGCGGCATCATCCTGATTCCGGCGGCCTTCCTGGTCGTCGCCGAAGAGCGCGTCCACGCTCGCGATCGCGAGCCACGGATGCACCGCCTCAGCGCCGTAGCCGATGAGCGCCGCGAAATGGTGGATGTCCAGCGCGTCGCCCGCCTCGGCGACGAGCCCTACCCGTGCCCGAAGCCCCGTCTGCACCAGATGCTGCCGGACGGCTCCGATGGCGAGGAGCATGGGGATCGGCGCGCGGCGCTCGCCCACGTTGCGGTCGCTGAGGACGAGGATGCGCGCGCCGCGTCGCGCCGCCTGCTCGGCGGCCCGGCGGAGGCTTCGGAGCGCCGGCTCGAGACCCTCAGGCCCGGTGTCCGGATCCCACACCGTATCGATCGTTACCGCCGAGAAGCCGGCGACGTTGTGCAGCGCCGCCATCTCCTCGGGCAGCATGATCGGGTGCTCGATACGCAGCATGCGCGCGTAGCTCGGGCGCTCGAGCAGCGGCGAGCCCCGGCGGCCCAAATGCATGCGGAGCGACATCACCATCGTCTCGCGCAACGAGTCGATCGGCGGGTTGGTCACCTGCGCGAAGCGCTGCCGGAAGTAGGCGTACACGCTCTGCGGCAGCTTACTCAGGGGTGCGATGGGCGTGTCGTCACCCATGCTCCACACCGCATCGTTCCCACTTGCGCCCATCGGTTCCAGCACGTAACGCAGGTCCTCGAAGTTGTAGCCGAAGGCGCGCTGCAAGCGGCCGAGAGTCTCCGCCGCCGGCGGCGCCGGCAGCTTCGACGGATCGGGGCAGAGCGTCGCCATATAGCGCCCGACCCAGCGGGCATACGGCCGCCGGCCCGCGACCTCGAGCTTGGCATCGAGGTTTCGCACAACCTCGGTGCGGGCGGTGTCGACCATGAGCACCTCGCCCGGGCCGACTTTCCCGCTCTCGACGACGTCGTGTGGATCCAGGTCGACGAGTCCCACTTCCGAGCCCGCCACCACGAGGCCGTCGCGCCGGATCTTATACCGACAGGGACGAAGGCCGTTCCGGTCGACGATGGCGCCGGCCATGATCCCGTCGGTGAACGCGACGGCCGCGGGCCCATCCCAGGGCTCGATCACGCACTGGTGGTACTCGTAGAACGCTTTGATCGATGGATGCAGGTCCGGATACTTCTCCCAGGCCTGCGGGATCATCATCATCAACGTGTGCACCGGATCGCGGCCGGAGCGGACAAAGAGCTCCATGGCATTGTCGAGGCTCGCCGAGTCGCTCCCCTCCGCCCAGATCGGGTTCCGGATCCGATCCACCTTGCTGCCCCAGAGGGGCGAGTCCATGAGCGGCTGTCGCATCGCCATCGCGTTCCGGTTGCCCCAGAGCGTGTTGATCTCGCCGTTGTGGGCAATGAGTCGGAATGGCTGCGCCAGGGCCCAGCTCGGCAGCGTGTTCGTCGAATAGCGTTGATGGAATACGGCGATCGCGGCTTCGTACTCGGGGTACCGGAAGTCGGTATAGAATGCCGGGAGTTGGGTCCCGTTGAGCAGTGCTTTATAAACGATGGTGCGGCAGGAGAGCGAACAGACGAAGAACGAGGCTAGCCCGGTCTCGTGAGCCCGGCGCTCCATCTCTCGTCGTGCGAGGTAGAGCACGCGCTCCCAGGCGTCCTCGTCCGGCACGCCAGCCGGCATCCCCACGAACGCTTGGCGGATGACGGGGCAGGAAGCGCGCGCGGTGGGTCCCAGCGCGGCCGGATTGATCGGCACCTCGCGCCATCCCAAGAACGGGATGCCGTCGGCGCTGAATACGGCTTCGATCATCGATTCGGCCTGAGTCAGCGCGGCGGGGTCGGTCGGAAGAAAGAAGGAGCCGACGCCGAAGGGACGGCCCGGCTGGAGCCTGAGCGCCAGCCGATAGGCGTCGCGGAAGAAGAGGCGATGCGGAATCTGCGTGAGAAGGCCGGCCCCGTCGCCGGAATTGTCCGTCGACGCCGCGCCCCGGTGCGCCACCCGGGCCACAGCCTCGAGCGCCATGGCCACGACCTCATGCGAGCGGATCCCGGACGCCTGGGCCACGAAGCCGGTGCCGCAGGCGTCGTGCTCGCGATAGGGGTCGAGCTGCTCGCCTCGGCTCGCTGCATGGGGAGCGCTGTGACGATGTTCGGAACCGGCCGGACGGATCCGCTGCCCAGATCTGGCCATGGTGCCTCCGAGAACGTGGGGCCGCGACCGGTCGGAGAGACCGGCGCGCAGGCAACAAAAAAGGCCCGCTCCTCACTGGAAGCGGGCCGGGAGTGTCTGACGTGCGCGCGCTAAATCACCCGGTCGCTCCCTGAGGAGAGGACGAGAATAAGGGCAGTAACTCGGGCGCGGTTGGTAGTCATCGTATTGGAATGTTATGCATTGGCCCCGTATCCGTCAAGCGGCCCCACCGTCGCGGGCAGGCGCCCGAAGACCCGCACCCCCACTTGACAGCCTCCCAGCCGTGGCTTAACCTCAACCCTCGGTATTGCACTGAATTGCGGCACCCGGCAGATACTTATCCGATACCCAACACGCCAGGACGCAGCACCGAACTCATGATCGGCACCATCGTCCTTATCGTCGTCGTCCTTATTCTTCTGCCTCTTATTGGGCAGGAGAGGGTTCGCGGCGTGCCGGTCGAGACAGCATAGGCTAGAAACACAGTCTCCGACGAATCAACCAGGCGCCGCGAACCCCAAGGTTCGCGGCGTTTTTGCTTCATCAAATGCAGAGCGCGCGGAGTCATTCATGGTCAAGGAAGTCATCATCTTCGATACGACCCTGCGGGACGGCGAGCAGGCACCCGGCAACAGCCTCACTCCCGAGGAGAAGCTCCGACTCGCGCGCCAGCTCGACGCGTTGGGGGTCGACGTCATCGAAGTCGGCTTTCCGGCCGCATCGGAGGGCGATTTCCGCAGCGTGCGGGATGTGGTGGCCGAGGTCCGGCGCCCAATTCTCGCGGCCTTGGCGCGCTGCGTGGACCGGGACATCCAGTTGGCCGGTGAATCGCTCCATGGGGCGGCCCGTCCCCGACTTCACGTCTTTCTCTCCACCTCGGATCTCCACCTCCGCGAGAAGCTCCGGATCACGCCGGAGGAAGCGCTCGAGATGGTGCGCAACGGCGTGCGACGCGCGCTCTGCTACACCGACGACGTCGAGTTCTCCGCTGAGGACGCGAGCCGGACCGACCCGGACTTCCTCTGCCGGGTGGTGGAGCTCGCCATCGGCGAAGGCGCGACGACGATCAACCTCCCAGACACGGTCGGGTACGCGACGCCTTCGGAGTACGGGGCCATGTTCCGCTCGGTGCGGGAGCGGGTGCCGGGCGCCGAGCGTGTCATCTTCAGCGCGCACTGTCATGACGATCTGGGCCTCGCCGTGGCGAACTCGCTCGCGGCCATCCAGGCGGGCGCCGGTCAGGTCGAGTGCACGATCAACGGCATCGGCGAGCGCGCGGGCAACGCGGCGCTCGAGGAGATCGTGATCGCGGGGATGATCCGCCGCCAGGCGCTCGGGTTCCGCACCAACATCGTCACCCAGGAGATCTACCGGACCAGCCAACTCTTGTCCTACCTGACGGGTGTCTTTCCCCAACCCAACAAGGCGGTGGTCGGCCGCAACGCCTTTGCCCATGAGGCCGGTATTCACCAGCACGGGATGCTCCGGAACGGCCAAACCTACGAGATCATCCGACCGGAGACGGTCGGCATCCCCAAGTCGACGCTGGTCCTCGGCAAGCATTCGGGGCGTCATGCGCTGGAGCAGCGCTATCGCGAGCTGGGGTGCGATCTCGACGACGCCAAGCTGAACGAGATCTACGGACGCTTCACCGCGTTGGCCGATCGCAAGCGGGAGATCCTGGACGAGGATCTGCTGGCGCTGTTGCATGACACCTTCCACGACGCGCCCGAGGAGTATCAGCTCACCCATCTCAAGGTGGTCTGCGGCAGCGTCCCGGCCACGGCGGAGGTCCGGCTCACCGGGCCGTGGCAGGGCGAGCGTGCCGCCACGGGCGCCGGCGACGGTCCGATCGCAGCCGCGTTCACCGCGATCAGCGACATCCTTCGGCGTCAAGTCGAGGTCATCAGTCTGCAACTGCGGTCCGTCACGCCGGGCCGCGACAGCGTGGGCCAGGTCTTCCTCCAGGCGAGAGTGGACGGCAAGTCGCTGAGCGGCCAGGGCGCATCGACCGACATCGTGGAGGCGAGCGCGCGGGCGCTGGTGCACGCGTTGAACAAGGCGCGGCACGCGGAGCGGCTCGAGTCGACCTCGCTCAACTCCAGCTACTTGTGGGGCGTATGACCGAACTTCTCTCCGGCGCTCAGATTCTCTGTCGCGCGCTCCTGGAAGAGGGCGTCGACGTGTTGTTCGGGTATCCGGGTGGTGCGATCATGCCCTTCTACCACGCCCTTCCCGAGTATCCCGGGCTGCGGCATGTGCTGGTGCGCCATGAGCAGGCGGCCGCGCATGCGGCCGACGGGTATGCGCGGGCCAGCGGACGGGTCGGCGTGTGCGTCGCGACGTCCGGTCCGGGCGCCACGAACCTCGTCACCGGGCTGGCGACGGCGTACATGGACAACTCGCCGGTGGTGGCGATCACGGGCCAGGTCCCCCGCGCGATGATCGGCAAGGATGCATTTCAAGAGACCGACGTCATCGGCGTGACGCAACCGATCACGAAGCACAACGTGCTGGTGGACGACATCGCCAAGCTGGGGGAGACGGTCCGCGAGGCGTTTGCGATCGCGCGCGACGGCTCCCCCGGTCCCGTGCTGGTCGACGTGCCGAAGGACGTGCAGAATCAGAAGGCGGAATACCGGCGCGGCACCGGCTCGGCCGGGCGGGTCGGCAAAGAGGTGCCGGAGCGGTGGCTGGAGCAGCCAAGGGAGGCGGGACTCCGGCATGCGGCCCGGCTCATCGCCGAGGCCAAGCGCCCGCTCATCATGGCCGGCCACGGGATTCTGCTGAGCAACGCGTACGGCGAGCTCCGCGCGTTGGCCGAGAAGACCGGCGTTCCGGTCATCACGACCCTCCTGGGCATCAGCGGCTTTCCGGAATCGCATCCGCTGCACCTCGGCATGCCAGGCATGCACGGCGAGGTGCACGTGAACCGGGCCATCCAGCACGCCGACGTCATCCTTGGCGTGGGGCTTCGCTTCGACGACCGGGTCACCGGTAACGTCGCCGCGTTTGCCCCCCGGGCCAAGATCATTCATGTCGAGTTGGATCCGGCCGAAATCGGTCGGAACGTGCCGGTGGCCGTGGCCATCGTCGGCGACGCGCGTGAAGTGCTCGCGCAGTTGATCGGCGTCGTCAAATCGCGCGACTGCGACGAGTGGCGGGCGGAAATCACCGGCTTCGCCAAACTGAGGAGCGAGGCTTACCGCGGGGACCTCTCGCCGGAGTCCATTCTCCGCACGTTGTACGACGTGACCGAGGGCGACTGCACCATCGTGTCCGACGTGGGTCAGCACCAGATGTGGGTGGCGAAGCTCTATCCCTACCAGCGACCCAACAGCCACATCACCTCCGGTGGGCTCGGCACCATGGGGTTCGCGGTCCCGGCGGCGATGGGCATCCACTTCGCGCGACCCGAGGAGGCCGTCTGGGCCATCTCGGGCGACGGCGGCTTCCAGATGAACATGCAGGAGATCGCCACGATGGTGCAGGAGCGAATCCCCGTGAAGATGGCGATCTTCAACAACGGCTACCTCGGCATGGTGCGGCAGTGGCAGCAATTCTTCCACGGCCGCCGCTACTCGGCGACGCCCATCTGGAGTCCCGACTACGTGAAGCTGGCCGACGCGTATGGCATCGCCGGGTGGCGGGTGACGGAGACGACCCAAACGGCGGATGTCATCCGGGCGGCCATGGCCCACGACGGGCCGACGTTGATCGAGTTCCTCATCGAGCAGGAGGCCAACGTCTTCCCGATGATTCCGCCGGGCGCGTCGCTGTCGGAACCGATCGAAGGCGAGCCGGCGGGACCTTCGCTGGTGCCGGCATGACGGTTCCGCAGACGCTGTCGGTGCTGCTCGAGGACCAACTGATCACGCTCAACCGCGCCGTGGGCATGCTGCGGCGCAGCAACCTCCCCATCAAGAGCATCGCGGTGGGGCCCAGCTCCACCGCGGGAATCTCGAGGCTGACGATCATGCTGCAGACGGACGAGGCCGCCGCCGATCGGATGGCCCGGCAGCTTCACAACGTGGTGGGCGTGCGCGAGGCGGTGACGTTCCCCACGTGCGACGGCATCGCGCGGGAGCTGGCGCTGGTGAAAGTCCGGGCGGCTCACGAGCGCTATGCCGAGCTTCTGGACGTGGCGCTACTCTACAAGGCGACGATCGTCGACGAATCTCCCGATGCGATCATCCTCGAGGTGAGTGGGTCCGAGGCGTTTGTCGTGTCCTTTCTGCGGGCGCTCGAGCGGTTTGGGTTGATCGAGGTCGCGCGGAGCGGTGCGGTGGCTCTCGAGCGTACCACCGGTGCGGCCGCCGGCGTGCCCCTTTCTTTCACTTCGGAGACGGTGTCATGAGTTCCACTTCGGTGCGAGTGTACTACGACCGCGACGCGGATCGCGCCCGGCTGTTGAATCGCACGTTCGCCATCATTGGATACGGCGCGCAGGGGCACGCCCACGCGCTCAACTTGCGAGACAGCGGTGCGAGTGTCATCGTCGGCCTCAGACCGGACGGCAGCTCGTGGGCCAAGGCGAAGGCGGCCGGGCTCGACGTTCGTCCAGTGGCCGATGCGGCCGCGGCGGGCGACGTCGTCATGCTGCTCGTTCCGGATCAGGACGGACGCGCGGTCTACGAATCCGGAGTCGCGGCCGGTCTCCAGCCGGGCAACACCCTGATGTTCGCGCACGGGTTCAACATCCACTATGGCGAAATCGTGCCGCCCGCTGGGATCGACGTGTCGATGGTGGCACCCAAGTCGCCGGGCAACTTGGCGCGCACCGAGTTCGAGGCGGGACGGGGAGTGCCGGGGCTCGTCGCGGTCCACCGGGATCCGAGCGGTCAGGCATTGGCCAACGCGCTCGCCTATGCCTGCGGCATCGGCTGCACCAAGGCCGGTGTGATCGAAACCAGCTTCCGTGAGGAGACCGAGACCGATCTCTTCGGGGAGCAGGCCGTGCTCTGCGGCGGCACGACGGCCTTGGTCAAGGCAGGGTTCGAGACGTTGGTGGCCGCCGGCTACTCGCCGGAGATGGCCTATTTCGAGTGTCTGCACGAGCTCAAGCTGATCGTCGATCTCATGTATCGGGGTGGTCTCCAGTTCATGCGGCAGACGATCAGCGACACCGCTGAATACGGCGACTACACTCGCGGCCCCCGGTTGGTGACCGACGAAACCCGCGCGGAGATGCGACGCATCCTTGATGAGATTCAGGACGGCCGCTTCGCCCGCGAATGGCTGAACGAGAACAAGCAGGGCAGGCCCAACTTCGAGCGCATGCGCCAGGCCGACACCGATCACCTGATCGAGCGAGTCGGCCGGCAGCTCCGCGCGATGATGCCGTGGTCGAACGAGGGTGGAAGCAAGCCGGCGGAGGCGGACGGGAACGGGCGGGAGCGGACGACGGCCAGCGGTCGCGGAACGGAGTCGGCCGCTTCCCGCGCTCGGCCGTCCGCGCCGGCGCCCGCGCGCTGACCGGTCGGGTGACGATGACCCCGCGTACTCTCTTCGAGAAGGTTTGGGACGCCCACATCGTGCACCAACAGGACGACGGGCCGACCCTCTTGTACGTCGATCTGCATTTGGTGCACGAGGTGACGTCCCCGCAGGCGTTCGACGGGCTCCGGCTCGCCGGCCGCCGGGTCCGCCGTCCCGAGCTCACCCTCGCCACGGTCGATCACAACGTACCGACCGGCGATCGCTCGCTGCCGATCGCCGATCCGATCTCCGCAACCCAGGTCTCCACGTTGGAGCGCAACGCGCCTGAGTTCGGCGTCGAATTATTCGGGCTGGACTCGCCCGGCCAGGGGATCGTGCACGTGATCGGTCCCGAGCTCGGCGCCACCCAGCCTGGCAGCGTGATCGTCTGCGGCGACTCCCATACGTCGACTCACGGTGCATTCGGCGCGCTTGCGTTCGGCATCGGCACGAGCGAGGTGGAGCACGTGCTCGCCACGCAGTGTCTGGTTCAGGCCAGGCCAAGGACGATGGAAGTCCGCTTCACGGGTCGCGCGGCAGCCGGGGTCACGGCCAAGGACCTGGTTCTGGCGCTCATTGGGAAGATCGGCACCGGTGGCGCCGCGGGACACGTGATCGAGTACACCGGCGAAGCCATCCGCGCACTCTCGATCGAGGGACGGATGACGGTCTGCAACATGTCGATCGAGGCCGGTGCCCGCGCCGGGATGATCGCGCCGGACGACGCGACATTCGCCTGGCTGCGCGGACGCCCCCGCGCTCCGACGGGAAAGGCTTGGGACGACGCGGTCGCGGCATGGCGCCGGCTGGCGACCGATCCCGGCGCCCGATACGATCGCGAGGTCGAGCTCGACGCCTCGCGGCTGGCTCCGCAAGTCACCTGGGGCACGCACCCGGGCATGGTCGCGGATATCACGGCTCGAGTTCCCGACCCTTCGGAGTACCCAGCCGAAGCGGATCAGCGGGCCGTCGCCCGCGCCTTGGAGTACATGGGACTCAAGGCCGGGACGCCGCTCGAGGGCGTGCCGGTAGATCGCGTGTTCCTGGGCTCCTGCACCAACGGGCGAATCGAGGACCTGCGGGCCGCGGCGCAAGTCGTGCACGGCCGGCGGGTGGCGGGCAGCGTTCGGGCCATGGTGGTTCCTGGCTCGATGCGGGTCAAAGCGGCGGCCGAAGCGGAAGGACTCGATCGCATCTTTGGGGAAGCCGGCTTCGAATGGCGCAACGCCGGCTGCTCGATGTGCCTCGGCATGAACGACGACATCTTGGGAAGCGGCGAGCGTTGCGCGTCCACGTCGAATCGGAACTTCGAGGGCCGGCAGGGCAAGGGTGGTCGCACCCATCTCATGAGCCCGGAGATGGCGGCCGCGGCGGCCATCGCGGGACGGCTGATCGACGTGCGGGGGTTCCACCCTTCACGTTTTGCTCTTGGTCTCTAACACCATCGAGAACATGCGTCCCTTTACTGTCCACACCGGTCGTGCCGCCGCGCTCCCTCGGGTGAACGTCGATACCGACCAGATCATCCCGAAACAGTTTCTCAAGCGGATCGAGCGGACCGGGTTTGGGCAGTACCTCTTTTACGATTGGCGCTTCCGGCCGGACGGGACTCCGGACCCCGCGTTCGAGTTGAACCGTCCCAATGCCGTCGGGGCGACCGTCCTCGTGACTGGGGCCAACTTTGGCTCCGGCTCATCGCGCGAGCATGCACCCTGGGCCCTGGCCGAATATGGGTTCCGGGCCATCGTGGCGCCGTCCTTCGCCGACATCTTCTACAACAACTGCTGTCAAAACGGACTGCTGCCGGTGCGGCTCGCCGAGGCCGAGGTGGCCACTTTGCTCGAGCGCTGCGAGCGAACGCGAGCCGGCTACGATCTGACGGTGGATCTGGTGAGGCAGCGTGTGGCCGATGGCGCGGGCTTCGAGGCCCTATTTGAGATCGATCCTTACCGGCGGCGGATGTTGCTCGAGGGCTTGGATGAGATCGGGCTCACGCTGTTGAACGAGGTCGAGATCGCCGCCTTCGAGCGGCGGCACGCGGCCCTGGGGCGGTCGTCGATATGACCCGTCACACGATCGCGGTGCTCCCGGGCGACGGCATCGGTCCGGAGGTGACGGCCGAGGCGGTGCGAGCGCTCCGGGCGGTGGGGGAAGTGCTCGGGCATGAATTCGAGACGCCGACATATCCGATCGGCGCGACGGCGTTCAAGGAGTACGGCGAACCCTTTCCGGCCGAAACCCGCGCAGCGGTGATTGAGGCTGACGCCGTATTTCTTGGCGCCGTCGGCGATCCCTCTCTCGATCGGGCGCCGCGCCACCACCGCCCCGAAGCCGGTCTCCTGGCCCTTCGTAAGTTGCTCGGCGTGTACGCCAACCTTAGGCCGGTGGCCGTGTATCCCGCCCTGGCGTACGCGTCGCCGCTTCGGCCGGAGCGGCTTCAGGGCACCGATCTCCTGATCGTGCGCGAGCTGACCGGCGGTCTCTACTACGGAGAGCCTCGGCGACGGAGCGACACTGAGGCGGTCAACACTCTGCGCTATACGGCGGTGGAGATTGAGCGCGTGGCGCGCGTCGCGTTCGAGGCCGCGCGTGGCCGGCGGCGGCACGTCACATCGGTGGACAAGGCGAACGTCCTGGAGGTGTCGCAGCTCTGGCGCGATGTCGTGACCCGGGTGGGAGCCGACTACCCCGACATCACGCTGGAGCATCTCTACGTCGATTACGCCGCCATGCGGCTCGTCGCGAATCCCGGCGCGATCGACGTGCTCGTCACCGAAAATCTGTTCGGCGACATTCTGAGCGACGAGGCCGCCGTGCTCGCCGGGTCGCTGGGCTTACTTCCTTCAGCGTCGCTGGGTGACGGGCCGGGGCTCTTCGAGCCGGTGCACGGCTCCGCGCCGGACATCGCGGGGAAGGGCATCGCGAATCCCATCGGCGCGATCGCCTCGGCGGCCCTCCTGCTTCGCCACGGTCTCCGGCTGCCCGAGGCGGCCGATCTGATCGACGAGGCGATCCGCCGCGTGATCGAGAGCGGTGTTAGGACACGCGATCTCGCGCAGCCGGGTGAGCCCGCGATCGGGACGCGCGAGTTCGGTGACCGGGTGGTCCGAGCCCTCGCCGTTGCTACGGCTCAGCGCGCCTGAGCAGGCGCGCGGCGTGGGCACAGGCGCGAGCGGGTGTACTTAGAGGTCCGTCACCGCTCCGAGGCTCGCGCTCGAGACGAGCTTGGCGTACTTGTACAGGACGCCCGCGGTGTAGCGGGGTGCAGGCGGCCGCCACGCCGCCCGCCGCACCGCCAGAGTGGAGTCGGGCACGTTGAGCTGCAGCAGACGCCGGTCGGCGTCGATGGTGATGGAGTCCCCCTCCTCGACCAGCGCGATCGCGCCGCCCACGGCCGCCTCCGGCGCCACGTGGCCCACCACCATCCCGTAGGTGCCTCCCGAGAAGCGCCCGTCCGTGATCAGCCCGACCGAATCGCCCAGCCCGGCGCCGATGATGGCCGACGTCGGCGCCAGCATCTCCCGCATGCCCGGGCCGCCGCGGGGACCTTCATAGCGGATGACCAGAACGTCACCCGCATGGATTCGTCCGGCGAGGATCGCCCCGAGGCACGCCTCCTCCGATTCGAACACGCGGGCTGGGCCGGTGAGCGCCTTCGACTTGACTCCGGTAATCTTGGCGACTGCACCTTCGGTCGCGAGGTTGCCTCGAAGAATCGCGAGGTGGCCCTGGACATAAAGGGGTCGGTTCCAGGGCCGGATCACCTCTTGGTCGGCGCGGGGCTCGTCCGGCAGATCGCGAAGCACCTCGGCCACGGTCTCGCCGGTGATGGTGAGCGCATCGCCATGCAAGAGCCCGTGCGCCAGCAGCATCTTCATCACCTGAGGCACGCCGCCCGCGTGATGGAGATCGGTGGCGACGAAGCGGCCCGAAGGCTTGAGGTCGGCGAGGACGGGGACCTTGGCGCGGATCATCTCGAAGTCGTCGAGGGCGAGCGGAACTGCGGCGGCCCGCGCGATGGCGAGCAGATGGAGGACTGCGTTGGTGGAGCCGCCCAGCGCCATGACGACCGCGATTCCGTTCTCGAACGCCTGGCGGGTGAGGATGTGGCGCGGGAGCCGCTGCTGGCGTACCGCGTCGACCAGCGCGGTCGCCGACTTGGCCGCGCTCTCTTCCTTCTCCGCGTCTTCGGCGGCCATCGTTGACGAGTAGGGCAGGCTCATCCCCATCGCCTCGAACACGGAAGACATCGTGTTCGCCGTGAACATTCCGCCGCAGGAGCCGCGGCCGGGGCAGGCGTGGCGCTCCACGCCCAACAGCTCATCCTGGCCGATCCGGCCGGCGCTGAACTCCCCCACCGCTTCAAAGACGCTGACCACCGTGAGGTCACGGCCGCCATAGTGGCCCGGCTTGATCGTGCCGCCGTACACGAAGATGGCCGGAATGTTCATGCGGGCGATCGCCATCATCGCGCCCGGCATGTTCTTGTCGCAGCCGCCCACGGCCAGCACGCCGTCCATGCTCTCCGCGCCACAGGCCGTCTCGATCGAATCGGCGATGACCTCGCGGGATACCAGGGAGTACTTCATCCCCTCGGTGCCCATGGAGATACCGTCGCTCACCGTGACCGTGCCGAACACCTGCGGCATGCCGCCGGCCGCCCGCGTCGCCGCCTCGGCCCGGCGGGCGAGCACGTCCAGCCCGGCGTTGCACGGCGTGATCGTGCTGTAGCCGTTCGCGATCCCGATGATCGGTTTGCCGAAGTCCGCGTCGCTGAAGCCGACCGCCCGGAGCATGGCGCGGTTGGGCGATCGCTGCACGCCCTCGGTGATGGTGGCGCTACGGAGCTGGCGAGCCATGAACCGGAATCCTTCTGGGCGCCCCCGACGGGCCCGGGGGCGGTGGAGTGAATCGGTTGTGCTGGTGCGGTCGAGAGGGGGGAATATACAAGAGGGCCCGACGGATCGAGTGACCGTCGGGCCTCGCCGCTACGGCTGCGCGGCTTGCAGAGCGCTGCGTTGCACCTCGTCGGCGGTCACCGGGGTGAGTGCCGCGTTGTCAGCCTCTCCGGTTCGAATCCGAATCACCCGCTCCAGGGGTTGGACGAAGATCTTGCCGTCGCCGACCTCCCCGGTGCGGGCGGAGCTCAAGATCGCTGTGATGGTCGGTTCCACGAACGGCTCCGAGACGGCCATCTCGATCTTGACCTTCTCGCGAAACTCCAGAACAATCGAGGAAGCCCGGTAGTGCTCGACGAGGTCCCGCTCGCCGCCGTGGCCACTCACTCGGCTGATCGAGATGCCAGTAACTCCCGCCCGGAACAGCGCCGCCTTGACCTCGGTCAGACGCTCGGGTCGGATGATGCAGGTGATCAGTTTCATCCTTCGGGCTCCTTTGGACAGATCCGTATGGCCGCAGCAAGACCCGTCGGCTCGCGCGACTGCGGCCTATACAATATGGGGCGCCGGTCGGCCCGGCGCCACGCCCGGCGCCACGCCCGGCGCCACGCCCGTGCGACGGCGCCCTAGGGCGCCGTCGTCCTGGTTAGATGGCCGGCTGTTGGTAGGCCGCCTCGCCGTGCTGCGACAGGTCGAGCCCCCGCGCCTCCTCCTCGGGCGACACCCGCAGGCCGACCAGCGCGTCCACGGCTTTGAGAAGACCCCAGGTGACCAGTGCGGCGTAGAGGGCGACGGCGCCGATGGCGACCAGCTGGATTCCGACCTGCGCCGGATTGCCGTAGAGCAGACCGTTCGCGCCGGCCGGATTGAGGGCCTTGCTGGCGAAGAAGCCGGTGGCCAGAGCGCCGATCATGCCGCCCACGCCATGGACGCCGAACACGTCGAGCGAGTCGTCCACCCGACCCCGGACTACCAGCTCCACCACCAGGAAGCACCCGAGTCCGGCCAGCATGCCGATCAGGAGCGCCGCCATCGGCGTTACGAATCCTGCGGCCGGCGTGATGCCAACGAGCCCAGCCACGGCACCGGCGGCCGCGCCGAGCACGCTCGGCCGCCGGTGTCTGACCCAGCCGGCCACGAGCCAGGTCAGCGCCGCGCTGGCAGCGGCCACGTGGGTGGCGACGAACGCGCTCACCGCCAGTGCACCCGACCCGAGAGCGCTCCCGGCGTTGAAACCGAACCAGCCGAACCACAGCAGCGCGGTGCCCAGGATCGTCATTGTGGCGTTGTGCGGCTCCATGGAGGCCCACCCGTAGCCCTGCCGGCGTCCGAGAACAGCGGCGCAAACCAGCGCGGAGACGCCCGACGTGATGTGCACGACGGTGCCGCCCGCGAAATCCAGCGCGCCGAGCCGATGCAGCCAGCCGCCATCGGCCCAGACCCAGTGGGCCACCGGGTCGTACACCAGCGTCGCCCACAGGAGCGAGAAGAGCACGAAGGCCTTGAACCGCTGGCGCTCGGCGAATGCTCCCGAGATGAGCGCGGGCGTGATCACAGCGAACATCATCTGATAGACCATGAACGCCTGGTGCGGCACGGTGGCGGCGTAGGTCGGATTCGGCTCCAGTCCGACGCCTCTGAGCCCCACCCAATCCAGGCCTCCGATGATGCCGCCCTGGCTCGGCCCAAACGAGAGCGAATACCCCAAGATGACCCACTGCACACTGACGAGCGCGAGGATGAAGAAGCTGTGCATGATGGTCGACAGCGCATTCTTCTGCCGCACCATGCCGCCGTAAAAGAGGCCCAACGCCGGTGTCATCAGCATGACCAGCGCGGCTGAGATCATCAACCACGCGGTGTCTGCTCCGCTGATCTTGTCCATGGCGGCTCCGTGAGCGAAAGCAGTCGTTTCAGGCGTCGTAGTAGAGGAAGAACTCGTACGGATGCGGCCGCAGGCTCATGGGCGCGATATCCTTGGTCCGCTTCATCTCGATCCAAGTCTCGAGCACATCCGGCGTGAACACGTCGCCCTCGAGCAGGAACTCATGGTCTTTCTCGAGTGCGCCGACCGCCTCGGCCAGGCTGCCGGGCACCGTTTTGATCTGGGCCTTCCGCGCGTCGTGAAGCTCGTAGAGATCCTCGTCGATCGGCGCGGGCGGCTCGAGCTTCCGCTTGATGCCGTCCAGGCCGGCCATGAGCATCGCGGCGAATGCGAGATACGGATTGGCCGTGGCATCCGGCGCGCGGAATTCGACCCGTTTGGCCTTGGGGCTCGTGGAGTACATCGGAATGCGGCAGATGGCCGACCGATTCCGCGCCGAGTACATCAGGTTCACCGGAGCCTCGAAGCCGGGGACCAGCCGTCGGTAGCTGTTGGTGGTCGGCGCGCACAGCGCGAGCAATGCCGGCGCATGGGCAATGAGGCCCCCGATGTAGTATCTCGCCGTCTCGGAGAGCAGCGCGTACCCCTTCTCGTCGAAGAAGATGTTCGTGTCGCCCTTCCAGAGGGACTGATGTACGTGCATGCCCGACCCGTTGTCGCCAAAGAGCGGCTTGGGCATGAACGTGGCCGTATAGCCGAGATTGTGGCACACGTTCTTCACGATGTACTTGTAAGTCATGAGCCGATCGGCCGTCTGCACCAGCGGGCCGAAGCGGAAATCGATCTCCGCCTGGCCGGCCGTCGCCACTTCGTGGTGCTGGACCTCGACCGGCACTCCGGCATCGATCAGCGCGAGCATGATCTTGGAGCGGACATCCTGTAGCCGGTCGGCGGGAGGCACGGGAAAGTAGCCCTCCTTGTGCCGCGGACGGTGGCCGAGGTTCGGCTTACCGTTGGCGCCGGAATTCCAGACGCCCTCGTCGGAATCGATGTGGTAGTAAGCCTCGTGCGCGTTCTGGTCGTAGCGGACCGAGTTGAAGATGAAGAACTCGGCTTCCGGTCCCCAGTAGCACGTCGTGGCGATGCCGCTGGTCCGTAGATATTCCTCCGCCTTGAAACCGATGAAGCGTGGATCGCGGGAGTAGGGCTCCAAGCTGATCGGATCATACACGTCGCAGGTGAGCGACAGCGTCGGCACCTCGAGCACCGGATCGACGAACGCCGTGGATACGTCCGGCATGAGGAGCATGTCGCTCTCGTTGATCGCCTGAAAGCCGCGGATCGAGGAGCCGTCGAAGCCGAGACCCTCCTTGATCATGTCCTCATCCAACGTGGCGGCCGGAATGGAGAAGTGCTGCCACGTGCCGGGGAGATCGCAGAACTTCACGTCCACGACCCGGATGTTCTGCTGCTTGATCAGCTCCAGCACCTTCTTGACCGCGCTGGTCTCCGTGACGCGCTTGGGCGCCTTACTTCTAGCCGTAGTGGCCACAAGGGTCTCCCGATGCGGGTTGAGGTTGATGGTTCGTCATGCGGCCGACTTCGCGCCGACCGTTGCGTGCTTGATGACGACCCCGAGTTGAGTCCGACATGTCGGGGTACGGCAGCGAGCCGGGCGACTCGCTCCCAGAACAACACTGCAATGCAAACCAACACCCCAGCCAGCCCGCCGATGACCACCGCCGACGGCGCCGCCACGAAGGCGCAGGGCGCGGTGACCGCGACGAGCCCGGCGAGCGCGCCGTTCGCGATCATAGAAGGATCCGGCGTGGAAGGATCCGGCTTGCCATAGCGCGGCCATGAGTGTCCTAAGTCCCAAGCAAGTGTGGAAATGCAGAGGCCCCTGCGCTCTCCGTCCGGGGCGCAGGGGCGGCGGTGTATACGCTGTCCCGCTAGTCGGAGGCCCTACGCATCAGCGACAGGCACACGCTGGTTGGCGCGCGCCGTGGCGTTTCGGGGCTTGAGGCTCGACGCGAAGCGGCCGTCCATGGGGGCATCCGTGGGTGACGGGTACGGCCCAGAATACAGTCCTGGACGGCGTCTGTCAAGAATTCCTTGCAGAAAATGCAGAACCATGATGACGAATGAGCGGGAGTGCTTGCCAGTGTGATATATGCCGCCTACCGGTGCCGATATATGCACGTAATGTGGCACACACTGATGCGTGCCGGAGTATTGCCGGTTTAATGTGCAAATATGCGGCGGTATGTGTGCAATAACAGCACAATTAGGATATCAATTGTGCCATATTGTCGCATTGTTGGCGATGAAAGCTGCATTCTCCTGCAATATCTGCTGGATTGAGTTGACAGCCTGGCCATGAAATACTATGTTGCCTCCCAGTCGCGGGCACACGCCCGTTTGGCCAGACTGCCCCAATTGTTCATAGAGAACCCCCATGCCGACCCGCAGTCAGGTTCGTCGTCACACTCCGGAGTACCGAAACCCGCGCTCGCCGCGGCATGCCCGCGGAGAGTGGCCCTGATCGACATCGGACGTCGATCAGCCGGATGCTGCCGGCCACGCTCCGCCCTCGCGTTGCTCCCTGTTCGCCGCGAGGGCTTTTCATTTGCCCTAAAAGGAGGATTCATGGATCGGATCGCCGGGTTTGTTCTCGCGACCATGCTGGCGGGAGGGCTGGCCCACGCCACACCGGCGCTGGGCCAGGCTGATTCGGCGGCGAAGGACCCGGCCGATGCGGCGGTCAAGCCCGCCGTGGCCGGGCCCGCTCCCGCGGACTCGGGCGCTCCGGCTGCGCCGGACGCCGGCTGGTGGACCAAGCTCAAGCTCAGCGGTTACGTGACCGCCTCGTACACGTACTCCTCAGCCTCACAGGCCGGCACCATTGTCGGGCGCTTCTACGACCGCTTCCACGATCAGATCGCGTTCAATGCCGCGAAGCTCGCGCTCGAGAAGGCGGTAGCGACCGACAAGTGGGACGCCGGAGCGCGGGTCGATCTCCTCTTCGGCCAGAATGCCAAAGTCACGCAGTCGATCGGCTTGGACCTGGGCAACAATGGCGACGTCACCCAGGCGTTTGCGACGGTCAACATTCCCACCGGGGCTGGGACGTATGTCCAGTTCAAGGCCGGCAAGATGGCGACGCTGATGGGCGTCGAAGTGATCGAGGACGTCGTCAACCCCAACCTGTCGGTAGCCAACCAGTTCATCTACCTGGAGAACTTCACCAATACCGGACTTCGCCTGGACGCCAAAGTGAGTCCCGTTGTCGATTTCGAGGTCGCGGTGATCAATGGCTGGGACGTGGTGACGGACAACAACAGCCGGAAATCGTTCATGGGCCGCGTCGGCATCGCGCCGACCGCCGCGACCGTGATCGGCCTTTTGGGATATGTCGGGCCGGAGCAGGCGGCGTCTACCAGTAACCGTTACGGCGGAGAGGTGGTCCTCACGCAGAAGGTCGGGCCCAAGGGCACCCTGTACCTGCAGGGAGACTACGGGGAGGAGAAGGACCTGCCGACGCCGGGGAGCAAGGTGAAGTGGTGGGGCGTGGGGCTCTGGGGAAGCTTTGACGCAACCCCGAAGCTGAACGTCGCGGTGCGCGGCGACTACATCGATGACAAGAACGGG
>JBGPVE010000019.1:0-22013 GCA_041491545.1 Gemmatimonadota bacterium | reverse complement strand
CGCTGGCGAAGAGCGGGCAGCTCCCGGCCGTGTCCTTCGTGAAGCCGGCCGGACCGGTGAACGAGCATCCCGACTATTCCACCGTGCTCGCCGGTGAGCGCCACGCGGTCGAGTTGATCGACGTCGTCCGAAACGGTCCCGCCTGGCGGACGACGGCGATCATCCTTACCTACGACGAGAACGGCGGCTTCTGGGACCACGTGGCGCCGCCGGTGATCGACCGCTGGGGTCCGGGGACGCGAGTGCCTGCGATCGTCATCTCACCGTTCGCCAAGCACGGCGTCGTCGATCACGGCCGCTACGATACGACATCCATTCTGGCCTTCATCGAGCGGCGCTGGGGTCTGGCGCCGCTCACCAGCCGCGACTCCGCCGCGGCCGATCTCCGGACGGCGTTTGCGCTCGGCCAATGACCCGTGTTGGCAACTATTACCGCCATCTATCGCGCCATTCACGCGGACTCGAGCCGCTGGTTCTGGAAGCGATCGAGTCGAACCTGACCCTCTTAGCTCCTCCCACCGCATAGCCAAGCCGGATAGTCCGCCCACCGGGCGTCGGGCCTCACGCAATCGTTCGCGCACGGGGCCCGGCCGGCGTAATATTCATGGATCATGTTGATTAGAAACCTTCAGTATCTCTCGGCGCTGGTACAGGAGCGGCACTTCGCGCGCGCCGCGGAGCTTTGCGGGGTGACCCAGCCGGCGCTCTCCGCCGGCATCAAGCAGCTCGAGGAAGAGCTGGGGCTCTTGATCGTGCAGCGGGGGCAGCGGTTTCAGGGGCTCACGCCGGAAGGCGACCGGGTGTTGGGCTGGGCTCGCCGGATCCTCTCCGATTGCGACAGCCTGCAGCAGGAGGCGGGAGAGCTGCGCGCCGGGCTCGTCGGTCGTCTGCGGCTGGGCGCCATTCCGTCGACGTTGCCGATGGTCTCGGCGCTCACGACGCCATTCGCGCTCAAGCATCCTCAGGTGATCATCACGGTGCTGTCGCTCAGCTCCATTGACATCCAGCGCGGGCTCGACGACTTCAGTCTCGACGCCGGTCTCACCTACCTCGACAACGAGCCGTTGGCCAACGTCCGCGCGATCCCGCTCTACCGGGAGCGATATCTGTTCTTCACGCCGGCCGCCGGTCCGTTCCGCGGACGGCATAGTATCGGGTGGCGGGAGGCGGCCCAGGTGCCACTCTGTCTGCTCACCCCGGACATGCAGAACCGGCGGATCGTCAACGCCCACTTCCGCGAGGCGGGCGTTGAGGTGCGCCCGCACATCGAGACCAACTCGATCGTGACACTCTGCTCCCATCTCCGGTCGGGCCAGTGGTCCAGCGTGCTGTCGCAGACCTTCCTCCAGCTGTTCGAGGAGCCGTTCGGCTCCCAGGCCATTCCGCTGGTCGATCCCGAGGTCTCTCACAGCGTGGGGCTCGTGGTACCTGATCGGGAGCCGCTCACACCATCGGCTCGGGAGCTGGCGAGCCTGGCGGCGCAGCCGGATATCCTCATCACGCTCGATCGGGTCACCCCTCTCGCGGGGCGGGCGCCCTAAGGGATCGAGCCTCACGTTTCCCTCTCGCATCCGGCTCAGCAGGCTGCAGCTTCCATCCGGCTCAGCAGGCTGCAGCTTCGGCTCCGCGAACCGGTGGCTCCTCGCTGGGCGTTTGGCGTGATTCGCGGGTCCTATCAGCCCATAAGCGTTGCCCGCTTGATGTTCCGACCAAGGCCGCCCATACTCACCCAAGGTCTAGCGGGCAGCTCGCCCGCGCGATGGACGACTGAGGCCATCGACCGACCCCGTTTTTCGGGAGGATCCACCCATGGTTATGCGCTACACCCGCCTCACCGAGCCCCTCGTCCGAGACAACGGCGTGCTCCGCCAGGCGACTTGGGACGAAGCCCTCGACCGGGCCGCCGATGGCTTCCGGCGAGTGCGGGATCAGCACGGCGGCGACGCGATCGGTACGTTCAGCTGCTCCAAGGCCAGCAACGAGATGAACTTTCTCGCGCAGAAGCTGAGCCGGGTGGGCTTCAGAACCCATAACGTCGATAGCTGCAACCGAACGTGACACGCGCCTAGCGTCGTCGGTCTGGCGACGGTATTCGGTGCCGGTGGGGGTACCAACTCCTACCGTGAAGCGGAAGAGGCGGACGTCATCTTCCTCTGGGGAGCGAACGCGCGGGAAAATCATCCCATCTTTTTCCATCATGTCCTGAAGGGTATTCATAACGGCGCCAGGCTGTTCGTCGTGGACCCTCGACGGACGGTAACGGCGCAGTGGGCCGATACCTGGCTTGGCCTCAACGTCGGAACCGACATCGCGCTGGCGAATGCGATGGCGCGGGAAATCATTCACGCCGGCCTCGCCAACCCCGCGTTCATCCAACGGGCCACGACCGGATTCGAGCTGTACCGCGCCTCGGTGGAGCGTTACACCCTCGACTTCGCCGAGCAGGCGACCGGTGTCCCAGCCGACGTGATTCGGGAAGCGGCCCACACCTACGCCCGGGCCGATCGCGCGCTCATCTGCTGGACCCTCGGCATCACCGAGCACCACAATGCGGTCGACAACGTCCTGTCCCTCATCAACCTGGCGCTGTTGACCGGGCACGTGGGGAAGTACGGCTCCGGGGTCAATCCCCTCCGGGGCCAGAATAACGTTCAGGGCGGCGGCGACATGGGCGCCATCCCCAACCGCCTCGTCGGATTCCAGGATTGGACCACGGATCCAGCCGTTCGCGCCAAGTTCGAGCGCGCCTGGGGTGTCACGCTCAAGCCCGAGTACGGCATGACCCTCACCCAGATGTTCGACGCAATGGAGCATGGCGAGCTTCGGGCCGTGTACGCCATCGGGGAGAACCCGGCGCAGTCGGAGGCGGATCAACATCGCGCGGAGCGGCTGCTCGGCGGTCTCGATCACCTAGTGGTGCAGGACATCTTCCTCACGCGCACGGCCGAGTTCGCACACGTCGTGTTGCCGGCGGCGTCGAGCTGGTGCGAAACCGAGGGGACCGTCACCAACAGCGAACGGCGCGTGCAACGCGTGCGGAAGGCGCTGGAGCCGCCCGGCAACGCCCGGGACGATCTCTGGAGCATCGCCGAGATCGCCAAGCGGCTCGGGCTCGATTGGGGCCATCCCACGGGCGAAGAGGTGTGGAACGAAGTGCGTTCCCTGGCCCCGATCTTCGCGGGAATGAGCTACGCCCGTCTGGAAAAGGCGGGCGGGCTCCACTGGCCCTGCTACGATGAGAATCACCCCGGTGAGCTGTTCCTCCACAGCCGATTGTGGAAGGACCCGATCGAGGGTCCGGCGGCGCCGTTTTCGGTGGTCGAGCACGAATTGCCGTTGGAGATGCCGGACGCGGAATATCCCTTCCTCCTCACCACCGGCCGGCGACTCGACTCCTATAACACGGGCGTCCAGTCGGGCGGGTACAGCTCACCGCTCAGGCGCGGGGAGAGCCTCGACATTTCGCCGGAGGATGCGGATCATCTGAAGCTCTTGGATGGTGATCCAGTGCGGGTCACCTCCCGTCGCGGCAGCGTGGTGGCGCCGGCCCGCATCGATCGCACCCTCCGCGCCGGGCTGGTGTTCATGACCCTGCATTTTCAGGACGAGGTCAAAGTCAACTTGCTCACGATCGACAAGACCGATCCCAAATCGGGCACGGCGGAGTTCAAGGCGTGCGCCGTGCGGGTCGAGCCGGTGCGCTCCACCGAGCCGCTGGCAGGTCGCGCCCAGTCCGTCTCCCACGCGGGCGCCTAGTGGATCTTCATCTTCTTGACGCGGCACCGACGGCCGAGGAACGGGACGCGCTCGACGCGTTGCTGGGTGCGCCTTCCTCGGGATGGGAGGGCGGGGAGCGGGATGAGCGCGATGCGCATACGGCGGCCGGCGGCCACGCCGCCCGCTCGCGCCGACATCTGCTGCTGCCGGCCTTCCACGCCATCCAATCACGGGTCGGGTGGATCAGCGAGGGCGCGCTCAACTACATCTGCGAGCGGCTCTCGATCCCGCCCGCCGACGCGTACGGCGTGGCCACGTTCTACGCGCTCCTCTCGACCGTGCCCCGCCCGAAGCGCGTGCTCCACGTGTGCGACGACATCGCGTGCCGGTGCAAGGGAGCCGAACAGCTCTGCCAGGAGCTGGAGCGGACGGTCGGGCCGGCATATCACCACGGCCCCGAGGGCAGCCACGTCACGCTGGGCGAGGACGACGCGGTGTGGCTCAGAAGCCCCTGCCTCGGGCTCTGCGATCAGGCACCCGCGGCGCTGCTCACCGTCGCGGGAGCGACGCCGATCGAGCGGCTGTTCGGCGGACTGGACGCGGCCAAGGCGGCCCGGGTGCTGAAGGGCGATCTCACGCCGGCGTCGGCGCCGCACCCGCGCCTGCCGCAGGCGGGAGATCCCTCGCTCCGGCTGCTGCGGCGGGTGGACGTCGCCGATCCGACCAGCATCGACGACTACCGAGCGCACGGCGGATACGAAGCCCTTCGCATCGCGCTCGATCTCGGACCCGAGGCGGTGATCCGCGAGGTCACCGACGCCAAGCTGTTGGGACGCGGCGGCGCGGCGTTCCCCACCGGCCGCAAGTGGGATGCGGTCGCCCGCCAGCCGGTCCGTCCGCACTATCTCATCTGCAACGCCGACGAATCCGAGCCGGGCACCTTCAAGGATCGCGTGATCATGGAGGGCGATCCGTTCGGCGTGATCGAGGCGATGACCATCGCCGCCTTCGCCACCGGCTGCGAGCGGGGATTCATCTACGTGCGCGGCGAGTATCCGCTCGCCATCGAGCGCCTGGGCGGCGCGATCGCCGCCGCGCGGGCTCGCGGGCTGCTCGGCGCGGACGTCATGGGACATGGGTTCAGCTTCGACGTCGAGATCCGGAAGGGCGGCGGCGCGTACATCTGCGGGGAGGAGACCGCGATCTTCAACTCGATCGAGGGCTTCCGCGGCGAGCCGCGCAACAAGCCACCGTTCCCGGTGCAGGTGGGCGTGTTCGGTAAGCCGACGCTGATCAACAACGTCGAGACCCTGGTCAACGTGCTCGAGATTCTCCGGATCGGCGGACCGGCGTACGCCAAGATCGGCACCGGCGACTCGGCTGGCCCCCGGCTCTTTTGTCTGTGCGGTTGCGTCACGCGTCCGGGTGTCTACGAGGTCCCATTCGGCGCCACGCTGCGACGGATGCTCGAGCTGGCGGGCGGCATCCCCGCGGGGCGGAAGCTCCAGGCGATCCTGCTGGGGGGCGCCGCCGGCGTCTTTGTCCGGCCCGACGAGATCGACATGCCACTCACCTTCGAGGGCGCCCGCGCCGCGCAGGCCACGCTCGGCTCCGGCGTGATCATGGCGTTCGACGACACGATCGATCTCGTGCCGATCCTGCTTCGGATCGCGGCATTTTTCCGGGATGAGTCGTGTGGGCAGTGCGTTCCCTGTCGAGTCGGCACCGTCCGGCAGGAGGAGGCGCTGCATCGGATCCGGGCCGGCCGGACGCGGGGCGGCCTAGCGGGCGAGATGGCGCTCCTCGATGAGATCGGGCTCGCCATGAAGGACGCATCGATCTGTGGCCTCGGTCAAACCGCGTACAGCGCGGTGGAATCGGCGGTGAAGCGGCTCCACCTCTTCAATGGAGCGAAAGCCCAATGACCGCCGCTGCGACACCGTTCGTTCAGCTGAAGCCGCCGCGCCGGCTGGTCGAGCTCACCATCGACGGCGAGAAGGTCCAGGTAGAGGAGGGCGCGACCATTCTCGAGGCCTGCAAGGCGAAGGGCAAGACGATCCCGACCCTCTGCTACCTGGAGACCCTGCACCCGGTGAACGTCTGCCGCGTGTGCGTGGTCGAAGTCGAGGGGTCCCGCGTGCTGGTGCCCTCCTGCGCCCGCAAGGTCGAACCCGGGATGGTGGTCAAGACGAACTCCGACCGCGTGCGACACAGCCGCAAGATGGTTCTCGAGTTCCTCGCGTCGTCCGTCGACCTGTCGACCACGCCGGAAGCCGAGGGATGGATCGGCGAATACGGTTGCCACCCGGATCGATACGGACCGCCGACCCCCCGGGACCAGGCGGGCCCGCGCGACGGACTCCAAACCGGCCATCACGAGCCGCCGAACCTCGACTATGCCGCCACCGTGGCGCAGCCGATCAAGATCGACAACGAGCTGTACGTGCGAGATTACGCCAAGTGCATCCTGTGCTACAAGTGCGTGGAGGCCTGCGGCAAGGACTACCAGAACACCTACGCGCTCACCGTCGCGGGCCGCGGATTCGACGCGCGGATCTCGACCGAGTTTGCCGTCGAGCTGCCACGCTCGGCCTGCGTCTATTGCGGCAACTGCATCGCCGTCTGTCCCACCGGCGCGCTGATGTTCAAGAGCGAGTACGATCGCCGTCAGGCGGGAACCTGGGACGAGTCGCGCCAAACGGTGACCGATACCATCTGTCCCTACTGCGGTGTTGGGTGCACCCTCGAGCTCCATGTCCAGGACAACGAGGTGGTGAAGGTCACCTCGCCGCTGGACCATGACATCACCCGCGGCAATCTCTGCATCAAGGGTCGGTTCGGTTGGCGCTACGTGCAGAGCCGCGCTCCGGGCGTCGACGGCGGAGGGCGGCGCTGACGAGACACTGGGCCCGATCCGGGCTCAGGCGATGAGGCGGCGGGGATGGGTGTACACGGTGTGGCGAGTCCCTCTCGCGAAGCCCACCAGGGTGAGGCCCGCCTGTTGCGCCACGCGAATCGCGAGGCCGGTCGGACCGGAGATGGCGGCCATGAGCGGGGCGCCCAAGACCGTGGTCTTCTGCACCATCTCGAAGCTCGCCCGGCTGGTGACGACCACGAAGCCCTGCCTCGCGTCCGTGCCCGCCTTGAGACACGCGCCGATCAGCTTGTCCAGCGCGTTGTGTCGACCGACGTCCTCCCGCACCAGCTGAATCGTGCCGTCGAGTCGGGCCCAGCCGGCCGCGTGGACCGCGCCCGAGGCCGCGTTCAGGGTCTGATGGCCCGCCAGCGCGTCCAGCGCAGCATGCACCGCCGCCTGCCGAATCGACACGCCCGTATCGACCTGGTGGAGTTGCTTGAGCACCGCCATGACGCTGTCCGCCCCGCAGATGCCGCAGCCGGTCCGTCCCGTGAGTCGCCTCGTCTTGGCCGCGATGACCTCCTCGCAGTGGGCGGCGACGGTCGCTTGGATCTCGATCCCCTGGCCGTAGCGGACGCATTCGATATGCTTCAGGTCGGCCGCGGAGCCGATCAACTCCTCGGTGACGCTGAACCCGAGGGCAAAGTCCTCGAGGTCCTGGGGCGTGGCCATCATCACGACGTGGGGCAGGCCGTTGTAGACGATGGAGACCGGCGTTTCTTCGGCGACCATCTCGGTCTGCTCCGAGATTTCGCCCCGATCCCAGCGGAGGGCACGGTGCTCGAGGAGAGGCTTGGCATAACCCAGCCGCAGCAATCCCAGCGGGTCTTGGATCTGCGAGATGTCGGCGCTCATCGGAGCGTTGCTCCTTCCCGGTTCGACGGCGGGCACGCTTCCGCCGCTCATCTCGAATAATAGTCGCCGAAGTCCCCGGGATGTCTGAGCCACTAGGCATGGCGGCGGTGGGCTTTGTCGGCTCGAGCGGAAGCGGCAAGACCACCCTGATCGAACGGTTGATCCCGATTCTCTCTCGGGCCGGGCGCCGGGTCGGCGTGCTCAAGCACGCCCAGCGGGAATTCGACGTCGACCAGCCGGGCAAAGACAGCTATCGGGCGAGGGCCGCCGGCGCGCGTGAGGTCCTCGTCGCGTCCCACCGCCGCTGGGCGCTGCTGGCCGAGGAGCCGGCGCCGGAAGATGAGCCGCGCCTGGCGCGTCTCCTGACCAGGTTCACGCCGGGACAGGTGGACCTCGTGCTGGTCGAAGGTTTTGCGCACGAGGTCTACCCGAAGATCGAGGTCTACCGGCCCCGGCGCGGCCAGCCGCCCAAGTGCTGGCCCCAGGATCCGCACGTGGTGGCGGTGGCCACCGACGAGCCGCTCGTCGTGCCCCTCGTCGTGCCGCAATTCCGCCTCGACGATCCCGGTGCCATCGCGGATTTCGTGCTCTCGCTGCTCTAGCCGCTCAACTCCCTTCGAACACGCTCGAGCGCCTCGAGGGTCGGGACCGTCCCTTGGGCCAGGCGCGGGCTCCCGCCGCCGCGCCCGCCGACTCGTTCGAGCACGCCCTTGAGCGTGGCGCCGGCATCGATCCCGCTGTCAGCCGAGGCGTGCCCGCCTTGAGCTCAGCCCGTTGCGCCTCGATGAGGCGTGGCAGCTCAGTCATCATCGAGGGTAGCGACTGATCTCCAGCAGATCGCGCAGCATCGCGGCCGCCGTGGGGACCGGATCGCGCTCGAGCGTGGTTGCATGGATGCGCCCGGCGATGTCGCTCTGGTAGACGACGCCCATCTCGTCGCCGCTCATACGGGCGAGGGGGTGCGCCAAGGGCAGCGCCGTCGGCGAAACGCTCAAGGTGAAGCGGTTGTTCGGTCCACCGGGTGCCGGTGCCGCGAGGCAGAGCAACACGATCCGTTCGCCTCGCGCGCTCGCCGCGCGGAGCTCATCCGGCGTGATGTTCCGGATGCCCTGCACGGCAAGGTCGGCGAGCGTCGTCGGTTGACCGAGCACGGCGTTCGCGAGAATGACCAGCTTGGCCGCCGAGTCCCAGCCATCCACGTCGAGCGACGGATCGGTCTCCGCCAGCCCGCGTTGTTGTGCGTCCGCCAACGCGTCGGCGAAATGTCTCCCTTCCTCCATGCTGCGCAACACGAACTGGGTGGTGCCGTTGAGCACGGCTTCCACCCGCAGAATCCGGGCACCGGCGAGGTCGCGCCTGCCGATGTTGATCGTCGGCATCGCGCCACCGACGCAGGCGCTGAAGCGGAGCGCGGGTTTCTCGCGATCGGTGAGGTCGCTCCGCCGGGCCAATTCGCCGTAGGCCAGCGCCAGCGGCCCCTTGTTCGCCAGCACGACCGGCAACCCGCGACCGAGCGCCGTACGCACGACGTCGAGCCCCGGCTGCCCGGTTTGCAGATTCACCGGGGTCGCCTCGAGCACCACATCCGCCGGGACACAACCCACCAACTCGACCCCGCTCATCCCCGGGCGCCCCGCGCCTGGAAGCTCGGCGGCGCTGCGGTGCCGCTCCTTCAGATCCAGCAGCGCCGCGACGTCCAGCCCCGCCGGATCGAGCGCTGCGCCGCCCGAGTCCGCCACGCCCACCGGCAGAAACGACACGCCCCACCGATCCCGAAGGATGGCATTCTGCGAGGCGAGCACGCGGAGAAAGCTGCGGCCCACGTTTCCGAGACCCACGAGGACGAGACGCCGTATCTCCACCGGCACGGTGCGAATCCTCCGTTTTGCGTTGCGGTTCGGGCGCTTCGTCGGGTCCGCCGTCGGCGGACGGTCCCACCGGTGGAACGAGGATTGCAACGCTCGGCAACCCGAACGCCCTCTATCTGGACCCCGGCCCCAGCGTTACGTTCTCGCCCTCGTTGCGCTCGACGCAGTTCCGCCCTCAAGGAGAAAGCGTTGACCGAGCACACCGGGTAGGACCCAGCTTCCGAGCAGGCGCGGCGCCGTGGCCCGAGCCGCGGCTTCGTCACCGTGCTCGTCGGAGTATATGCGGTGGGAGCGTTCGTGACGCTCTCGCCCGATCCGCGCGCGAGCCTCGACGTCGCGCACTCTGCCGTGCCCGCCCGTACGACGGTGCTCACTCGACTCCTGCCCCGTCCCGCCGAATCTCACGTCGTCGCCACCCTCGCGCCGTTCCCGAGCGACAGCGCCACGCTGGAGCGCGAGGCCATCGCCCGATTCGCGGATGCTCCGCTGGTCCACGTGCTTCGACGCCGCACGGAAGATCACGAGACGGCGGGCCACATCGCCAAAGCGCTGGTAACCGAGTCTCGCCGCCTTGGCGTCGCGCCCAGTTTGCTCACCGCGTTGGTCCTGGTGGAGAATCCGCAACTCGATCCAGACACGGTGAGTTCACGCGGGGCCACCGGCCTCATGCAGGTGATGCCGTTTCATGCTCGCGAGCGCGGGTGTGGCTCGGACGATTTGACCGACGTCGATGTCAACATCTGCCACGGCGCGCGAGTCTTTCAGTCTTACTTGAAGCGCACCGGCGCCGTGCGCTCCGCTCTCCTGCGCTACAACGGATGCGTCGCCGCAGCGTATCAGACGAGTTGCGCACGGTATCCTGCGCGGGTGCTCCGCGTAGCCGGCCGCGTGCGTCGGGAATTGCTCCGCTACGCCGAGTCCGAGCGCACGCGCGAGGATGCAGCGTCGGCCGAATCGTCGGAATAGTGCTCGCCGAACCGTGCCCGCCCGAAGCGTGATCCTGATCCGAAGCATCGTCGCGGCACCGCACGAGCGCTTCATCGTGCGAATCGCGGACAGCGTCACCGTTCTCGTGGCCCACAATCTCGATCTGGCGCCGCGGGTGCCGCTCGCGCCCGGCGATTCGGTCGAATTACGCGGCGAGTACGAATGGAGCGAGCGCGGCGGCACGATCCACTGGACCCACGGCGACCCGGCTGGCCGCCACGAGACCGGATGGATTCACCAGATTCCATTCCATGCAACGAGCGAGGGCCATCGCGCAACAAACCTGTACTGAATGCCACCCCTTGCACCAAAGTTCGCGCCCACATCTTGCCGCAGTTTCGCGCCACGACAGCCGCACGATGACTTAGCCTTCCGCTCGACCTTCGCACGGGGATTTTATGCAAGGCCGCCTTGCGTTTTGCGCCCGCTGGGGAATGCCGATCCTGGCACTTCTGGCGCTCATGAGCTGTTCCGCCGGCGACTCCACGGCCCCGCATGCTCCGGGACCCGACCAGCCGATCCTCAACACCGTTCCCTGGTCCGATGTGTCCTCATGGGCCAGCGGGAAGGTGCCGGTGGCCGGCGATGCGGTCACGATCCCCACGGGTAAAGCGATTCTGCTCGACGTGAGTCCGCCGGCCCTGACGAGTCTGCAAATCGACGGGTCGCTGGTCTTCGACGACAAGGATATCACGCTCACGGCCGGCTGGATCATGGTGCACGGGACCCTCCGCATCGGCACCAGCGCCGCGCCCTACACCAAGCGCGCGCTCATCACGCTCACCGCCAGCCCCGACGGCCAGAATGTACAAGGGATGGGCAACAAGGTGCTCGGCGTGATGTCCGGCGGAACGCTCGACATCCACGGCGAGCACCGAGCGACCTGGACGCGGCTCGGCGCCACGGCGGCGAGCGGCGCCACCCAGCTCACGCTCGACCAGGCGGTCGATTGGCGCGTGGGCGACCGGCTGGTCGTGGCCTCGACCGACTTCGACTATACCCAGGATGAAGAGCTCAAGATCACGGCCGCCAGCGGCGCCTCCGTGACCATCGAGCAGCCGCTCGCGTTTCAGCACTATGGCCAGATCCAGAGCTTCGCGGGCAAGAACGTCGATGAGCGAGCTGAAGTGGGATTGCTCACGCACAACATCACGATTCAGGGCGACAGCGTCGGCAGCGCCGGCGGCTACGGCGGCCATATCATGGTGACGTCGGGCGGCACGGCCCGAGTCGAGGGCGTCGAGCTGTACCATATGGGGCAGAAGTCGCAGCTCGCCCGGTATCCGATGCACTGGCACATGGCCGGCGCGGTCGACGGACAGTACTTCGCCTTCAGCAGCGTCTGGCGGAGCTTCAACCGCTGCGTCACCGTCCACGGCTCCAGCAACGCGCGCGTCGAGGGCAACGTCTGCTACGACGACATCGGCCACGGATACTTTCTCGAGGATGGCGCCGAGACCGGTAACCAATTCCTCTCCAATCTCGGCCTCGGCACCAAGGCCCCGGCGACCGGTGAGCAGATTCTCCCAACCGATACCAAGCCGGCCACCTTCTGGCTCACCAATCCCTCCAATACGATCCGCGGCAATGCCGCGGCGGGATCCAAGGGCATCGGGTTCTGGTTTGCGCTGCCGGCGAGCCCAACGGGGCTTTCCCAGGGCTCGACGCTCAAGCCGCGCGGGATGGCGCTTGGCGAGTTCAGCGACAACGTGGCCCATTCCAACCGCTCCGTGGCCCTCAATATCGACAACGGCCCCAAGCTGGACGGCACCACCGAAACCGCCTACTACGACCCGCGGGCGGAGCCGGGGAACGGCGATTCCTCTCCCATTCCGGCCGAGTTCAAGAATCTGGTCGCCTGGAAGCAGAGCGGTCGCGCCGTGTGGATGAGGGGATCGAACCTGAAATTGGTCGGACCCGTGCTGGCCGACAACGGAATTGGTGTCACTTTCGCGGCTTCCGATACTCGGGTCGAGGATGCCCTCTTTGTCGGGCAGACAGCCAACGCACCCACGCCGTTCCCGAGCGGAACCGTGGTTCGGGGCTACGAGTACTATGACGGGATCGTGGGCGCCGATCGGGCGACCTTCGTCAACTACAACGCGTCCGGCGTGGTACCCTCGAGCGCGCTCGGTTTCCTCCGCTCCAACGCGTTTTCGGTGAGCACCGCCAACTACGCCGGTGCGCTCACCTTCGTCAACTCGAACGCGGTATACCTGGAAGACCCACATCCTGACAGCGACGGCGACAAGGCGGCCGTCTTCCTCGATCAGGTGGGGGCCGTTACCGGCACTCCCAACGACTACGTGGTCGCGAACATCCCCTTCCTAGTAGCACCCGGCTGCACGCTCAAGACCGCATGGAACGCGCAGGTCTGCCCCGGGCGCTACGTTGAGCTCCATTTCAACAGCGAGGGGGCCGAGGACATCGCCCCGGTCACGCTCACCCGGGACGACGGTGCGGCTGTCTCGTTGGTCGGGATCCCGGGCGACCTCAAGCAGGCGCACATGTCGGTGCGCCCGAGCCGCAAGTACACCTTGCAGTTCAGCGGCGCGGTGCCACTCTCGACCCGGTTCAGTATTCGGCAGTCGGTCGCCGGGGAATACGTGCGGCTCACCGTACCCTACCCGAGCGCCAGCTTTCGGGTGATCCGAGACTACAATACGTCCAAGCCGCTCGTGGCCGCCGCCAGCCTGGCCGAGTTGGATGCCAGCACCGGCGACCGGTACTACTACGACGTCGGGGCCCAGCTGCTCCACCTCAAGGCCGTGACCCAGGTGGGCTACGATTCGGCGGCGCTCTTCGTCGAGCCGCAGTAGATCACGCCGCCCAACACGTTGATCCGCCCGAACCCATACACCGGATCAACCCGCGCCCCGGTCACGTGGTCCGCCCCGCGCTCGATGCACTTGGCGGTCCGCTCGCCGTCCCCGTCCCACCGAATCTGCCCCCGAATGACCGCGGCCTCGCCGGACGTGAGCGGCGCCGAGAAGCTGGTGCCGGCGCCGAGGAGGTAGGATCTGCCGTCCGAGCAGTCGAACGGGAGCGTCTTGCTCTTGCTGCTGCAGGCCGCGAGCATGAGGTCCTCAGGCACGCTCTGCCCATCGATGAAGTCCCCGCCCGGCGCCGCCACATCCGCGCCCTTGCTCCCGAAGTTCGAGTAGCTCGCGATCCGGTCGAAGTTCCGCTGGTTGATCGGCGCCGTGGCTTCGACGCTCAACACCTGCTTGAGCTGGGCCGGGAGCACGATCAGGTCGGACGCGGCGCTATTGAAGTCGATCCCGTCGTTGCCCGATGACGCGACGACGAGGCTCCCGCGCCGCCGCGCGAAGGTCACCGCGCGTTGGAACACCTTCATGAGATCGGTGACGCCGGGATCGTTCTTCGAGAGCGCCGCGCCCAAGCTCATGTTGATGATGTCGGCGTGCGCCAGCGCGGCGAAGATGACGCCGTTGATCACGTCGTCGAACGAGCCCAGGCCGGTCTGGTCGAGCACCTTCACCGCGCAGATCCTGGTATTGGGCGCGACGGATGCCATGCCCAGGCCATTGGAGGTGATCAGGGAGGCGACGGCGGTGCCGTGGGTGTCGAAGTCCAGAATCTCGGGCTCGGTGGTGACGAATGAAGTGCTCTTGGTGAAGTCGATCTTGCCCTTGAGCTCGATGTGGTCGGGATCCACGCCGCTATCCAACACGCAGACCAGCGTGTGCGCGCCGCCACTGGTGACCAGCCAGGCGTTGTTCGCCCGGATCGTCCGCAGATACCATTGCTCGGCGAAGAACTCCGCGCCGCTCTGGTCGGTCCGACGGCTGAGCGGCTTGGCCGGCAGCCGCGGGCCGTGCCGCAATCCTCTGGCTGGCGGTAGCCAGTTCACTTTGACGTCGCGCGTCACCCCCTCCACCGCGCCGTCGGCTTTGAGCGACGCGGCGGCCTGGTCGGTCAAGCCTTCCACGCTGATCACCGAGATGTCCTTCGCCTGCCGCTGCACTCGGCCGCCCATCGCCCTGATCCTGGCGACGATGGCCGCGACGTCGGTCCCTTCCTTGAGCACGATCAGATGCCGGTCGCCGAGGACACCCCCGCGCCGAGCGAAGGAGGTCTGCGAAAAGTTGAGGCCGGAGAGACTGGCGGAGGGGCCCGCCGTGTTGTCGCCCTGTGCCTGGCTCCCGTCCGCCACCGGTGCGACGGGCGAGTGGTCGGAGCAGGCGGTGAGCACGAATAGTGACGCCAGGCCAACGGCGCACGCGTTGAGCCGAATCGACTGCAGCATGGAGGTCCTCGAGAAGGGGTTGGATATTACGCCGGGCACAGATTCAGTGCCGGGCGCGGCGGGATCGGCTATCGAGCGATGCTTTGCCTGCAGGTCCTGATGTGATGCTGTTTATCGAGCACTAGTGCGAAGCGGATGCACCTTGCGAATTCGCGGCGGCGTTGTCAAGCACGCGAAATCGCAGCTCGGTGCAGATGCTTGCAGGGGGAAGGGGAGGCGCGGGCCGCTACCAGCCGGATGCCCGCGCCGCCTTGAGCTTGTTCTGAACTTCCATCACGCCGGGTACCGACCGCGCCACTTCTTCGGCCAGCCACTTGGCTTCCCGATTCTCGACCCTACCGGTCAGCACGACCACCCCCTCCTCGACCTCGATCTCCACGCCGGTGGAGTCCAGGTCCGGGTGCTCCATGAGCTGATCGTGGACCTCCTCCCAGATCCGCTCGTCGGTCCCAAGCTTCGGTTCGTGACGCCGTGTCATCCGAGTCTCCTCCAAAAGCGGGCACGGGGGTTTGCCGGGCACACACAGTGATGTAATTGTGGCGGCGAGCAGTCAAGAGGGTCGCCGGCAGAATGGCCGCCCGCTGCAAGAGCCACGCCCGCGCCGGCTCTGGCGTTTCCCAGCGTTTCGATGCACCATGTTCGTCGAGCTCGCATAGAACGCACCGATTCCGGCGCGCATTTCAAGGAGGCAATATGCAGGTCACCGCTCCGCCCGCGCCTGGCACATTTTGCTGGGCCGATTTGGGTACCACCGACGTGACGAACGCCAAACGATTCTACGCCGGCCTGTTCGGATGGACCTTCCGCGACACTCCGATGAGCCAGGACCGATCCTATACCATTTTCCAGATCGACGGCCGCGACGTGGTGGCCGCCTACGAGCTGAGCCCGGAGCAGCGCGCCCAAGGCGTGCCACCCATGTGGCTCAATTACATCACCGTGGCGAGCGCGGACGAGGCCGCGCGCCGCGCCGCCGCGCTGGGCGCGAACGTGATGATGGGACCCTTCGACGTGATGGACGTGGGCCGCATGGTCCTCATCGCGGACCCGACCGGCGCCGTCGTCGCGCTGTGGGAGGCAAGAGCGCACATGGGCTCCGGCGTCGCCGACGAGCCCGGCACGGCGTGCTGGCACGAGCTCGCCACGCACGGCGTCGACCGCGCGCGCGAGTTCTACGGCAGGCTCCTGGGATGGACACCGAAGGTCCAGGAGATGGGCGGCGTGCCGTACACCATCGCGATGCTGGGCGATCAGCAAGTCTGTGGCATGTTCGAGATGCCCAGCGCCTGCGCCGGGACACCTCCGTACTGGACGACGTATTTCGCGGTGGCCGACTGCGATGCCTCCGCGGCGACGGCCAAGCGGCTCGGTGGTCTGGTGAAAGTGCCCCCGACTGATATTCCGACCGTCGGCCGCTTTGCCGTTCTTCAGGCCCCCGATGGTGCGGTCTTCTCGATTATCCGGCTGCAGTCGTCGGCCACGTAGTCGGCTTCCAGGGCGGCGCCGCGGAATTCGCCGGCGCCGCTGTAAGTCGCTCTGTGTCAGCGCGTTCTGAGCCAGCCTTCAAGGACACCCCGGTGCCGCTACCGCCTAACCCGTCCTTTGCGGCCCTCCGCAGCACGTGTATTTTCCTGCCGCCCCGCTCCAACCCCTCATCCGGACGGGATCGCCATTCGACGCCAGGGAGTTGTGCATGAAGGCCACCGATATTCGCCGCGGCCATGTGATCGTATTCGAGGGCCAGCCATGCCGCGTCACCGAATTCACTCATCGTACACCCGGAAATCTGCGTGCCTTCGTGCAGGCCAAGATGCGCAACCTCGTCAACGGGTCGACCTTCGAGCACCGCTTCAGCGCGACCGATTTCATCGAGGAGGCTCGACTCGACACCAAGGCGCTGCAAGTTCTCTATCGTGATTCCGCTGGAGTGCACGTGATGGATGCGGAGACTTACGACCAGTATGCCCTGGACGAGGAGACGACCGGGGATCAGGGCCAATGGCTCGATCCCGGGATGACCTTCCAGGCCGAGCTGCTCGATGGCCGCCCGATCGCGATCCTGCTGCCGTCGGTGGTGGAGTTGGAGGTGGTGGAGACGACACCCACCATGAAGTCGGCCACCAAGACCGCGAGTACCAAGCCGGCCAAGCTCAGCAATGGCGTCACGATCCAGGTGCCCGAGTTCATTGGTGAAGGGGAGCGGGTGCGGGTCAATCCCCGTGAGGGTGTCTACCTCGAGCGCGCCAAATAACGACGCACCCGCGCCTTCACGGTTCGATGATCAAACGAACGCCGCGTTGATTAAACGAACGCCGCGTTGACCTCCCGCCCGGTTGGTACGACCCGCGTTTTCTCGTCCACCACCAAACGAATGTCCCCGTTCGAGCGAACCAGGGCGTTCACGATGTCGTAGGTCCCCGACTCCGCTACCCGAAGGCCTTCCAGGACCACCGTGCTCGGCAACGGATCGGTGTCGCCCTGATCCAGCACTTGGCGCACCCGTATCGGCCCCATGTTGCAGAAGAAGACCTCACCTGTCCGGGGTCCCGGCGTGGCGCGGAATAGGGAGCCCGTGATCGAGTTGAACCAACTGTCGGCGAAAGCCATGACCCTGACGCCCGGCAAGTCGGCTCGGATCTCCGAGCCGTGCTGGACTTTCGCCTCCTCGATCCGCTCCCGGAGCCGATAGGGTTGCGAGTGGGCTGTGATGCGTGCTTCCATAATGTCACCCCCGTCGTGCGTAAATCGAATGCCAAGAAAGCCGATCGCCGAGCTGGACGGCAGCTCGGCGATCACCAGGGTTGCCCTTCTCCAACTCAGCTCAATTCACGGTAGGGATTTCGCTCCGCCTAGTCAAGACAAAAGGCGCAGGGGTGTTCCATCTTGCGCGATGTGCGGGTGCTCGCATTCCGAGCGTCAATCTGCTATCGTAGGTTGGTCTGTGAAGCACGCCCGCCGGAGGCTCCATGCGTAAGCTCATCACTATCGTCCTGCCCAGCGCGCTGGTTTTGGCTGCCTGTGGCCGGAGCCCGAGCGAGAAGTCGAACCGCGACCTCACGCTCCTCGCCCGTCCCTCCGAGTCCTCGGCTATCGCGTCGTCCCGCGAACTCGATCTCGCCCGCGGCACCCCGGAGAGTCCCGCGCGCACCGATGCGTCGGTGCAGCGTCCGAGCCCGGAGCACGCCCCGGCTGTGCCCGCCAAGCCTGCTGACGAGGCCAGCCCTCCGGCACCTGAGCCCGCGCCCGCACCCGCTCCCGAGCCGAAGGTGGTTGCCCAGAGCCAGGGCGGCGCCGGCATGGCGCTCGAGCCGGGCCAAAGTGTCACCGTGTTACCGGCCACTTCCGGCGCTGCGCCCGGCCCGCTTCCCGATCCTATCCTCGTGAGCGACCGGCAGGGGAGCCGGCCCTGGATCATCATCGGCGACGACCGGTGCATTCCCGGCCGCGGCGAGATGCCCGCGGGGCTCAGGCCTCGCCGGCGGTAAGCGACGAGACTCCCCTCGATTTGAGTTTGCTGGTCCTGCCTAGAGCGCCCCGCCGTCGGGCAGCTTGTTGGTCCCCATCGCGCGGAGCACCCGACTCGCGGTGGTGGGTGGGCCGGAGGTAACCGTGTCGGCCCAGGCGTGCACCTTCCGATCCAGCCAAGGCTTGAGCTCGGCGTAGGCCCGGGCCGCCTTCGGGTCCTGGAAGGTGATCGCGCCGTCCTTGATCTCGTAACCGCCCTCCTGCGCTGTCAACACCCCAAAGAGGCTGTCGAGCTCCTCGAGTAGGAACGTCGTGAGCTTCGCCACCTCGGGAATCTCCTGCTCGACCTTGCGCGACTCCCACGCCTTCCGTTCCTCCGGCGACCAATTGAGCGTCTTGCTCAAGATGTTGAAGGAATCTCGATAGGCGGCCTCGATGTTGCCCTCCCGCCGCCGGTACTTCGTGACGTAAGCCGATGCCGTTCCCGTGCTGAGCCGCGCGGCCTGGGCGCCTTTGGCGTTGCCGATGCGCGATGGGGCGAACAGGTCCGCGAATCCCGCCGTTCTGAGACCGGTTTCGAGTTCGGCTCGCGCCGCGGCATAGGCTGCCTCGTACCGCTTGGCGAGGAGCGCCGGCGACATCACCTCGGGCGCGAGCGGAGCCGCCGCGGTGGCCGGCACCGGGCCCGCCGCGGCGGAGATGTCGATATTGGCGGGCGCCGGCTCAATCGCGTCAGCCGAATCGGCCCGGGCCTTGGCCAGTGCGGCAGCGGCGGCCTTGGCCTGCTCCGCCGACAGCTTCGGCGGTCCAGCCGGTGTGATGGGTTTGGGCTGAGAGGGCGGCGTGCTCGTGACGGGAGCCGGGGTCGCGAACGCGCTGCTCGATCCGAAGCTCGGGCTTCCCTGGCCGACGGTTTGCACCGGCGTCCGCGCTGGCATCTGCGCCGGTGCCTGCCCGGTCGGCGCTGTCTCACTCGGGGCCGCTGATGCCGCCGGGGCCGCTGATGCCGCCGGGGCCGGCGCCGCAGCCGGGGTCTCGGCGGGCTTCGCTGGCGCCTTAGGCGGGGTCGAGTCGCGATGCAGGAACGGGAGCGATATCCCGAGATTCACTTGACCGAGGCCGAGCTGCCAGGGTGGCGGAGCCGCCGAGAGTCCGACCTGCGTGCAGAGTACCAGCAGCATGCCGCTCAGCGCGAGCAGAAACGGGCGGCGCGGCTTCCCACGCGAGAGCTCGACCCGAAGTCGCGGCGTGCGGATGACCGGTGTTGCGGGCACGTGTGGCTCGTTTGGCGCGTACGGCTCCTTTGCGGCGCGCGACTGCTGCGATGCGTGTGATTGCTGCGATGCGTGTGATTGCTGCGGTGTGTGCCACTGCTGCGGCGCAGGCAACGGCTCCGGCGCAGGCAACGGCTCCGGCGCTGACGACTCCTGCGGCGCCGAAGATTGCTGCGGCGCGGGCGACTGCTTCGGGGCCGGCTTCGGCGCCGGCGGTTCCGGCGCGGCCTCAACGGCGGCGCGGGCCGCTGCCTCCGCCATCCTCGCGCTCGCCGCAGTGTTGGCGGCCACGCCGTGCACGACCGGGGCTAAGGCAGGAGTGTGCGCGTGGACGGGGGTCGGGGCGGGGGTCGGAACGCGAGTCGGAGCCGCGACCGCCACCCGCGGTCCCGACGACGAATTCTTGGCACCAATCGCTACCCGCGGACCGGACGAAAAAATCGGGACTGAGGTCGCTTGAGGACCGCCGTTCGCGGCCAGCTCGGCCGCATGCTTGTAGTGCGGGTGCATCTCGATCGGCAACCACTTGTCGCTCGCCTGATGGTAGATGCGCGCGCGGGCGGTGATCACGCCGCTCTTGATGGCGGTCGCGATCTCCTCCACGCTGCGGAATACGCCAATGTCGCCTGGCTCGAGTTCGATACGGTACATAGGGCGCTCCGGGCAGTCGCATCTGCGGCACCGATGCCGCTGACAGGTAACTGCGCTGCTGCGAAATTCATGCTGTTCCCGAGTGCAATCGCCTGCATGTCAAGCTGTCCGACGGAGTTATGCGATCGTAGGTCGCCGGTCTAAGGAAGGCGCTGGCGACCGGGCGCCGAACTCGCGGGGTCCGAGCCACTTGGCTCTCTGTCCGCCACAACGGGATTCGGCCGGCTAGACTCTCGACAGCCAGACTCCGGGCGGATGGCCCCTGGAACGGCGGCCTGACGGGGGCCTCGGCGCTCCCGCAAATTGCAGCGTACATTGTGCTTGTCGCAGGTTGTCGACCCCCACTTTGAGCGCTTCTATGCGGCACGACGCCACGGCCATCCGGCCAGTTGCCCTCGTGACCGGTGCGTCGGCTGGCATCGGCAAGGTCTTCTGCGATCGTCTTGCGGCCCGAGGGCACGATCTCATCCTGGTCGCCCGCGACGCGGCGCGTCTCGACGCGCTGGGTCGGGAGCTTGGCGGACGTCACGGCATCTCGGTCGAATCCTTTCCCGCCGACCTCTCGCGCGACGCTGAGATCGCCCGCCTCGTGGCCCGCGTGCGCACGGCCAAGCTCGCGGTGCTGGTGAACAACGCGGGTTTCGGAACCAAGGGCCTGCTGGCCGAAACGACGCCTGAGTCACAGGCCGCCATGCTGCACCTCCACACCCTCGCGCCGATGCAGGCCACTCAGGCGGCACTCCCCGGCATGCTGGAGCGGCAGCGCGGATGGGTGATCAACGTCTCCTCCGCCGCCTCCTTCCTCTACTCCGCCGGCAACGTGAACTACTGCGCGACGAAGGCGTATCTGACCCGATTGAGCGAGGGGCTGGCCACCGAGCTCGTCGGCAGCGGCGTGCGGGTCCAGGCACTCTGCCCCGGTTTCACCCGCTCGGAGTTTCATGAGCGGATGGACGTGGATCCCCACGAGATCTCCGCCAAGCTCTGGATGTCGGCGGAGTCGGTGGTGGACTATTCGCTGGCGTGCATTGAGCGGGGCGGTCCCGTGATCTGCGTGCCTGGCTTCCGATACCGGCTCATGGTGGCGATGCTCAGGCACATGCCGCGGCGCTTCATGGATCGGATAGCGCGAGCCAGAGTCGAGCGCCGCGCCTCCCCCTCTGGAAGGGCCGCACCATGAACGGTGCGCCTCGCCCGAGTCCCACTGCGGCGGTGCTGGGCCGCGTCGGTCTTCCTGAGCCGGTCCGCTCGCTGGCGGCGCGCGACTGGGACGCGATCGTCGTCGGGGCAGGCCATAACGGCCTCACCTGCGCCGCATATCTGGCGCGCGCGGGTCAGCGCGTGCTCGTGCTCGAGGCCCGCGAGAGCGTGGGCGGTGCCTGCACCCTGGAGGAGACCTGGCCTGGCGTCCGCATGTCGCCCTGCGCCTACGTCGTCGGCCTCCTCCATCCGCTGGTCATGGCGGAGCTCGATCTCAAGGGCCACGGCTTCCGCTGGATGCCGGCCGCCGGCGGGATGTTCGTGCCGTTCGACGATGGCTCCAGCATCCAGCTGTGGAACGACGACGTTCGCTGTGAAGCCGAGGTTCGCCGCTTTGCTCCGCGTGACTTCGCGGGGTGGAAGGCGATGCTCGATGTGAAGCGGCGGCTGCGCGACGCGCTCCGCCCGGAGGGAGCCGGCGATCTTTGGATCGGGCCCGCCCCAACTCGCGAGCAGATCGACCAGCGATTGGGCGGCGATGACGAGGCCCGCGGTCTGCTCTTCGAGTGGTCGATGGTGGAGTACGTCGAGCGCTATGTGACCGACGAGCGGCTGCAGATGGCCTATCTGGGCCAGGGCGTGATCGGCACCAACGCGAGCCCGTACGATCGGGGCACGGCCTCGGTGTACTATCACCACGGATCCGGCCGCATGGACGGCTTGGCTGGAACCTGGGGCTACGTCGTGGGCGGGATGGGCATGGTGTCGTTCATCCTCTGCGACGTGGCTCGCGAGGCGGGCGCGGTCGT
>JBGPVE010000018.1:0-22139 GCA_041491545.1 Gemmatimonadota bacterium | reverse complement strand
TGCGAGGTGTGGGTCTGCTTACTCAACGACCCCGGCTGCAATGGGGTGAGCCAGGTCGCGTATCTGCTGGCTCAGGTCGGGCACGATGCCCCAGCCGACCAGCCCGGCGATCAGGACGAGGCCCAGGTAGACCAGTGCGATCGCGGCCGTGCGGGGCATCCGGCGCTCCAGCCGGCCCACGATCGGCGCCACCGCTTCCCCGAGCGTGATGGCGAGCAATAGGATCGCGATCGGGCGAAAGAGCACCCGAACGGCAAACAGGACGCCAAACCCGAGCGCCAGGGCCGCCGCGAGCGGTGGGACGTTGCGCCAGGTGAACGCCCAGGCCGAAGCTGGGGCTGGGGGTTGGATCGGGGCGGTTACTTGCATGGCCCCCAGGATACCATCCCGATTCCGGGGGCTCTAGCAGCTACATCACATCGACCGGGCGCCGCCTACCGCTCGACGCCTAACTGGTGACGATCTCCAGGTCTCCCGGGGCAACGACCACCTCCCCGTGTCCGGGGATATCCAGGATGACCGTATCCAGGACCGGCTCGGCGGACTTGCGCTTGATCCGGCTCACTTCGACGATCGTCCCCACCTTGCCCACCACCCGTGCCACTCCCGCCTTCTGCACGCGCGCCCGGAGGCCCGGAACGCAGTCATTGATATGCGCCATGCTGGTCTGTCCCCCCTTTGGCCCACTCTGGCCCCGCCACCATCTCCGCCGTATTATAGGCGGGTACGTCCATTCTTTCGACTCAACAGGCCCCTCATTAGGCAGTGTGCTCCTGATCTGCCCCGGCTCGTACGGCGGTGCCCCGGCCATGTACCTAGCTGGGGCGGTCGCGTCCGCGGGGGTGTGGCGAGTCGAGTCTCACCCGGTTGACCCTGAGGAGGACCAGTGCGATCCCTAACACCATGTGTGGCTGTACTCGTGCTCCTGGCCGCTCCGACCTGGGCGGCGGCACAGGAGCGAGAGGTATCCGGCACCGTCGTTCGAGAAAGTGGGGGCCAGCCGATCCCGGAGGCGACGATCACCCTCGTCGGTGGGACCGCGGGCACCAAGACCAACGGCCAGGGCCGTTTCACGATCGGGGTTTCCGGGGCCGAGCCCAGACTCGTGATCCGCGCGATCGGCTATCAGCGGCTCGAGATCGTGCTGCCGGCCGGCCAGACCACCGTGGACGTGGCGCTCAAGGAAGACATCCTCAAGCTCGAGGAAATCGTGGTTTCCGGCCAGCAGACCGGTGTCGAGCGGCGCAACGCGACGACCGCCAGCGCGATCGTGAGCGGCGAGGAGCTGACGCGGGTACCCGCCGCTTCCGTCGACGAGGCCCTCCAGGGCAAGGTGGCCGGCGCCTTCATCCAACAGAACTCCGGCGGACCGGGCGGCGGTCTTCAGGTGCGGATCCGCGGCGCCAACACCGCCGTGGGCTCGCCGGACCCGATTTTCGTCGTGGATGGGGTGATCTACAGCGACGCGACGCTGCCCTCCGGCCTCTTCAGCGTGACCGCAAGCTCCAGCAATCGCGGCCATGGCGAGCAACAGGACGACGCCGTCAATCGCGTGGCGGACTTGAATCCGAACGAGATCGCGTCGATCGAGATCCTGAAGGGTGCGGCCGCCTCCTCGATCTATGGCTCCAAGGCCGCGAACGGCGTCGTGCTCATCACGACCAACCGCGGCAAGATCGGAAAGCCCAAGGTCAACGTCACGCAACGGCTGGGCTTCTTCGAGTTGCTTCGGGGGCCTGGGTTCCGTGCCTTCGACACGACGAGCGCGTTCGCGACCTTCCCGGCGCTGGACCCCGCCGTGATCCGGAGCTACGAGGTCAACGGCAAGCTGAAGGCGTACGACGACCTCCAGGCGCTCGCCGGCAACAAGCCCTTCGCGTGGGAGACGCTCGCCGACGTGAGCGGCGGCAACGAGAACACCAAGTACTATGTCTCGGGCGGCTGGAAGAGCGACAAAGGCATCATCAACAACACCGGTGCCGAGAAACAGTCGCTCCGGTTCAACCTCGACCAGCGGCTCGGCGAGCGCCTCAATCTGGCGTTCAATGGCGGCTTCACCCGCAACGTCACCGACCGCGGCATCACCAACAACGACAACAGCGGGGCGAGCGTGACGTACGCGATCGCGTATATCCCGAGCTTCATCCCGCTCACCAACGCCGACGGGTCGCCTCGGCCGCTCGAGGTCGCCTACAAGGGGAGCAACCCGATTCAGACGGCCCTGCTCTCGACCAACCGCGAGTCGGTGAACCGCTTTACCGGCGGTGCCAATCTGACCTACAACGCGATCGCGACCCCGCACAGCAGCCTCAAGTTCGTGGCCGCGGGCGGCGCCGACCTCTTCAACCAGAGCGCGCGGGTCATCGCCCCGCCCGAGCTCTTCTTTCAGCAGACGGTGGCGAATCCCGGTATTTCGGCCCGCAGCACCGGTGACAGCCGGAACCTCAACTGGAATCTGAACGCGATTCACACGTACTCACCGGGGGAAGGCGGGTTCCGCGCGACCACGTCGTTCGGGGCGCAGTACGAGGATCGGGACCTCAGCCGCACGCGCGTGGTGGCCGAAGGACTCCTCGGCGGTCAGACCAACATCGACCAGGGATCGGTCTTCGGCCAACAGTTCGAGGCGACCAGCAAGGAGCGGACGTTCGCGTTCTACGGTCAGGAGGAGTTCCTGACCATGCACGAGAAGCTGCTGATCGCGGCGGGTGCGCGGGCGGAGCGGAGCAGCGCCAACGGCGATCAGGGCAAGTACTATCTGTTCCCCAAGCTGTCGGCCTCGTACCGGTTCCCCAACCTCTTCGGCGAGGGCAGCGAGTTCAAGATTCGCGGGGCCTATGGCCAGACGGGCAATCAGCCGCTCTTCGGCCAGAAATTCACGACGCTCGCGGGCGGCCAGGTGATCGGTGGCGTGATCGGCACCACCGTGGACTTGACCTCCGGACTCGCCAATGTGAAACCCGAGCGGCTCAAGGAATTCGAGGGCGGGATCGACGCGAGCCTCTGGAATGGGCGGGCCACCGTCGAGGTGACCGGCTTCTCCCGGAAGACCCAGGACCTGCTGCTGAACCGCACGCCGGCTCCGTCATCCGGATTCACCAGTGAGATCATCAACGGCGGCGTGTTCCGGAACACCGGTATCGAGGTGGCTCTCGGCGTCACGCCGGTTCAGACGAGGAGCGCGAGCTGGCTGGTGCGCTCGACCTTCGCTCGGATCCGGAGCAATGTGGATACGCTGCCGGACGGCCTGAGCTTCCGTCCGGAGAACGCGGGCTTCGGCCTCGCGTTCGGCGAGTTCTTCGTGCAGCAGGGGCGGCCGGTCCAGCAGATCGTCGGCCAGGTGCCGAACGCGGCGGGCGGCTTCGATATCGTCCAGTTGGGCGATGCCAACCCCAACTTCCGGCTCTCGCTGAGCAACGACATCACCTACAAGAGCCTGTTCGTCTCGTTTCTGTGGGATTGGCAGCAGGGCGGCGTCGCGCAGAATCAGACGCTTTCGCTCTACGACTGCAACAACCTGGCGCCGGACGGCGGGACCGCCGCGGGCCAAGCTCGGTACGACGCGTGCAACTCGACCGGCGACGCCCGGCCGTTCGTGCAATCCACCAGCTTCGTCAAGCTCCGCGAGGCGACGATCGGTATCTCCCTGCCGCGAAGCTGGTCCCGGGCCTTCGCCGGTGCCAACGACGTACGGGTGAGTCTGACCGGCAGAAATCTCTTGCTCTTCACCGACTACTTCGGGTACGACCCCGAGGTAAGCAACTACGGCCAGCAGGCGATCGTACGCAACATCGACCTGGGCCCGTATCCGCCGATGCGCAGCTTCTTCTTCAACGTCACGGTGGGGTTCTGATCATGCGGATACCTGCGATGCGCCGCCTGCTCGCGGCCGGTTCCCTGTTCGGTGCCCTGCTCGTCGGAGCGTGCGGCACCTTCGACATCACCAACCCCAACCAGCCGACGCTGGACGATCTCGTCACCCACCCGACGCGGATCAAGTTGTCGTCGGCGGCGACCGGCATCTTCATCGGTTCACGAGGGACCGCGACCCAGACCGGCATCCAGGATCTCATCTGGCGTGGCGGCTCACTCGGTCGAGAGGGGGCAGAGCTGGATGGAAACAACCAGCCGGACGTCCAGGAGCCCTTCTTCGGTCCGCTGTCCGGTACCGGATTTGGCTCGGCGGTCTGGGACAACCGATACCAAAACATCCGCAGCATCAACGTGTACCTCACGGCCGTGCCCAAGGCCGTTGGCCTGCCGGCGCCCGATGGGCTCACCGCCGCCGAGAGCGATGCCTCGCTCGGGTTCGCGGAGACGCTGAAGGCGCTGGCCTTCATGTACGTGGTCGAGACCCACGGCAATCTTGGGGCACCGGTCGACGTGGATCTAGCTGTGACCGCCGCGCCGCCGCCATTCGTGGCCGAGGACAGCGTGTACGGCTACATCCTGGGTCTGCTCAACGATGCGCAGACGCATCTCACCAGCGCGGCGGGCGCCACGTTTCCGTTCGTTGTGCCGCCCGGATATGCGGGCTTCAACACACCGGCGACGTTCCTTCAGTTCAACCGCGCGCTGGCGGCCAAGGCCTATCTGCTGCGCGCGACCGCGGCCGGCTCGTCCTGCGGGGCGGCGGCGTGCTACAACGCGGCGCTCACGGCGCTGGGAGCGTCCTTCTTGGATGCGACCCCGGCCAACTTTCAGCGCGGGGTGTACTTCGACTTCTCCACGGGCCCGAACGACGCGCCGAACGATTTGGCCGACCCGCTCAATGGCACGGTGTTCTTCGCGCTGCCGCAGCTCGACACCCTCTCGCAGAGTCAGAACGGCGTGGCGGTCGCGGCCGGCGGCATACCCGATCAGCGATTCTTGGACAAGGTTGCGTTGGCGACACTCAATCCGCCGCAATCGCTCTCCGCGATCCCGATTCCGGGAACCCGCAAGTTCGTCAACTACTTCACCAATGGCGCGGCCGATCCGAACCACGCCATCCCCCTCATCAAGAATGAGGAGCTGATCCTCTTGCGGGCGGAAGCCAACATCGGGCTCACCAACTTGGGCGCGGCGGTGACCGATATCAATTTGATCCGAGTGAACTCCGGAAAGCTGCCGCCCCTCGTAAGCTTTGCCAGCCAGGCGGCGGCGGTCACGGAACTGCTCTACAACCGACGCTACTCGCTGCTCTGGGAGCAGGGGACGACCTGGATCGATGCACGCCGGTTCAATCGTTTCGATGTGATTCCCATTCCGCCGGGCTTCGCGAATGGTGCGTCGCCGGCCCCAGGCATCGGTCCGAGCATCGTACCGAAGCGCTTGCTCATTCCCGACGAGGAATGCAGCGCCCGCGGTCTCACCAGCGGCTGTAGCCCCCTGGGCACTTGATGGTGTAGCTGCAAGGCGCCACCGAAACCACAGAGGCACGGATCCCGTATCCGTGTCTCTGTGGTGTTTCCCTACCTTACCCGAGGGCTCCATGCGTCAAGCCTCGTTTGCGTTCGCTCTCTTCCTCTACACCGTTTGTGTCCCCTTTGCGGCTCCTCTCGGTGCCCAGGAGCCCAAGCCCGCGCCCAAACCGGCAGCCAAATCCAAGGGCAAGCCCCAGATTCCATCACCGGTTGGTGAGGTTGGCACTCTCGACACCTTGGTGGTTCCGCAGGCGTACCAGGCCCGCAGTGTTGGTCCCGCGATCATGGGCGGCCGCGTCTCCGCGATTGCGCTCGATCCCACCGACGCGGCGACCTATTACGTCGGACTCGGCACCGGCGGCGTGATGAAGACGACCGACGCCGGCCAGACCTTTCACGGCGTCTTCGAGAAGGAGAGCGTCGCGGCGATCGGCGCTCTCGCCGTCGCGCCGTCGGACTCGCAGGTCATCTGGGCCGGCACGGGCGAGGCCAACGATCGCAACAGCTCGGCCTGGGGCGACGGCGTGTATCGCTCGACCGACGCCGGCGCCACCTGGACCAATATCGGATTGAAGAGCAGTAAGACGATCGCCCGCATCGTGGTGCATCCCAAGGATCCCAAGACCGCATGGGTCGCGGCGATGGGGGATCTGTGGGGCTCAGGCGGCGAGCGCGGCTGCTATAAGACCACCGATGCCGGCGCCACCTGGAAGCTCGTGCTCGCCGGCCCGGCGCCGCTCGGCGACCGCGTGGGCTGTGGCGAGATCGCCGTCGATCCCGGCAACCCTGACGTGCTCTACGCCGTGCTCTACGCCCGGCGCCGTTATCCCTGGCAGTTCGTCTCCGGCGTGAGCGCCACCGACGGCAAAGATGGAGGCGGGATTTTCAAGAGCGCGGACGGCGGCAACACCTGGAAGAAGCTCACGAACGGCCTGCCCGGACGCACCCAGCGCATCGGCCTCGCCGTGTACCAGAAGGATCCCAAGATCGTCTATGCGGTGGTCCAGAGCGACTCCGGCGGCACCTCGTCGATCGACGATAACACGAGCAGGGCCGGCGGGGTGTTTCGCTCTGAAGATGGTGGTGAGCGCTGGACCCGCATGAGCACGCTCAACCCGCGTCCTTTTTACTTCAGCCAGATTCGGGTCGATCCCGTCAACGACAAGCTGATCTACGTGCTCGGTTACATCGTTCACGTGTCGGAGGACGGCGGCAAGAGCTGGCGGGAGGACCGCTTCAAGAACGTCCACTCCGATAACCACGACCTCGTCATCGATCCCCGGGCTCCCAAGCACCTGCTGCTGGGGACCGACGGCGGAGTCTATCAAAGCGCAAACGGCGGCGCGGGCTGGGAGCATGCAAACCGGATGGCCGCGGGCGAGTTCTATCGGATCAACGTCGATCAGAGCGTGCCGTACCGGATCTGCGGCGGTTTGCAGGACAACACCAACTGGATCGGCCCCAGCGCCACCTGGAGCAAGGACGGGATCCAGAACGGCGATTGGTATTCGCTCGGCGGCGGCGACGGCTCCTACTGCATCTTCGATGCGAGCGACTCCAACCTGGTCTACGCCCAATCGCAGCAAGGCTTCATCTTCCGCATCGACGTCCGGAGCGGATTCACCAAGAGCCTCAAGCCCGTGCCGACGGAGGGTCAGCCGGCGTTCCGCTATCACTGGAACTCGCCGCTCATCCAGAGCCGGCACGACAAGGGCACACTCTACTACGGCGCCGACCGGGTGTTCAAGCTCAGCGAGCACGGCACCAACTGGACCGCGATCAGCGGCGATCTCTCCACCCGCGATCTCACCAAGATGACCGCTATCGGCAGCGGAGCGGAGGAGTTCGGTGTGGTGTACGCGCTCGCCGAATCGCCGGTCAAGCAGGGGCTCCTCTGGGCCGGCACCGACGACGGCAAGCTCTGGAAGACCGAGACCGACGGCGGCGCCTGGATCGATCTCACCAACAATCTGCCGGCCGCGGCCCGCGGCCTCTGGATCTCCCGCATCGAGCCGAGCGCGCACGATGCCGGCGTCGCTTACGTCGCGATCGACGGCCACCGCAGCGCCAAGTACGCCGTGTTGCTCTATCGCACGGCGGACGGCGGCAAGACGTGGCAGAACATCGGGTCGAATCTTCCGGACGGCGGGCCGGTCAAAGTGGTGAGGGAAGATCCGAAGAATCCCGATCTCTTGTTCGCCGGCACCGAGTTCGGATTCTACGCCAGCATCGACCGGGGCGGCCGCTGGTTCAAGGCCGGCAAGCTTCCGACGGTGGCCGTGGACGACATCCTGATCCATCCCCGCGACCTCGACCTCCTCGTGGCGACCCACGGCCGGAGCATCTACATCCTGGACGACATCCGCCCGCTGGAGGAGTTGACTAAGGAGGTGCAGCAGGAGGATGCCCACCTCTTCAGCCTCCGGCCGGTGACGGGCCGCTATCTGCTGCCTGGGTGGGTCGAAAGCGCGGGCTCCGCGGTCTTCCGCGGTGCCAATCCGGCGGAGGGCGCGTCGATCAGCTACTACGTGAAGCGGTTCGCCGGCGAGGAGGTGAGTATCGCGATCACCAATGCGGCCGGGCAGCCTGTCGCCAATCTGAAGGCGCCGGGTGTGCCGGGAATCGGACGGATCAACTGGAATCTGCGGCCGACCAAGGACCTGCTCATCGAATATGGCGGGGCCGGCGGGGACAAGCTGGTGCCGGCGGGTGAGTACACGGTGACGCTCACTTACGCCAAGGTGAAGCAGACTCAGAAGCTGCAGGTGTCGATCCTGCCCGGCGTAGAGACGCGCTAGGCATGCATGCCGATCCGGTAACCGCGGTCCTGCTCGCGCTGGCCGTGATTCTCGCCGGCGCCAAGCTCGGCGGCGACCTGGCCGAGCGTGTGGGGCAACCCGCGGTTCTGGGCGAGCTGCTGGCCGGTATCGTGTTGGGCAATCTAGGCCTCGCCGGCGTCGGTTGGTTCGAGCCGATCAAGGCCGATCCCACGATCGACATCCTTGCTCGGCTCGGCGTGATCATTCTGCTGTTCGAGGTCGGCCTCGAGTCGACGGTGCGCGACATGCTCCGGGTCGGGGTTCGATCCCTCGCCGTGGCCGTGCTGGGCGTGGTGACGCCGTGGATGCTCGGGTGGTGGGCGGGGCGACTCCTCCTACCCCAGCACAGCGCCTATGTCCACGCCTTTCTGGGCGCCACCCTCACGGCGACCAGCGTCGGCATCACTGCCCGCGTCCTCAAGGATCTGGGCCGCTCCCAGTCGACCGAAGCCCGGATCATCCTCGGCGCGGCGGTGATCGACGACGTACTCGGGCTCGTCATCCTGGCGGTCATCAGCGGCGTGATCGCCGCCGCCAATCTCGGCACGTCGCTCTCCGTGGGCGGAGTGTCGCTGATTCTCGGAAAGGCGCTGGCTTTTCTCTTAGGCGCGCTCTGGCTCGGACTCCTGCTTTCACCGCGGATCTTCCGGGTCGCGTCACGGCTTCGCGGCCAGGGCGTCCTGCTGGCCACCGCGCTCGTCACCTGTTTTCTCATTTCCTATCTCGGCGCGGTGATCGGGCTCGCGCCGATCGTCGGCGCATACGCGGCGGGGCTCATCCTCGAGAGCGTTCACTACCGAGACTTCACCGATAAGGGCGAGCATTCGCTGGAGCATCTCATCCGTCCGATCTCTTCGTTCTTGGTGCCGGTGTTTTTCGTACTGATCGGGATGCGGGTGGATGTGTCGGCACTGGGACGCGGGGAAGTGCTTGGTCTCGCCGCGTTGCTCACCGTGGCGGCCATCGTCGGCAAGCAGGCTTGTGCGCTGGGGGCGTGGGGCGGGGGCCTCGATCGGCTCTCGATCGGGCTGGGCATGATGCCGCGAGGCGAGGTCGGTCTCATCTTCGCCAACATCGGCCTCGGGCTCACCGTTCATGGCGAGCACATCATCGATCAGGGGATCTACTCGGCCGTGGTCGTCATGGTGATGCTGACGACGCTGGTGACGCCGCCCGCGCTCAAGTGGAGCTTGGGCCGCGCAGAGAGACGGCCCCGAGCGTCGGCGTAGCGACTCGGTGCGCCGATTACCTGACCCGCTCGGCCAGGCTCTTCAAGAAATCGGGCGTCGCGTCGCCGTGCAGATGAATGAGCACCGAGCCGGCCACCCATCGCGGCGCCTCGGAGCGGCTCGCCTGCGCGGATGACGGCACACCCGCGGCCTGGCCGGCGCTGACCCGCTGCTGATCGAGAAAGATGAGCCGGCCCGATGCGTCCTTGTATACCGCCCGCACCACCGGTCGGCTCGTATCGGCTCCCGCCACCACATTGCCGGGTACCAGCAGAACGGTCTGCCGCGTGAGTCCGGCCGCGTCGATCGCGTGGAGCGGACTGCCCAGCTCCCGCGCCGCTTCGTCGAGTCCGATCCGCGGATAGCTTGGCGGGACCGGCGCCGGTGCGGGCGCGGGCGCGGGCGCCGCCGGTGTCGGGGCCTGTCCGGTCGCATTCGCCGCCACGGTCGGTTCGGCCGCTGGCGCGGCGGCCCGAGTGCGGGCGGCGGCGAGCTGAGCGGCCTCGGCGTCGCGCCGCTTCGCGGCATCGAGGGCCGCCGTGGCCGCAGCGGCTTTGTCTCGGATCTTCTGGCGGTCCAGATCGGCCGTTGCCTTGGCTGCCCGAGCCGCGAGGGTGGAGCGGTCCTCGGATGTATCGGCTCGAGCGTCCGTCAAGCTCACCTGGCCGGCCGCTCGCTCGCGCCCGGTCGTGGCCGGTCCGGCGGGCGTCTTGTCGTCCCGCTTCGACTCGGGCGCTGCGGGCGCCGCCGCGGTGGGCGCGGGAGCCGGCGCGGACTCCCGCAATGTGGCAAGCGTCAGGCTGTCCGCCGAGTTCGGCACGGTGCGCTGCGGCGCGGCCGGCTGCGGCGGCGGCGCCGCGGTAAAATCCTCCGGTCTCAGGCGAAGTTGTTGCTCCTGCTTTGACCGCCCGACTCCGGTTTGCGTCCTGAGGCCGTACAGGCTGGCGCCGACGATGACGATGAACCCGGCGGCCCAGGCCACGATTCGAGCCCGGCGGCGGCGCTGCTCCACCACGCCCGGGTTGTCGGGAATGAGCACGAACGGATCGGTCTCGAGTCCGCCCTCCCCCGGTGGCGGTGGGGGCGGCGCCGCTGCCGGCCGCGGGCCGCTCGCCGGGACTCCAGCCGCCGCACCGGTGGAGACCAGCTCCTCCTCCCGGCTCGCATCCACCGGCGCCTCCAGCGCGGTCACCAGGCGCTCGGTCTCCGCAAGAAGATGCTTTGCTTCGTCCAAACGAGCCGCGCAGGCGGGACACGTTGCGAAGTGCGTCTGGATCCGGTGGACCTCGGATGTCTCGAGCTCCCCGTCCAAGAGCGCGTGCAGCGTTCCCTCATCAACGTGCGGCATGCTTCGCCTGACCTTCCGTATCGTGATAAGCCTCGACCAGTCGGCGCCGTGCGCGCGCGAGCGTCGTTCCGATGGCGCCCTTCGCGAGGCCGAGCGTCTCGGCGATCTCCTCGTAGTTGAACCCCTCGGCCTTGAGGAGGAGCGCTTCGCGGTCGCGCTCGTTGAGTTGATCGAGCGCGGCGCGAACCCGCGCGGTCAGATCCGCCCGCTCCAACGCATCGTCGGCCCCCGGGGCGGGGGAGTCCAACTCCGCCTTGAGCAACTGCAGCCGCCGGCCCTGGCGCACGGTCCGGCGGCCATCCTCCCGCACCAAGTTGAGCGCTACGGCGAACAACCACGGGCGCGGGTTGTGTGGCGGCGCCGCGACCGCACGGGCGAAGGTCTCCTGCGCCAGATCCTCCGCCCGGTCGTGGTCGCCGGTCCGGCGGTACAACATCCGGACCAGCGCGGCGTGATATTGCTCGAACAAACGACCCACATCATCCGTCATGCAGTGGCACCGGTCACCGTCAGACTCCTCGGAAGTCCCGCGTGAGCTGGTCCAACTGTCCCGCCCGCCAAGTGCTGATCCCCGATGGCGCGATCCGGATGCTTACCCGGCGACCGGCAATTAACACCTCATCGCCCACCTTGAGCCAAGGGGCGATCTCGGGAAGTGCCCGGATCAGGGCGAAGTAGGCATCGGAGAACGGAGCGACCGCCGTGACCTTCAGGCTATCGTAGTGGGCCGCATCCGTCCATATCTCCCCCCGCTTCAAGAACAACCGGCCCGCCACCGCCCGAGATGCCGGGCCCCGGTCGTCCCGGCCTCGAAGCTCGGCCAGGCGGGTGGATGACGCGGCGTCCGCCGCATCCAAGCTATTGGTGGAAGATAGCTTAGCGCTCGCTCGCGCGTCTTCGAATGCGGCCTGCCCCGTCTGCCCCGTTGCCGGGGCGGCCGCCGGCATCAGCCGGGTCACTGGCACCGGGCCCGCCAGTGGCGTGGGTTCCTGTACTAGGTAAGAGGTGTACTCCGTCAGGATGCCGTAGCGGAGGCCCAGGTCGCGCACCTGAGCGATCAGGGCGGCATTCCCGCCCTCAAGCCGGATCTGTCGGGTCAGGTCCCCCACTCGGCGCGAGGCCCAAAGTCGGGGGATGAAATCGTTGTCCGAGGACGAGGTCGGAAAGTCGGCGTGCACGGCAAACCGCTCGCGCCGGCCGTTGCGCTCCCCGGTGACGACGACGTCCCCGGTGCCGTGGCCGCGATAGCGGCCCAGGACGACCAGCTCCTCCCCATAGAATAGATCGGGCAGTTGGGCGGGCGATGCGTCCGCCACTGTCACCGGCGAGTCCCCGATTCGCAGGTTCACCAGCGCCGGATGCCGGATCTTGGCCGCGATCGCACCGACCGCCATTTCGACGCTCGCATCCGGGGCCACGTATTCCACGCTGCCGTGTCCCTCGAGCGCCAGTCGATCGAGCAGATAGGTATTGACGTCGTGGCCGATGCCCACCGTGAAGATACGGGCGCCCGCCAACCGGCTCGCGGCCCGCTCGGCGATACGATCGGGCAACTGCTCCCCGACCGATGGGAGGCCGTCGGTGAGGAACACCACGACCGGCAGCCGCCCTTCCGTATGCTGCCCATCCAGCGCCGCGTCGAGCGCTCCGGCGATGTTGGTGCCGCCGTCCGCGCTGAGGCCGTCGAGAAAACGGTTCGCGTCGGCGAGCGACTCCCGTGTGGCGGACGTGAGACCCGGACGGAATTCGCGCACGGAGGACGCGAACGCGATGAGCCGAAACCGGTCGGCCGGCGCCAACGTGCTCAAGGTCTGCCGCAGCGCCGCCTTGGCCTGCTCGAGCTTGGGACCGGACATCGACCCGGATATGTCGACCACGAGCGTCACGTCGCGCGGCATCGCCGCACCGGTCTCTTCGGCCGGCGGGGCGACGAGCAACATGAAGTACCCGTCCTCTCCGAGGGGCGCGTGGGTGAGCAAGGTTGTACCCACGAACCCGTGCTGCAACGGGAGCAGCAGCTCGACGTCGCCGCTTGCGTCGGGCGGCAGGGTGATCGTGACGCGATCGCCGGTGCGGTGGGTCTCCAGCCGGTGGGTCGGGGAATAGGGTGTGCCGTACTGGTCCGCATGGGCGACGTCGAGGCGGAAGCTCATGGACCCCGCTCCGCCGCGATCTCCCATGGCGTACCGCAGACGAAGCACGTCGCCGGCGCGCGCAAGAAGTTGGGTGTAGCGGAGCACCACCTTGCGGGTGGCGCCCGGCTCGATCGGGAAGACGCGCGCGCGGACCAGCCCGTGCCGAGCCAGGGTGAGCAGCGCGGGATCCTTCCGCCGCCGCACGATGTCCTCGTACACGCCGCGCGCTTGGTCGGCGGAGAGCATCTCGCCACGGATTTCCTGCTCGCCGATCCAGAGTGAGAAGTTCTGGAACACGGCTTCTCCCGGCAGCGGGTAGAAATACGATCCCTCGGCCACCGTTGGGCCATCGTTGCGGAAGCGCTCCTCGATCTCCACCCGGGCCATGTGCCCGTCGACCGTGATCTGCACGTTGGACGCGACGCGGGTGACGCCCCCGCCCGTCAGGGGGTGGTCAGGTGGGCGATCGGACTCGATCCAGCCTTGGGCGAGCGCGGGAACGGCGAAGAGCGCGGAAATGACGACAGAAGTTGCAGCAGCGGCGGCATGCATCGGGATCTCCCGGGTTCGGCGACGGTGGGAGATGCGCCGATCGGGGGGACTTGCACGTTGGTCGCGACGGTCTGCCCGAGCGGCCGGAGATGGATCGCGGCGGGGCGGTGGGCTAACTTTACGGCATGTCGTTCAGCCACGGAGCTTCCATGCAGACGGACACCCTCACGGCCGTGGTACCTGTGGCCGACACCTTTCCTATCAACGGCACCGACTATATCGAGTTCTACGTCGGTAACGCGAAGCAGGCGGCCCTCTACTATCGGGCCGCCTTCGGCTACCAGCTCCTGGCCTACCGCGGGCCGGAGAACGGCACCCGCGATCGGGCCAGCTACGTCCTCGCGCAGGGCAAGGTCCGGCTCGTGCTCACGACCGCTCTTCGGCCCGATCATCCGGTGGCCGATCACGTCCACCGGCACGGCGACGGAGTGCGGGACATCGCGCTGTGGGTCGACGACACGCGAGAAGCGCACCGGAAAGCGGTCGAGCGGGGGGCCCAGTCGGTGCAGGAGCCGACGGTGCTGAAGGACGACCAGGGTGAGGTGGTGACCGCCGCCATCCAGACCTACGGCGACACGATTCACTCGCTGGTCGAGCGGAGCAACTACCGCGGGCCATTCATGCCAGGCTTCGTCGCCATCGAGTCGCGGTTCAACCCGCCGGCGGTCGGTCTCCAATACGTCGACCACTGCGTCGGCAACGTTCAGCTGGGGGCGATGAATCGCTGGGTCAAGTTCTACCAGGACGTGCTCGGCTTCTACAACCTCATTTCCTTCGACGATAAGACCATTGCCACCGAGTACTCCGCCCTCATGTCCAAGGTGGTGGCCAACGGCAACGGGCGGATCAAGTTCCCTTTGAACGAGCCGGCCGAGGGTCGGCGCAAGTCGCAGATCGACGAGTATCTCGAGTTTTACGGCGGGCCGGGCGTGCAGCACATCGCGATCGCGACCGACGATATCATCGCCACGGTAACCGCGCTCCGCGAGCGTGGGGTCGAATTCCTCCGGGTCCCGGCAACCTACTACGACGACGTCCTCGCCCGAGTCGGAAAGATCGATGAGGGGCTTTCGTCGCTTCGCGATCTCGGCATCCTGGTCGACCGCGACGACGAGGGCTACCTGCTTCAGATCTTCACCAAGCCGGTCGAGGATCGGCCGACGCTCTTCTACGAGGTCATCCAACGCAAAGGCGCCAAGAGCTTCGGCGCGGGCAACTTCAAGGCACTGTTCGAGGCGATCGAGCGGGAGCAGGCGTTGCGAGGCAACCTATAATGCCGATCTATCATACGCTGGGCCAGATTCCGAGAAAGCGGCACACCGTGTTCCGGAAGCCCAATGGCGGAATTCACGCCGAGGAGCTGATGGGGCACGAGGGATTCGTGGGCACTTCGTCGCTGCTCTACCACATCCATCCCCCGACCACGGTCAAGTCGGTGCGGCGAATCAAGGAGATCAAGTACGAGGCCGACCCCGATTCGGCGCTTCGCCACCGCCACTTCCGCACCGCGCTCGCTCGAAAAGGGGGGAGCCCGACGCTCGACCGCATCCCGCTCCTGTTCAATCAGGACATTGCGATGCTCTATGTCGAGCCGGACGAGAACGACGCGCACTTCTATCGCAACGGCCAGGGCGACGAGTGCGTCTATGTGAGCAAGGGCAAGGGCGTGCTGGAGAGCGTCTTCGGCGATCTGCCCTTCGGCGAGGGCGACTACCTCATCATTCACCGCGGCATCCTGCATCGCTATCGCTTCGAGCTGAGCGCGGAGCGGCCCAAGCTCGTCGTGTTCGAGAGCCGGGGCCACGTGCGTTGGCCCAAGCGCTACCGGAACGAGGTTGGCCAGCTCATCGAAGGCGCGCCCTACAGCGAGCGCGACATTCGGCGGCCGACCGAGCTGAGAACGCACGACGAGATGGGCGACTTCCCGCTGCTGGTCAAGCAGTACGATGGGATCAACGAGCTGGTGCTCGATCACCATCCGCTCGACGTCGTTGGGTGGGACGGATACTTCTATCCCTGGGCGTTCAACATCAATGATTTCGAGCCGATCGTGGGGCGTATCCACCAGCCCCCCCCGGTGCACCAGACCTTCCAGGGCGATGGCTTCGTGATCTGCAGCTTCTGCCCGCGGCCATACGACTTCGATCCGAACGCGGTGCCGGCGCCCTACAACCACAGCAACGTCGACTCCGACGAGGTGCTCTACTATGCCTCCAGCGAATTCATGAGCCGCAAGGGTATCGAGTTCGGCAGCATCACCCATCACCCGGACGGCCTGCCCCACGGCCCCCACCCGGGGCGCGCCGAGGCGAGCATCGGGCAGAAGTACACCAACGAGCTGGCGGTGATGATGGACAGCTTCCGCCCGCTCAAGGTTGCGGCCGCGGCGCTGCCGATCGAGGATCCGAACTACCACAAGTCCTGGATCGATCAGCAGCACGCGGCGTTCAACCCGCCGACATCATAGCCACCGACGGGGGAAATGGCGCGACCCTCCTTCCGGCGCACCGGCGCAGCCGGCCGCTGAGGAACCGGTCGGTGGGTGCGTCGGAAGTCACTGGACGAAGGGCCGCCGAGCCCGGCGACATGCACTCCATGTGCCAGCCGTGGTCCGCTACGCTAAGTCTCTCGTGGGACCGGGGATCTCCTCGCGGGCGGGCGCGCCACATCCTCCTCGCACCTGGCGATTCGCCAGCGAGCCCCGCCGCTTTGCGATGACCGATCCCGTGTGGACGCCGTCGCTTGAACGCGTCGCGCGCGCCAACCTCACCCGATTCCTCGCGTTGGCCCAACGCCGGACTATCCCCGCGGACGACTATCCGTCACTCTATCGCTGGTCGGTGGAGCACCCGGAGGCGTTCTGGCCGCTGGTGTGGGAGTTCTGCGACGTCGTGGCGTCGCGGACGCAGACCGGGCTCCCGTGGGACGACGTGGTCGTGGGGCTGGATCGGATGGCGCCGCCGGATCCCGTGCGCGGCCCCCGCTGGTTCCCCGGCGCCCAGCTCAACGTTGCCGAGAACCTGCTGCGCCACCGGGACGACCGCACGGCGATCGTATTTTGGAATGAGTTAGGCCGTCGCCGCTCGCTCAGCTTCAGGGAGCTGGCCCGCGAGGTGGCCGGGTTCGCGGCGGGTCTCGCGAGTGCCGGGGTCGGGGCGGGGGATCGAGTCGCGGGGTTCTTGCCCAACTTGCCCGAGACCATCATCGCCATGTTGGGCGCGGCCAGCCTAGGCGCCGTCTGGTCGTCGTGCTCCCCGGACTTCGGGGCCACCGGCGTGTTCGACCGGTTCGGCCAAATCGAGCCCAAGGTGCTGGTCGCCGCCGATGGGTATCACTACGCCGGCAAGACCATCGATTCGCTCGCCCGGGTACGCGAGGTGTGCGAGCGGATACCGGGCATCGGCCGGGTGGTCGTGATCCCGTATGTCTCCGAGCGCCCCGACCTCGGATCGCTGCCGCGGGCCGCCTTGTGGCGCGAGTTCGTGCAGGAAGGCGGCGAGCCGAGGTTCACTCGGCTCCCGTTCGACCATCCGCTCTACATCATGTATTCGTCCGGCACCCCCGGGCTGCCCAAGTGCATGGTCCACGGCGCGGGCGGCACGCTGCTCCAGCACTTGAAGGAGTTGGTGCTGCACACCGACCTCACGCCGAGCGATCGGATCTTCTACTTCACCACCTGCGGCTGGATGATGTGGAACTGGCTGGTCTCGAGCCTCGCGGTCGGGGCCACCGTGGTGCTGTATGACGGGGCCGCGTTCCCGTCGGAGCCGGACCTCCTGTGGCGGATGGCGGAGGCCGAAGGCGTCACCGTCTTCGGCACGAGCGCCAAGTACCTCTCCCTGGCCGAGAAAGCGGGACTCGAGCCGGGACGGAGCCACAATCTTTCCGCCTTACGCACCATCCTCTCGACCGGGAGCCCGTTGGCGGAGCACAGCTACGACTATGTCTACAGCAAGGTGAAGCGCGACGTCCACCTCGCGAGCATCAGCGGCGGCACCGACATCGTCTCCTGCTTTGCCTTGGGCAACCCCATCGCGCCGGTGTGGCGTGGCGAGCTGCAGACCCGCGGCCTGGGGATGGCGGTCGATATCTACGATCCCAAGGGCAATCCGATCCGTGGCACGCCGGGGGAGCTGGTCTGCACGCGGCCGTTTCCCAGCATGCCGGTCGCCTTCTTGAATGATCCCGATGGACAGAAGTATCGCTCCGCCTACTTCGACGTCTTTCCGGGGGTCTGGCGCCACGGCGATTGGGCGGAGCTGACCGAGCACGACGGACTCGTGATCTACGGCCGGAGCGACGCCACGCTCAATCCCGGCGGCGTGCGGATCGGCACCGCGGAGATCTACCGCCAGGTGGAGCAGCTGCCGGAAATCGTCGAGAGTCTGGTGGTCGGGCAGGAGTGGGACGGCGATGTGCGGGTGGTGCTCTTCGTGCGACTCAGGGATGGCCTTCGGCTCGATGAGGCTATCAGGGAGCGGGTGCGGCGGCGGATTCGGCAGCACGCGAGCCCCCATCATGTACCCAAGAAGATCGTCCAGGTGGCCGACATTCCGCGGACGATCAGCGGCAAGATCACCGAGCTCGCGGTGCGCGATGTGATCCACGCTCGGCCGGTCGTGAACCGCAGCGCATTGGCCAATCCTCAGGCGCTGGAGCTGTTTAGGGACCTTCCCGAGCTTGCGGAATGACCTCGGGGCCGGCTTCCGGCTTATCCTCGCATTGTGATCTAGGACCTAGTGGTGGCGCGGTGAAGGACGTAGGTTGGGGGGAGTTGTATCCGTCGGACTAGTTGGATCCCCAAGCTGAGGACACCCGCCATGCGGAAAATGTTGCTTGCGGCCGCCTTGATCGCGTCGGCGGCCTGCTCCCGTCAGAGCGAGAGTGATACCGGAGAGGTCAGCCCCAAGACCCCCTCCCCTGACCGTGCGATAAAGACGGCCGACACCACCAAGACCGACGTCTACCAGCCTTCGGCCGGCCAGGCCGCCACCGACACGACTCGCATGCACACCGACACCACGACGACGCGCACCCCGGCGGTGCGGGACACGCTCAGGACTCCGGGAGATAGCGCGATGATTCATCGCGCCGCCCCCGACAGCTCGACGCAGACGAAGCACGACTCGATGTAACCAGGGAATTCGCTGCGCCGGCCCAGAGCGTGAGGGTCGGTTCGCAGAGAGGGCGTCGCAGACTCCACGGCTCGGGCCAGGCGGAGTTCTCTCGGCGCCCTCTCCGCATATCTTTGCTCCATGCCCACCATCGACGTTACCCGGACGTACCTCGAGATGGCGACCAGGGAACACTTGGTCCCGGCCGCCACGCCCATCCCAGCGCCGCGGATCGACCAACTCGGCTTCTGTCCCACTGCGTTCTTTCGCTATCTCTACGCGGAGGTGGGCCGCGACTATCAGTGGACCGACCGACTGAGCTGGACCGACGAGCAGGTGCGGGCGTACCTCGACGCCGGTGACGTGACGCTGTACGTGCTCTATGTGGATGGCGCGCCTGGCGGGTACTTCGAGCTGCGGTCTCACGCCGATGGCTCAGCCGATGGCTCAATCGAGATTGCCTACTTCGGCCTCATGCGGGAGTACATCGGCCGCGGGTTCGGTGGCTATCTGCTCACCCAGGCGATCGAAGCGGCCTGGCGTCACCAGCCGACCCGCGTGTGGCTCCATACCTGCACGCTGGATCACGCCGGCGCGCTCCCCAACTACCTGAAGCGCGGCTTTCAGCCGGTCCGCCAGGAGTCCTACCGGGTCGCCACGGGCTGAGCCGGCGCGTCGATCTCGAAACGGCACTTGGGCCGGCCTATCTGCAGCACGAGGTGGCGTACCCTGCCCCCCGCCATCAAGAATGCAGAGCTGAAGACCTTTGTGGCGGAGGTGGCGCCGGCGTTCCAAGGCCACCTGGCGGCGGCGGAGAAGCTGGCGAAGAAGTACGGAGTCTAGGCGGCAGCGGCTCGAACCTGGCCGTAAAGTGGCGGAGCACGGCGGCCTGCTCGGTAAACCGGTAACCCGCCACTGTCTCGCGCCGCTCCCATATGTTCAGGATCGCTTCGACGACGTAGTCGATGTGACTCTGGGTGTAGACCCGGCGCGGGATGGCCAGCCGCACCAACTCCATCGGCGCCGGAATCTCGGCGCCGCTCGCCGGGTCGCGCTTCCCGAACATCACCGTGCCGATCTCGACGGCGCGGATCCCCGCCTCGCGATACAGCTCGACCACCAGCGCCTGGCCCGGTAGCTCCAGCGGCGGAATAGTGGGGAAAAAGGCCGCGGCATCGATGTAGATCGCGTGCCCTCCCGGCGGCTGCACGATCGGGACGCCGGCCTGGGAGAGGTGCTCGCCTAAATACGTCGTCGAGGTGATCCGGTACAGCAGGTAGTCCTCGTCCAACGCCTCGTGCAGGCCGACCGCGATGGCGTCGAGATCCCGCCCGGCCAGCCCTCCGTAGGTCGGGAAACCCTCGGTGAGGATCAGGAGGTCGCGCTCCTGCCGCGCCAGGCGTGCGTCGTTGGTGGCCAGGAAGCCGCCGATGTTCGCCATCCCGTCCTTCTTGGCCGACATGGTGCACCCGTCGGCGTAAGAGAACAGCTCGCGGGCGATCTCGATCGGTGCGCGGTTGGCGTATCCAGGCTCCCGTAGCTTGATGAAGTAGGAATTCTCCGCGAAGCGGCAGGCGTCGATGTAGAGCGGGATGCCGTGCTCCCGGCAGACCGCCGAGACGGCGCGAACGTTCTCCATCGAGACCGGCTGACCACCGCCCGAGTTGTTGGTCACCGTGAGCATGCACAACGGGATCCGCTCCCGGCCCACCCGCGCGATCAGCTCGCGAAGACGGCTCACGTCCATGTTGCCCTTGAACGGATGCCGCGACGACGGAATGCGACCTTCCGCGATCACGAGGTCGACCGCCTCCGCGCCGGTGGACTCGACGTTGGCCCGCGTGGTGTCGAAGTGGGTGTTGTTGGGAACGACATCCCCCCCCTTGCAGAGCACCGAGAAGAGAATCCGCTCGGCGGCTCGGCCCTGATGGGTTGGGAGGACGTGGACAAAGCCGAAGATGTCGTGCACCGCCTGCTCGAAGCGGTACCAGGAGCGGCTTCCGGCGTAAGCCTCATCTCCCCGCATCATCGCGGCCCACTGTTCGGCGCTCATGGCGGCCGTGCCGCTGTCCGTGAGCAGGTCGATCAGCACGTCCTCCGCCCGGAGCAGGAAGACGTTGTAGGCCGCCTTCTGGAGGTAGGCCTCGCGTTCGTCCCGCGTGGTCATCCGAATCGGCTCGACGGACTTGATCTTGAACGGCTCGATGATCGTTCGCATGGGCTATAAAGTGCCCGCGGCCGCAGGGCATGTACAGGGGTGTGTTACCGCCGCTGAGCCTGCGCCACGACGAACCCGACACTGGCCACCACGAGCATCGCCCCGACGCCGGCAAACTCGGTGGCGGTGCCGCTCAGCATGAGCCAGAGGATGAGCAGCGATGCGAGGAGCGGCACGACCGGTCCGCCTGGCACCCGAAACGGCGTTCCCTCGGTCGCCACGTTCTTCCGCCGCAGTTGCAGCACCGCCAGGCAACAGCCGAGATAGAGCAACAGCGCTCCCAGGTTGGAGAGGAACGCCAGAGTCCGGAAGGTGCCGGTGAGCGCGAAGGCGCAGGTCGCGGCCGCGTGCACCACGATCGCGACGGCCGGCGTGCGGTAACGCTGATGCACTAGTCCGAGCCACGCCGGCGCCAGCCCGTCTTTGGCAAGCGCGTAGAGCGAGCGCGGCGTGGCGAGGACATCGCCGGTGAGGTAGCCGAATGCCGAGATGGCGGCGCCCGCGAGCACGAGCACCCGGCCCGAGCGCCCGAGCACCTGTGCCGCCGCTTCGGCGAGGGGCGCGTTCGCGGCCTGTGGCAGGCGATCGCCGAGCACTCCCTGCGCGACGATCTGCAACGCCAGATAGAGCAACACCACTACGCCGAGGCCGAGCAGCACAGCGCGTGGAACGGTGTGGGCGGGATCGCGCACCTCGCCGCTCGGTGTCAGCGCCACCTCGGTGCCGGCGAACGCGAAGACGAGGAGCAGCGACGTGCGGCCCAGCTGGCCGCCGCTCGGCATGGTGTGCCAGCCGAGATTGCTCGGGTGAATCGCGAACAATCCCACGACCGCGAGGAGCAGGAGCGGGGCGAGCTTGGCGATGGTCACGCCCTCGACCATGCGGGCACCGATGCGCACGCCGCGGATGTTGAGCGCCGCGAGCGCCGCGTAGAGCGCGATAAGCACGATCGCTCGTGGCGGGCCGCCACTCAGCGCCGGTATGACCTCGCTCAAGGCATCCATGAGGATGTTGGCGACCCCTGCAGCGGCTACCGCCCCCGCGGCGAACCAGAGCAGCGCGCCCGCGAGGCAGCCGGCGTAGAGACCGAACGCCGTCCGTACGTAGGCGTAGAGGCCGCCGGTGCTGGAGACTCGGCTCCCCGCTTCGGCGAAGCAGAGCACCACGAGTGAGACCGCCGCGCCGGCGATGAGGTAGGCGACGATCGCGGCGGGGCCCAGCTCGCGGGCCGCGATGCCGGGCAGCACGAAGATCCCGACGCCGACGATGCAGTTGACGGTGCTGGCGGTGAGGGCGCGGACGCCGAGGACGCGGGGGAG
>JBGPVE010000017.1:0-22148 GCA_041491545.1 Gemmatimonadota bacterium | reverse complement strand
GTCCGCCCGCGAAACCAGGACGCGCCCGTCGCCTGCCGCATGAGCCAGGGAGAGCAGAAGAGGTTGGCGTCCGCGGCCGCCGTCAACGCGGCGTAGGTCCGGCGTGTCACCATGCTGCGCGGCGCGATGCGCATGACGTCGTTGCCTCGAAATGACAGGACCAGCGGAACGTGCGCGAGCCGCGCGCAGTCCCAGGCGAATAAGGCGTGCACGCTCACGAAGTGCGCGTACATCGCGTCCGCCCCCCAGGCGCGCACCACCTCGCGCACGCTGCGCCTGGCCTTGAGCGCCCGGGGCAGAAAGCTGGCGACCGGAGCGAGGTTCCACTCGAACCGGTGCACCAACGCGTCGTCGACCATTTCTTCGACTGGGGCTCGACCGGGCTGGCGGGTCAGAATGAGCACCCGATGGCCTCGCGCCCCAAGCCCAGCGGCGAGACCGCGCACGGCCGTCTGCACTCCTCCGATGGTGGGCCAATAGTCGTTGCAGAAGATCGCCAGACGCATCCCGTTCAGCGTCCATCCCCAACACGCCGCGCCACTCGGTCAAATATCATCCGTGGAGCCGCGCCGGGCGTGCGTGGATCGTCAGCTTGAGCGTCATAGCAAAGATTCAAGGCTATCCCGATTGGAGCCGGTTGTAGGAGAACGCCGGCCAATTTGTCACCGACCAGCGGCGGAGACGCACAAGCTGCGACTAAATGTCCCATCATCGTCATCGCGCGCGCAAGAGCTTGGTCATCGCACACGCGAGAGCTTGACGCCGGGGTACGCGTCGGCGACGTTTCCATCTCGGTATCGGCACAACGAGCTGATGCAACCCCGAACTACGCGACCTCCGTTTGACCTTGTGCCCAAATCCATCCTGATCCATCGCGTTTCTCCGCAACGCCGGGCCGTGCAACGCGGGGCCGTGCCGTGCCGCGTCTTGTCTACGTGACAAGGGACGTCTCGGCCGTCCAGCGTAGCGCGAACCCGTCGCCTCGTCGGTGAGGCGGTAGTGCGCGCGTTGGTGCTGTCCAGAGTGACGGAAGCGCACGGGCCGGGCGGCATGCAGCGCCATTTGAGCTTGCTCTTGGAGTGGCTCGGGGGCGCCGGCGTCGACGTCACGCTGCTCACGACGAGCGGGGGCGCGCTGCCGTCCCGGCCGGGCCTGCATTGCCTCACGGTGGCCGCAACCAAGCCGGGCCGCTATTCCCGAGCTTGGTGGCGCGGATCGCGACGGATCGTCCGGGATCAACCGGGCGCATGGGACGTCATCGTGAGCGAAGACGGGGCCGCCTGGGCTGTGATCGATGAGTTGCGACGCGTCCCGAGCCGGCCGCCGATCGTGATGTTCCGGCACGGCACGACGCTCCTCAACTTTCGGCAACTGCTGCCCCCGCGGCGACTGCGGGATCTGGCAAGCGTGGCAGGCGCGCTGCGTGACTATTGGCGGCATCCACACCGATTGGCACGAACCGTCGATCTCATGATCGCACCGACCGACCGCATCGCCGCAAGCGCTCGGGTCGAAGCGGCGGGTTCTGAAGCGCCGATTTGCGTCATTCACCTCGGCGTCGATTTGGCGCGCTTCCGACCCACGACCGATCGCCGAGCCGACCGGGCGAGCCTGGGACTGGACCCGGAGGTGCCCGTGCTGTCGTGGGTGGGGCGCGACGTGAGCGGAAAACGCTTGGACCTCGCCCTCGCCGTCGTGGAGCGGCTCGCCCTCGAGGGACAGCCGGTCCAGCTCGCCGTGGCGGTGGCGCGCCCCCGGGATGAGACGCTCGCACGGATCGATGCGGCGCGGACTCGGTCCCGCGCTCGGATCGCGATCTTTGCGGACGCCACCGCCGATCAGGTCGTCACGATTCACCGGGCCGCGTCTTGTCAGCTGTTCTCCTCCCGGCTCGCGGAGGGCGTGCCGTTCGCCATACTGGAGTCACTGGCTTGCGGAACACCGGTGTTCGCGACCAACAGCTCTTCCGTTCGGGATCTCGACGTCTTCCGCGAGGAACCGGCCTGGCTGGTGCCGAGCGATAGGATTGACGACTGGACCTCGAAGGCGCGCAGCATGCTCACGGACACGGCCGAGCCCGCACTGGGCTATCGGGCCCGCGATCTGACCCAGCGCCACTATGATTTGGCCGACACCGCACGCCGGAGTATCGCCGCCGTGCTCGACGTCGTGGGTGCACGACACACCCCGCGCTCTGCCTGATCGGCCGGTGCAGTTCAGTACGCCCCGAGCCCAGGATCACGCCCGCGCAGGCTTCTCGAAGACAATCAGGAATCCGGCCGCCAGGAAGTCGCGCACCGGCCACCAGCGCTGCAACGGCTGGAGCCACCGGAGCCGCGACGAGGGCACCACGCCGATGTGCCGCACGGCGCGAAGGCCGGCGTCCCGTCCGAGGTCCTGCAGGTTGGCGGCGGTGAAATAGTGCAGATGGCCCCCATCGTACGCTTCGGCATCATTGGATGTGCGCGGGAATCGACCGCTCACCGCGAGCTCCCAGACGAACTTGAGATACCGCATGTTGACCGTGCTGACGTATCCCAGCCCGCCCGGCCGAAGCACCCGCGCGATCTCCCGCATCACATGCGCGGGATCCAGCAGATGCTCGATGACATCGAGGCAGGTCACGGCGTCGAAGCTGCCGTCGGCGAAGGGAAGCGATGCGCCGTCCAGCGACGAGACCACGGCCTCCAAGCCGAGGCCCCGAGCCGCGCGACAGGCCTGCACCGCGACGTCGGTACCGACGATGCGCTTCGCCTTGTTCCGGACGCTGATCGTGGCCCCGCCACTCCCGCAGCCCACGTCCAGCAGTCGCTCCGCCGGTGCAAACGCGCGGGCCGTCACGACCCAGCGATCGACCGGCTGGGCGCCCTCCGGCGTCGCGAGCTTCCGCTGCCAGATATCCGCATAGACCCGCTCATTGGTCATCGGAAAGCCGTCCTGACTCCCGCTGATTGGCCGCGGTCCACCGTACGACGAACGGAGCCAAGGTTGCGATGAGTTCATCGGCCGCGGAGGGGTCGTCCATTTCCCACGTCCAGTGCAATGTGATCGGCAGCACGACACCCGCGCGCTCGAGCCAGCGACCGCGGCGCAGGGCGGCGAGGATGGTGCGCGCGCGGCCATAGAACGGCGGCAGCGACATGACCACGCACCGGTCGTCGCTCCAAGCCGGCGTGGGCAGCGGTGGAACGTCCCGAAGGCTCTCCGGCCCAAGGCAGAGTACGCCGCACTCCGACGGCAGGGCGTGCCACAACGAGGGCGGAAAGCGGTTGAACGGAGGCACGAACGCGATGGGCCGGCATCCGCGCGCCGCCAGGGCTCCCCAGCCTTGGGCAAGGCCCTGGCGTGCCTCCTGCACGGGCATGCCGTCGAATTCGGACGCCAAACGCCCGCCCCGCGTGCGATGAGTGATTCCGTGCAGCGCGATCTCGAGCTCGCCCCGTGCGACGGACTCGGCGAGACGAGACCACTCGTCCGCCACCAGCGGGCGCGGCTCGGAATCGGCGACGGCGGGATCCTTCGCCAGAAACGGCGTCACGGCCAGCAGGTACGACACCCGATGACCTGACAGTCGCTCATGAAAGGCCCAGAACCGATCGATGCCGACGGACCAGTGCGGATAGTCATCCACCCGAAGCAGCACGAGCGGTCGGGGTGCCGCCCCACGTCGCCGCGCGCCCGCCTCGGCCATCCACGCCCCGAGCGGGACCCCCGCGCGAAGCATCAAGCGGGTAAGAGCGCGAGGCAGCCGGTCCGGCCAAAGCAACATCTACTCTTTCGGCCCGGGGGAGAACGCGAAGCCGATCCACGCACCTGGGTACCAGTGCGCCCGGGGCTCCTCCTTGAACGCGAGGAAATGCCGCCCGGTGTCCTCCGCGAATCGCGGTAACGAGGATGAGACCGTCGTCGCCATCACCGCATGCGCACTGAGTCGCGGCGCGATCGCCGCACACTCGGCGTATTCGAAGTCTCCCGAAACGTGGCTGTCGGTGATGAACAGATCCACCGGCCCCGCGAGCCCGGACAGCGTCGCGACGGAATCGCCATGCAGGATCGTCACGACTTGGCGCTGCTCCGCCCCGACCAGGACCCCGGCCTCCGGGTCGGTGTCGATACCGATGTACTCGCCGGGCGATCCCTCGCGCACATTGCGAAGGAGGGCTTGCCCCACGAGCGCCGCGGAGAGCCCGAAGCCGACCCCAGCCTCGACGACTCTTCGCGGCCGCAGTGCCCGGGTGAGGGCGTACCATATGAGTTGCCGTCCGAGCCGAAGGTCGCGATCGGTGACATGTCGGATAGGACTTCGCTCCCGGCACGCGACGAGACCATCGCGCAGGCCCGCGTCGCTGCCCGGTTCCGCCAGGTAGCCTCTCAGCACGGCGAGTGATTGCCCAGTGACGGCGACCAACAGGTGCTCGAGAAAGAGCCGGTTCCGATCGGTGTACTCGTAGGTGTAGCTGCTGGTTTCTCGCGAGCGCCCCGCCCAAGAGAAAATGCGACCGACAGCCGGCGTGTAATACCGCAGCGCCCCCACGACTCGAACCGGCGTCAGCAGCAATCGTCCGAGTGGACCGGTCGCCTTCATGGCCGGCGCATCGTGCGCTCGGCCAGTCGTAGCAAGCCGCGCCGGAACACCGGCGTCGCGAACCGCAGCGCATGGGCCCGGAGCTCCGCAGCCGGCGGCATGTCGATGCGCTCGAGAACCACCATGGCGGCAGCGAGGTCCTCGGCACTCTGCCGGCCGAATGCGACACCGGCTGGCTCGACCCGGGGCGGCCCTCCGAGCACCGGTCCCGCTTTGGCGTCGAGGACGTCCAGCATGCCGGCCCGGCCGAAGGCCACCACCGGCGTGCCCGCGGCCAGTGCCTCGACGCCGACGATTCCGAAATCCTCCTCTCCCGGAAAGAGCAGGGCTCGGGCACCTCCCAGGAGCCGGTACTTCTCCGCGTCCGGAACCCGGCCGACGAAGTCGACCAGCGCCGTTCCGCCGAGCCGGGACGCAAGTCGCTCGAGGGTGAGCCGCTCGGGCCCGTCTCCGATGACCACGAGCCGACGGCCGGCTCGCACGGCGGCCTCTACCGCGATGTCGATGCGCTTGTTCTCGACCAGGCGCGAAAGCGCGACGTAATAGTCGCCTCGCGCGCCCTCCGCGCAGGGAATGCGGTCGACGTCCACCGGCGGGTGGAGCACGGTGGCGCGGCGTCGGTAGGTTGTCCAGATCCGTTCAGCCACCGCGTGCGAGATGGCCGCGTAGCGGGTCACTCGGGGCGCGGTGCTGACGTCCCAGGTCGCCAGATCGCGCAGCGCACCGCGCAGCCAGGGTCGGAGCAGCGCGGGCGCCTGCCGCAGATACTGCGGCATGAGATCGTGGGCGTACCGCACCGGCGTGTATACGTAGGAGAGATGACGCTGGTAGCTTCGGTGCGGGACGCCCTTGGCGACGGCGTGCGAGGCGGAGACGATCAGCGCGGCATCGCCGACGTCCAGCGTCTGGACCGCGTCCGCAAACCATGGCACGAGGAATTTCCGAAATCGATTCGGGTCGGGGAGCCGGCCCAGGTAGCTCTGCCGCACGCGAGCGGGATCGATGCCGAGCTTCCGCACTGTCTGGGGAACCGCGAAGAGCGTGAGAATCGGCGCATGCGGAAAGAGCGTAGCCAGCTCTTTGACGACCAGCTCCGCGCCGCCGAGGCTGCCGATCCAGTCCTGGACGATGACGACGTCGCAGCCGTTCCAGACTTCGGGTGCCGACACCGCCGGCGCCGGCGCACCGGAGGGAGCCGGAATAGGCGCGGAGGCCGCCCCCGCCGCTCCCAGAAGATCAGTCGGCCGGTGCACTTACTTCCTTGAGCACGCCGAGCGCCCGCATGCGCTCTTGGGCCGCCGACGCTTCGTTGCGAAACCCGGGCGAGGCCACCGCCCACTGAACGTACTCGGCGACCACCTTCGGCAACGGGTCCTGCACCGACCAACCCAACGCTCTGAGCGCCGAGACATCCGAGCGACTGTGGCGGGTGTCGCCGACACGATAGATCCCGGGCACGATCGGATCCACCCGTTGGCCGGCGGCCTTCGCTACCTCGGCCGCGAGCTCCAATACCGTCACCGAGCGATTCCCGCCGACGTTGAACGATCGGTACGCCATGTCGGGTCGGTCGAGCGGCATGAGGTTGGCTCGAATGACGTCCCGAATACCGATGTAGTCGCGGAGCTGACGACCGTCCTCGTACACCAGGGGCGGCGCGCCCGATGCCACCTGTACCGTGAAGCTCCGGAGCGCCCCGGAGTAGGCGTTGCGAAAGGATTGACGAGTGCCTTGGACGATCGAATATCGGAAAGCGGTGCTGGGAATGCGGTAGCGCTTGGCCAAGAGGGTCACCAAGTCATCCTGATCTCGCTTCGAGAGCCCGTACGGGTTGTGCGGCCGCATCACCGATTCGTCGGTCCACCCCGGCGCCGCCGTGGCGCCGCAGGCGGGACACACATGCTCCCATTGGGCGGCCGCAAGCCGCTCCTCCGAGCGGGGCCCGGGATAGAACGCGCCGTGGGTGCGGCACTCGTACCGACCTTCGCCGTAGACCGCCTGGGACGACGCCACCACGACCAGCTCCACGCTCCGGAACTCCGAGACGATCAGCTCGTACAGCAGCGCGGTACCGACTGCGTTGGTGCTGAAGAAGGTGCTGAAGTCGGGGAGATAGTCCTGATAGGCCGCGAGATGATAGACGATTTGGACGTCGCGCAGGGCAGCGCGCATGGCGTCTTTGTCGCGAACGTCCCCTCGTATGAACTCGGCCTCCGGCGCGAGATACGCCGGGACGCTTCCGTCGTGAACCGGCGGCAGCAGCAGGTCGAGCACTCGGACCTGGAAGCCCCGCGCCAAGAGCGCGTCTACCGTGTGCGAGCCGATGAACCCTGCCCCCCCCGTCACCAGAACTCGCGACATCTCAATACGCTCCTCGGCGCGACAGCACGGCCGAAACCGTCCGCCAGAGAATGGTGAGGTCCAGCCAGAGTGACCAGCGACGGATATACTCGAGATCGAGCCGGGCCCATTCATCGAAGTCCTGAATGTCGGCCCTCCCCGAAACCTGCCAGAGGCAGGTGATCCCCGGCGTAACGGCGAGCTTCTGCCGCTGCCAAGCCTCGAACCGCTCCCATTCGCGCTGCAGCGGCGGACGTGGACCGACCAGGCTCATATCCCCGATCAGGACGCTCCACAGCTGCGGCAGCTCGTCCAGGCTGTACTTCCGAAGCACCCGGCCGATTCGCGTCACGCGTGGATCGGCCTTCATCTTGAAGACCGGTCCGCTCATTTCGTTCTGGGATGCGAGCTCGTCGTACAGCGCGTCCGCGTTGCGGACCATCGTGCGTAGCTTGTAGCTGGTAAAATAACGCCCCCGATGCCCCACCACCTTCCAGGGGTAGAGCACGGGCCAACCGGAGTCAGCCCAGATCAGAGCGGCGATGACGAGCAGAAACGGGGCGAGGATGACTAGCGCGGCCGCGGAGAGCACGACGTCGAGCAGTCGCTTGACGGCGAGTCGAGCCCGGCCCGCCCGGGATGCGAATCGGATGGGAAGCGGGAATTCATCCCCGACGGAAGAGTCGTGGCGCACGATGTCGAGAGAGCTGCTACGGGTCGCCATCAGCTACGGGGCGACACCCTCGCCTACGGCCAGCACCGAAGCGCGTACCGCATACGTCAGAATGTGGTGCAGGACGACATGCGCCGACTCGACCCACCCATAGTCATCGCTCTGCACCAACACCGCCAAGTCAACCAGGGCGCAGGCCTTGCCGCCCGTCCGGCCCAGCAATCCGACGCTCTGGATCCCGATGTCCCGCGCGGCCCGAATGAGCGCGAGCAGATTCGGCGAGCTGCCGCTCACGGAGATCACGATGAGGGCGTCCCCCGCCTTGCCCAACACCTCGAGCTGCTCGGCGAAGACCCGATCGAACGACGTGTCGTTCGCCCACGCCGTGACCAGCCCCATGCTGTCGGCGATCGAAAGGGCGGCTGTGCCACGGCCGGTCGACGCCCGGCCAGCCTTCTGCAGATCGAGCGCGAGGTGCGAGGCGGTAGCGGCGCTGCCGCCGTTGCCCGCCACGAAGATGGTACCGCCGGACTGCCTGGTCGTGAGCAAGATTTCCGCGGCCCGAGCCACCGATGCGGCGTCGATCCGCCGGATCGCCTGGACTGCCTCGTCGAGCCATCCAGCGATCGTTGCCGTCAGCGCATCGCTCAACGGACCCGCTCCATCGAGGGGCCCGGCGCGGGCGTGACCCGCGTTGCTCGCGTCGCCGGCGCGGGAGCCGGTTGCGGCGCAACCGGGGAGAACCCTTCGGGTTCCTCCGGATGCCAGCGAGCCAGCGCGGTGGTTCCGCCGCGAATCCGACCGGTCAGACCCCGAAGGGTGAGATAGAGAATCTGCACGTCCAATGACAGTGAATAGTTTCGAATGTAGTAAAGATCGAGCGCGACCCGCTCTTCCACACTTAGCTCAGCGGTGTTCAGCCGCCAGAGTCCGGTGAGGCCCGGCCGCATCGTCGCCAGGCTGCTCCACCAACGCTCATGGGAACGGAGCTCGCGCGGTTCAATCGGCCGGGGCCCGACCAAGCTCATGTCCCGCCGCAATACATTCAGCAGCGCCGGGAGTCGCGCCACGACCGGCGAGCGAACCAGACTTCGATTGAACGACATGATGTTGAAGGCGCCGCCCGCGCTCACCACCCGCTGGCGATAGAGGAGCGGCACACCCTTCCGGCGCGCCTGCAACAGCCAGTAGAGCCACACCGGACTGACCGCGATCGAAAGCACCAGCGCCACGCCCCAATCCACGATGCCCTTGGCCGCGGCGCCCCAGCCGCGCAGCCGAGTCGGATAGAGGAACAGCAACGGCACGTGGCCCACGTGCGTCATCTCGGTCGAGGTCGTCAGCAGGTCGTAGAACGTGGGTGAGATCCAAGCCTCGACTCGCCGATCCGGTCGCGTCATCAACTCGGCCAGATAGCGCTGGCTCTCCCAACTCAGCGCCCCACCGATGATGACGATTTGCTCCACGCCGAGCCGCTCCGCGCAGTCTGCCGCATGCAGCGGATGCCCTACGACCTCGAGCCCGTCCAGAATTTCGGTGCCCGGCCGCTGGTAATCATCCAGAAATCCGACCACCTGGGTGCCGTGGCGATGCTCGCGCAGCTGTCGCGCCACCGCGATCCCATGCTGGTTGGCGCCGGCGATCAGCACGCGGCGAAGCAGCGCCCCCTGCGCGTGACGCTGGCGGATGTACCGTCGCCACAGCAGGCGCCCGCCCACGAGCCCCGCCATGCTGAGAACCCACGACATCACCAACCAGGAACGTGAGACGAAGGGTGGACCGCCAAGAAAGTAGCTCAGCATGATCACACCGACCACCCCGTGGGTGGCGGTGCCGACCAGGCGCGGATACAAGGGGTAGGAGCCGAACAGCGCCCAGCGGCGGTAGAGCCCCTGGATCCAGCCCAGAAGCACCGTCACGAACGCGACGGCGACCGCGAGCCCCGGATAGAGCGGCCAGAGGTGTCCCCCGGTTTGACCGGCGAGCAGGCCGATATGCGTGGCTGTCGCGACGCCGTACGCGGCCAAGACGGCCAGCGCGTCCGTCGTGATGACCGCTATGCGGAGACGGTGCCAGATCCGACCCATCGCCCCTCCGGGTATTCCAATCCGGGAATTTCCGGCATCGAATTGACCAGCACCTGCGCGCCGCCATCGTCGAAATGGAACGTCATTCTCGTGAGGCCTTCGGCCTCCAAAACGCTGGTGACCACCGGCTGCCGCTCGGGCTCGCAGAACAGGAGAAGAAAGCCGCCGCCGCCGGCGCCGGCGATCTTGCCGCCAACGACGCCATGCTCGAGCGCAAGCTGGTACAAGCGGTCGATACGCTCGTTGCTGATGCCCTTGGCCAATCGCTTCTTCCGCTGCCACGACTCGTGCAGAATCTCTCCGATCCGACGCACGTTGCCGGCCAAGAGAGCGTCCCGGGCGGTCTCGGCATCCCGCTTGATGCCGTGGAGGCTCTCGATCACCGTCGCATCGTTGTCCTGGGACGACGCACGCTGTTCCTTGAGGATCGTGGCCGCGTTGCGCGATGCGCCGGTGTAGAATAGCATCAGGCTCCGCTCGAGCTGATCCCGCACATCGAGCGGGAGCGCCAAGGGAAGCACCCGCGCGCCCCGGTTGTTGAACTCTATCGCGTTCAGTCCCCCGAACGAAGCCGCGAACTGATCCTGGAGCCCGATGGGCCGGCCGAGTTTGCCGATTTCGATGTAGGAGGCGAGCTCAGCCACTTCTTGCTTGGTGGCCCGCCGCTGACACAGTGTCGAGAGCGCCTTGATGAGCGCCACCGCGACCGTGCTCGAGCTGCCGAGCCCGGTGCCAGGCGGTATCTCGCTCGCCGTGAACACCGCAAGCCCCCGCGTGACCCCGAACTCGTGCAAGATCGACTTCAGGTAGCCCAACTCCCCGTCGAATGAGAGCGTGCCGCCGGCGGCTTGCCGCTCGAACATGCGGAAGTCGGACGACGTGATTTGAACGGCGTCGTCGATCGTACGCGTCGCGATCACGTAGAAATATCGATTGATCGTGGCGCTGACCACGAGACCACCGTAGCGGGAATAGTACGCCTCCAGGTCGGTGCCACCGCCCGCGAACGAGATTCTGAGCGGCGCCCGGGTGATCAGCATGCCGCCGGCACCCGGGGCCGAGCGAGATGGCCTGATTCCACCAGCGCACCGGCGGCAGCGAGCCGCTCGTGCGAGCCGATGTCAAGGAGAATGTCGGAAGATGGAAAGCCGCGAAGGCGGGCGCCGCCGGCAAGCATGGCCGGAAAGACGTCGAACGCGAAATCGCAGAATCCGTCCAGCGGCAGGAAGTCCCACACCCTCGGGCCCAACACGTAGATCCCGGCGTTGGCGCACGAGGGCGGCCCAGCCCACGATTGCGGCTTCTCGACGAACTTCTGGATCCAGTGTTCGGAATTCAACTCCACCATGCCAGCCCGTTTCGGATCGTCCACCGTCGTGAGTACCACCGTGACATCGGCCTTCGATGCCCGGTGATCGGCTAGGACGTCCGCCAGCCGGAGGTTGGTCAGCACATCACCGTAGAGAACGACGAAGGGATTCTCATCGACGAGAAAAGAGCGGAGCGGAACCAAGGCCCCCGCCGATCCGAGCAATTCGGGCTCCCGCGAGAAGGTGGCCGAGAGCCCGAATCGAGAACCATCGCCGACGAATGCCACCAGGGGTTCAGGTTTGTAATGGAGATTGACGACGACCGAATCGACTCCGCTTTCGCGCAGCCAGTCCAACGCGTAGGCAACCATCGGACAACCAGCCACGGGGACCATCGGCTTCGGACGATCGAGGGTCAGCGGCCTGAGACGGGTGCCCTCTCCGGCCGCGAGCAGGAGTGCTTTCACGCGGCCACGGAGCCCGCACGCTCGATGTCGACCAGCAACGACGTACCCTGGGGAAACCAGACCGCCTGTTTCGCGACAGAATCGAGTTTGACGCAAGAGGCATTGGGAACGCCGACCCGCTTGTAGGCGCTGAGCGGGCAGCGGAGCGCCGAGAGAATCGCGACTCGAATCGGCGCGACATGAGTCATCAGAAGGACGGCGCCTTCGACGGAGGCGGCGTCTCGGACCACGTCCATGACCCTGGTCGCAAGCTGGCCCAGCGTCTCCCGGCCATCCATGCGCACCTGATCGGGGTCGGTCATCCAGAGCGCGTACTCGTCCGGAAAATCGCGCGCGACCTCCTCCTCCGTGCGGCCCTCCCAGGGCCCGAGCCGCATCTCGTCCAGTCGATGATCGATCGTCACCGCGAGATCGAGACGATCACCGATCAGCTGGGCGGACTCCAGCGCACGGTCGATGGAACTCGTCCAGACATGCGCGAGACCGGTCGCGCCCAGAGTGTCGGCCAGTCCGGAGACCTGGCTGCGTCCTGCGGGCGTCAGTGGCTCGGTGTTTCGTCCCGCATAGAGCCCGACGAGATTCGATTCCGTCTCGCCATGCCGAGCTAGATATATCCCGCGGGGATTCACAGCCATGTTCTCGTTGATCCTCAGCTGGTTTGCCGCTGGCGTGTCCCGGCTCGAAGAATCCGGGGGTTGATTTGTCCCGTTGGCGGGACGCCCCACTGAGCCGCAGGGAGCGGGACACGGGGAACCACACCCGCTCCAGGCCGTTGTCTCGTGCAGTCCTTCGTAACTCGCCGAAAGTGGTGTTTTGTTTCCGCACAATCAGCGTGTTATAGTAAACCGCTAACTCACTGCTGAGCAAGAGCATGACCATTCCTGGGGGCGGGGCGGCGTCGGCCTCGGGAAATGGACCGCCCCACGAAAAACGGGAGGACCAGGGGCAAGAGGGATACCATAATGTTACGGCGGAAGCCGCTGGGACGCTGCGTCGCGACCGGCGCACCGCGACCGGCGCACCGCGGCCAGCGGTCTCGGGACCTGGCGCGGCCCCGTCGGCGTCAGTATATTGTGAAATTATTCACAATCAGCGAGCGCGGCCCGCACGTGCTCGCTGAACTTTGTTGCTGCCGAACTTAGTGGAGGCCCTGCCATGGCGACCATTGCTCCCGTCTCCCCGCACAGCACCTACCCCGCCAAAGAGGTGGCCAAGCTGTTCGCGCCACCCGAGACCGAGCCAGCGGCAGTCAAGCTCCGCCGCCTGCTGAAGGACGCCCAGACAAAGCGATCCTATCTCCACACCGCCGGCGCCTACGATGCCTTCACGGCGGCGATCATGACCCGGGTCGGCTTCAAGGCGCTCTATGGGAGCGGGTGGCAGCTCGCCGCCACCAAGAGCATGTACCCGGACATCGGCATCTACCATTCGCACCAGATGGTCGAGTTGGTCGACGAAATCCGGAAGGGAATCGAAGGCGCGCGAAATAACCATTGGTTCGACACTGAGGGACGGGAGCTGCTGGATTCCCCGCCTGCATTCGTGGACATGGAAGCCGGCTTCGGCGGACCGACCCAGACCTTCACCCTTGCGACCGAGCTCATCCGCGCCGGTGCCGGCGGCGTCCACCTCGAGAACCAAGATCCATCAAACCGCACCTGCGGCCATATCGTCAACGTGGGTAAGTCAAAGCGCGACAAGGTGCTGGTACCTCGCGCCGACTGGCTCGCCAAGCTCAAGGCCATCAAGGCAGCCGCCCAGACGACCGGGGTCGATATCGTGATCATCGCCCGCACCGACTCGATCGACGGTGCGCTGCCCGGCCAGTCGTCCGGCGGGGTCAAGATGGCGATCGAGGACGCGTGGGAGGCGGCCGAGCTCGGTGTGGACGTGATTTGGCCGGAGTTCAACAACACCGAGATCGACCAGCCGCAGGAGTTCGCCGAGGGGGTCCGGAAGCACTACCCCAATCAGATGCTCGGCTTCAACCTGTCTCCGTCCCTCTATTTCGGTCGGGCGAAGAAGGCCGGCACGATGATCACCAACCGGCAGCTCGGCGAGCTTGGCTTCACCCTTCAGTTCTCGACGCTCTTCAACTTCCGCACGGCTGGCCTGGCGATGGAGAAGGGCCTGCGCAAGTTCCTAACCTCGGGTCTAGATGCGCTGGCCGACCTCCAGATCGAAGAGGACGAGCAGCCGACTGTTCCGCTATCGAAGATGCATCAGAAATTCGCCGGGATGAATCGGTGGTTGCTGTTGGAGCAAGCGTTGAGTGGCAAGGGCGAGTGAGACCCGCGTCCTTACGAGGGACGGAAGCGTGAAGAGGTAAAGAGTAAAGAGTGAGAGGGGGGCTCCCATGGGCATGGGAGCCCCCCTCTCACTCTTCACCCTTTTCACCCCGGTTCCCTTTTCGCCCAGCCCCCGCGTCCACCCTGCTCCTTCACGCGGTATTCGTCTTCGGCTGCCTTTCCACCACTCGCTGGACGTCCCGCCCGTCCCTTCGCAACCGGTCGATCTGCCAGCTCTCCAGACGAACCGTCACCACCTGGTGCCCATCGGCTTGCGTAACCCCCAGCACCTCGCCCTCCCGATAGAGCTCAGCGAGACCGGCACCATCGCCCAGCGACAGGCTGACTCGAATAGTGGTCCTGCCCGCTCGGTCCAGCTCCCGGAGACGGCCCTTGAGCGCCGTGAGGCCGTCGGTACGCATCGTCGTTGCCATGACGGCACCCGGGTGGAGCTGCCTGACTCGGGCGGCGAACGCCGCCGGGTCAGGCAGTAGGTCGAGCTTGTTGAAGACCGGTATGACCGGCCGATCCGACAGCTCCAGCTCGACCAGGACCCGTTCCACCACTCGCATCTGGCCCTCCCAGTCGGGGTGGCTCGCGTCTACGACGTGGAGCAACGTGTCCGCGCCGCGGGCCTCCTCCAATGTCGCGCGAAAGCTGGCGACCAGATGGTGCGGCAGCTTTCGGATGAATCCGACCGTGTCCGTCACTCGGGCCTTGATGCCCTCGCCCAGGTCGACTTGCCGCGTCAGCGTGTCGAGAGTTGCGAACAACCGGTCTTCGACCACGATCTCATGCTCGCCCGATAGCGCGCGCAGAATGCTCGATTTACCGGCGTTGGTGTACCCGACCAGCGCGATGCCGAGCAGGGGGTCGCGTCCGGCCCGTAGGTTCTCTCGATGGCGCTCGACGTCCTTGAGCTTGCCCTTGAGCGCCTGGATGCGGCGTCGGATGATGCGCCGGTCGGTTTCGAGCTGGGTTTCACCGGGGCCCCGAAGCCCGATACCGCCGCGAATGCGGGATAAGTGGGTCCACATTCGGGTGAGGCGCGGGAGCAGGTACTCGAGCTGAGCCAATTCCACCTGCAGCTTGGCTTCATGACTCCGCGCCCGGGTCGAGAAGATGTCGAGGATCACCTCGGCCCGATCCATGACCCGGACCTTCAGCTCCTTCTCGAGATTCGCGCCCTGCGCCGGCGTGAGCTCCTCGTCGAAGATGACGAGGCTGGCGCCGGTGCTCGTCACCGCGGCCCCCACCTCCTCGACCTTGCCTTCGCCGATGAGCGTCGCGGGACTGGGCGAGACGATCTGCTGTGAGACCCGCCCCACCACCTCGGCGCCGGCCGTGTCGACGAGGCGGGTCAATTCCTCGAGATGCTCGGCCACATGGCGCGCGTCGGCCGACCCCTTGCGGGGCGCCGCCACGAGAATGGCGCGCTCGACCGGATCTCGAACGGTGATCAGTTCGCGGATGGGGAAGCAAGCCTCACGGTGAGACGGGGCGCGTCGCCGATCCCGCCGCACCCGGCGACGAGAAGGCCGACTAGAACCGGAGCCACCCCTGCCCTACGGACTCCCATAGATACCTCCGCCAACGCTGGAACCCCACTCGCCCTCAAAGAAATATACCAGCCGTTACCCGCCCCGCTGCTTGGCCCACCACTCGAGTCGCTCCGCAATCTTCTTCTCGTAGCCGAAGTTCCCCGGCGCGTAGAGCGCTGCGCCCTTGAGCTCGTCCGGCAGGTACTCCTGCGGCAGGTACCCGGTCGGCGAGTTGTGGGCGTACTGGTATCCCTCTCCGTAGCCCAACTCCTTCATGAGCCCGGTCGGGGCATTCCTCAGGTGGAGTGGCACCGGCGCGGCCGGCGTGTTCCGCGCCGCTTCCAACGCCGCACCCAGCGCCGCCTTCGCGCTGTTCGACTTGGGCGCCGTGGCGAGATAGATCGTCATCTCGGCGAGCGGCAGATATCCCTCGGGCGGCCCCAGCATGTGAAAGGCGTCGCGCGCGGCGACCGCGAGCATGAGCGCGTTGGGATCGGCGAGCCCGATGTCCTCCGCGGCCATCGCGATCGCGCGGCGGAAGAGCGTCATCGGATCCTCCCCGCCGTCGAGCATCCGGGCCATCCAGTAGAGCGCGCCGTGAGGATCGCTTCCGCGCAATGACTTGTGATAAGCCGAAAGCAGGTTGTAGTGCTCCTCGCCCGCCTTGTCGTATCGGGCGAAGCGTTTCTGCATCGCGTCCCGCGCGGTCTCAAGGGTAATGTGCCCGCCGACCCCAACCTGAGTCGCCGCGGCTTCCAGCACCGTGAGCGCCCGGCGAGCATCGCCATCAGCTTCTTCGGCGATGAGCGCGAGCGCATCGCGATCCGCCACCAGGTCGCCGGCGCCGAGCCCGCGGTCCCGGTCCGCGAGGGCCCGGTCGACCAGGATGAGAATCTCCGCCGCGGCGAGGGGCTGGAGCACAAAGACGCGCGTGCGCGAAAGCAACGCGCCGTTGACCTCGAAGCTGGGATTCTCGGTGGTCGCTCCTATCAGCGTCACCGTCCCGTCCTCGACCGGGGGCAGCAGGCTGTCCTGCTGAGCCTTGTTGAGACGGTGGATCTCGTCCACGAAGAGGATCGTCTGCGACCCGCCGGACATGAGCCGGCCGCGCGCCTCCGTGACGATCTCCCGGATGCGTGGGACGCCTTCGCTCACCGCACTGAACGGCACGAAGGCCCGGCACGTCGCCCCGGCGATGAGATGACCGAGCGTTGTCTTGCCGGTGCCGGGCGGGCCCCAGAAGATGAGGGACCCGGGTGCGCCGCGCTCGATGAGCAGCCGCAGCGGACGGCCCGCCCCCAGTAGGTGACCCTGACCGATGAACTCGTCGAGCGTGCGCGGGCGCATGCGCGCGGCGAGCGGCTCCGCTTGTCTCACGCCCGGGAACAGGGAGGACTCTTCGGCAACGGCCGTGCGCTTCCGGACCATGGAAAGGAAGGTAACGGGGTTACACCGTCCAGGTGGCGAGCCAGCGCTCGGTGACGAAGAAGGCCAACACACCGCCAAAGAAGGCGACGGCCGTCACCCAGCCGCGCCGGGCCTGGAACTCGGGCACCAGGTTCGACGCAGCCACGTAGAGCGTCACGCCGGCAGAGAGCGCGAGGCCGTGGTAGGCAAGCGGGGCGACGGCATGGGTCAGGACGACGCCCAGGACGGTCGCGATACCGAGCCATGCCGCTGCACCGACCGCGCGGGCTTGGCTCTGCCCTCCGGCGATCATCATGCTGGCGATGGCCACGCCTTCCGGCAGCTTGTGAGCGAGCACCGCGACGAAGAGGAGCACACCCAAGCGCCCGGAGACCAGGAAGCCGCTCGCGATCGCGACGCCGTCGAACAATGTGTGGAAGGAGAGGCCGACCAATGCACTCAGGCCGGCCGACGCGCTGACCGCGTGCGTTTCCTCTCCGAAATGGAAATGCGGCGCGAGCACGTGCTGCGCTGCATGGACCAATAGATATCCAATCAGTACGTCCGCGGCCGCGGCCGGCGCGGTTCGGAAAACCTCCGGCAGAACACCCAGCAGCGCGACCGACAGCATGAAGCCCGCCCCGAACGCGATACCGGCGTCGATGATGTGCAAGCCGCGCTTGAGATGGCGGACGACCGCCAGCGCGCCGAGGAGGTTTCCGACCCCCGCGGCCACAGCAAACCCGACCGCGTTCATGGCAAGGCTCGCACGATCGCGGTGAGGTGCTCGCGGGTGTTGGCGGCGGGATCGGCCAGCACCCGATCGAGCAGCAGGTCCAGCGCCTCGCCCAGCCGAGGCCCACGCGGGACGCCCAGCGCGATGAGGTCGTTGCCGTCGAGGGCGAGCGCCGAGCGTGAGGTGGCTTCCCGCTTGGCTCGACTCTCCCGCACGGTGCCGGCCCACGGCGCGGGGGTGCCGTGCCGCAGGGACCAAAGAGCCATGAGGTCGTCGGCGGCGCCTCCCACCTGCGCAAGCCAGCGACGCACCGCGGTGGGATCGGCGCCCGCGGGCTCCGCTGGTCCCCTCGTGATCGCGTCGGCGCGGGCGATCTCGGCGCCCGACGCGCGTAGCCGGCGGAGCACGAGACTAGGCTGCCGGCACAAGACGCAAACGAGGAGCACCGGGTTCCTCGGCCCGGCATCGACCGCCGGTTGGGAATATCCCGCGGCGGCTGGGTCCGCGGGGCCCAACTCGGGAATCCATTGGGCCGCGGCTCCCACATCGTGCCACAACTGGACTGCGTGGGTCACTGATCGCGCAGACTGCAGCGCCTTGAACCACTCGTCGCGCACTCGCTCGGCGGACAGCTGTGCCAAACCGGGCACGGCCTCGCGCGCCGCATCCCACGTCGCCGGATCGATCCGAAAGTCGAAGCGCACCGCGAAGCGCACCGCCCGGAGAATCCGCAAGTAGTCCTCGCGAAATCTCTGCGCCGGAACACCAACCGCTCGCACCAGTCCGCGCGCCAGGTCATCAGCACCGCCGAATGGATCGCGCCATTCATGCTTCAGCGGATGGTACGCGATGGCGTTGATGGTGAAGTCCCGTCGGGCCAGGTCGTCGTCGAGGGAGACGCCGTAGGCGACCACCGCATGGCGACCGTCGGTGCTGACGTCGCGTCGAAAGGTCGTCACCTCGTGAAGCGCCCGGTCACGGTCGATCACACCCACGGTCCCGTACTTGACCCCCACGGCCACGGTCCGCCGGAACAGCGCCTGCACCTGATCCGGCGTGGCGGACGTGGCGAAGTCGATCTCCGAGGCCTCGAGGTTGTGGCGCTCGCGGGTGACGCCCAGCAGCGCATCGCGCACCGCCCCGCCCACACACCACACTTCATGACCGGCCCGATCCAGCGTGCGTGCGATCTCGAGCACCTGCTCCGGAATCTCGAGTCGCGCCGGGAATGGCATGCAGTCGACCTCAGGCCGCCCCGTACTCGACACCGGCCGAGAGCGCGATCGTCAGCTCCATTCGCGCCTGTGAGGCCGTGCGCGGCCCGGCGGGGCGGACGCCCATCGCCACGAGCTTGGCGCCCCCGCCCTCGAAGGCGTAGGCCGGCGTCACCAGGCCGGTCGGACAGCGGCTTGCGAGCACGACGGGCTTGCCGTCATCCAGCCATCGCTGCACCGCACCGACCGCTCCGGGCGGGATGTTCCCGCTACCGAAGGCGACGACAACCAGTCCATCATGCATCGGGCGCGCGAGATCGAGGAGCTCGCCGCAATCGCCGACCACCATGGGGATCTGGGCCACTCGCGCCGTGAGGCCGGCCGGCCGAAGCGCCACGCTCGGCGCGGCGGGTAGCTCGTAGCAGACCTCCGGGGCCCGCACTCGGCCGACCGGAGCGCCGTGGGGCGCGCCGAACGCCGCAAGCCGCATGGTGTCGACCTTCACCGCTTCGCTGCCCGCGAACACCTTCCCCGCGAAGACAACCATCGCGCCACGGCCCGAGCTGGCGGTGCTGGCCGCCACGGTTGCCGCGTCGAGGAGATTCTGCCGGCCGTCCAACCCGTCCTCGTCCGCGGTGCGCATCGCGCCCGTGATCGCGATCGGCAACACCGGCTCGAGGGTGCGGGCGAGCAAGTATGCCGTCTCCTCCATCGTGTCCGTGCCGTGGGTGATCACAATGCCGCGGGGCCGCTCGCCCGGCCCGATTCTGGTGCCTTCCGCAATTTCCCGCACCCGCTCTCTCAGAGCCCACAGTCGGTCGGGGCCGAGATGGCAAGCGGGAACACGAGCCCAGTTTTCGATCCGGAATGGTGCGATGCGGTCGAGCTCCGGTGCGAAGGCGACCAACGCTTCGCCCCCATGCGTCGGAACGTTGCCGCCGGCGACGGCATCGCGCTGCATCGAGATGGTGCCGCCGGTGAATAGGAGATGAATCATTCGGGAGATTGCCAGAGCCGCCGGATGCGGTTGAGGAACGATGTCCTGAGCGGCAGCGGAGGCACCGGCTCCAGCTCCGCGTCATCGAGAATCGCCCGGGGGTTGTGGAAGACGAGCAGCTGCGCTTGATGAGCGCCGCCGTGTTCCTCGAGCATCCGGCGGCCGGTCGCCAGCATGCGCACGTCACCGTGATTGTCGGCCGCGAGCAGATCGGCCAGTCCCTCCGAGATGAGCCGCCGCGCCCGCTCGCCCCGCCCCTGCGCCGACAACAACGTGGTCGCGTCCACCTGCATCTTCGCACCCAGATCACGCCAGATCCGTACGGCTTCCGTCGTGCAGGAGCTGTATCGCTCGGGATGGGCGAGGACCGGCACCAACCCGAGGCTGAGAACGTGAGTGAGCGCGTTGCGTACCGTCTCGCCGGCCACCTGGCGAGGAAACTCGACCAGGATGTAGGTGGTGCCGGCAAGGCGCACGCCGGGCTCCTTGGCCGCCGCTCGGCCCAGCGGTCGATCGAGCATCACCTCGGCCCCCCGATGAAGACGTGGTGCCGCGGGCGCGGCGGCGCGCAGTCTGGCATACGCCGCATCGTGGCTGGGAGGAATTCCGGCCTCGGCTCGACTCGCCAGCAGGTGGGGCGTGAGGCAAACGTCGGTCGTGCCGTGGCGGGCCATCTCACGGAGCACACCCACCGCCTGTTCGACGGTCCGGGCGCCGTCGTCGACGGCCGGAAGCAGATGGCAATGGAGATCGATCACGAGCGCGGGAGATGCGACTGAAGCAGCCCGGCGGCGAAGGCGCCCAGGTGCCCGGGCTGGTGCTGGGCCTCGGCCAATAATGCGAGCGTCACCAACGCGTCGGCGGCCAGGAGGTCGAGCGCCACCGAGCGGTCGCCGGGATGCGCGAGCACGTAGTCGAGCGCGGCCTGGCCGGCGATGGCAAGGGAATCCGCCGTTGTCTCCCCCGGCGGCGCGGCGCCCGCATAGCCCTGCACGCGTGCACGCAACGCTTCAGGGGCGCGGGCCACATGGGCGTCAAGCCACGCGCTCGAGGAGGAGACATCCGCCTCGTCGCCGGTCACCCGCCGTTCCCGAGCCAGGCCGCGATCAGTGCCGGCGTCGCAGCCCGGGCCGCACTCAGGCGCGCCGGGTCACCTGCGCCGGCCGAGGCGAAGTGTGGCCGTCCCCCGCCTTTCCCCCCGCTCACCGCGGCGATGCGGTTGACCAGATCACCGGCCTTGCGGCCGGCCTTCACCAAATCGTCGCTCAGCGTGACGTGTATGGCGCCGCGCCCCGCGGTCCCGAAGAGCACCAATACGGCGTTGCGCTTGCCTCCCCGGAAGCTGTCGGCGAGCTGGCCCAACTCGTCGCGGTCCTCCGATGCCGTCTCCGCCAGCGTGACCTGCACACCGTCGATCTGGAAAGTCTCACCTTCGAGCGCGGCCGGTGCGCCACCTGAACGCAACGCGTCGCGCAGCCGGGCTTCGAGTTTGGCCCGCTCATCGAGCAGTTGCTCCAGCTTCCGCGCGGCGTGCGCCGGCTGCGCCTTCAACCGCTCGGCAATTTGAGCGAGTTGATCCTCGATCTGACGGAACTCGGCATAGGCCGCGGGGCCGGTCACCGCCTCGATGCGGCGGACGCCGGCGGCGACACCACCCTGCCCGGTAAAGCGGAAGAGGCCGATCTGACCGGTGCTGCGGACGTGGGTTCCACCACAGAGCTCGATCGAGTCCCCCATCTCGACGACCCGAACGAGATCACCGTACTTCTCCGAGAAGAACGCCATCGCGCCGAGGCCGAGCGCGTCGGCGTACGGCATCTCCCGGGTGGTGGTCTCCGCGTTGGCCCAGATCTGCTCGTTCACATCGCGCTCGATGGCGCGGAGGGTCTCGGGCTCGATCGGCCGCTGGTGGGTGAAGTCGAAGCGCAGTCGCTCTGGCTCGACCAGCGAGCCCGCCTGCCGGGCGTGCGTGCCCAGATGCCGGCGCAAGGCGAGGTGCACCAGGTGCGTGGCGCTGTGGTTCCGCTCGATCGCGTGGCGTCGCGGGGCGTCGACCACCGCCTCGACGACGGCCGGCTCGAATGGCTCGCGGAATACGCCACTGAGGACGGTGCCCTTGTCCGGATCCTTCCGCACGGTGTCGACCTCGAGGCTCCACTCCGTACCGGTGACCGCGCCGGTGTCGCTCACCTGGCCGCCCGACTCGGCGTAGAAGGGATTCTCGCGCAGCAGGAGCTCTAGACGGTCACCGGTTTGGCGGAACGCGAGCACGTCCGACTCGGCGGCCGTTCGCTCGTAGCCGACGAACTTCTGCTTACCGCGCTTGACGGTGCGCCACTTGTCGGCCTGGTCGCGCGCCCCGGTCGTCAGGCTACCGGTGGCCCTGACGGATGCGCTGATCACGGAGGGCGCCATTGCGCCCTCGCCAGCACGCGCCACTCGCGAGCGCTGCCGCTGCTCGCCGAGGGATTGCTCGAAACCGGCGAGATCCACTCCCACACCG
>JBGPVE010000016.1:0-22267 GCA_041491545.1 Gemmatimonadota bacterium | reverse complement strand
CGGCCGCCTTCCAGGATGAACCCGCCGCCCTCGAACGCCCAAGTGCCGATCGCCGATCGCTTGCCGCGCCCGACTCCCCTCGCGAGTTCGCCGACCGAATGCGGCAGGTCGTATATCTCGGCCACCGCCCGGGCCACCGCGAGGCCGAGCTGGGTTCCGGAGCCCAGCCCGACGTGGGCCGGTATCGCGCGGCGGACCCTGAGGTGCACGCCTTCCGCGACGCCGACGTGTTTCAAGAAGCGCCGCGCGAAGTCCATCGCGCGGTGGGCATCGGGTCCTTCAGCCGTCACTTCGCTGGCACGCGCCGCCTCCAGCAGCAGCGAGGGGTTGGGAATCGCGGCACCCATCCCCCCGAAGCGCCGGCCCAAGCCGCCATGCAGATCGAGCACGCCGAAATGGAGTCGCGCGGGGGCCTCCACGAAGACAGGCTCCGCCGGCGTTCGCTGACCGCTCACGCCTGCGGCCGCGGTTCCAACCGACGCCGGACATAGTCCCCCAAGAGCGCCCAGGCCTCCTGCTCGCGGGGCCCGGCGGTCTTGTCGATCAGCACTTGCAGTCGAGCGAGCTCGTCCCGGATCTGTTGGGGCGGCAGCATGTCGACCCGGGTGGCCAGGATGGCGGCCTCGAGCACGGCGTGTCGCGCGCGATTGAAGCCGATGAAGTCGCGCCCGAATCCGTGGTGAACGACGCGAGCCTCGATCCGAGATCGGGGCGGTGCATCGTCCAGCGCGACCACTTCGAGCTCGCGCCAGGAACAGGCGGCCTCGAGCACGACGCCGCGAACCCGCACCGCCGGCACCGCGGCAAACTGCGGGCTCCCGATCGCGCTTTCAGCGAAGAGCAGCACGTCGTCGGTGAGATTGACGATCGCCGTCCGGCTCGCGCGGATGTTGCGGAAGGTGGTGGTTTCGAGAAACGGCTTGAGCACGATGATCTCGTCGCCCCACTCGACGCCCATCGGCGCGAAGTTCACCACGCCGTCCGCGCTCAGCGTCGTCACGATGGACTCGATGATCAGCGTCACGCCGCCCGCGCCTCGCTCACTCCGGCAGGACCGGAAGGGTCACGTGGGACGGGTGCCGAGCCGAGCGGAATACTCGCTCCGTAGCGGCGCGAAAATTCGATACCTTGGCGTGAAAGATGTTGGCGACGAAGGTCTGCGGCATGAGGGCCTCGGGGTCTCGGTTCAACGAGCGTAGGTGACGTACCAGGGCGCCGGCGGCTCCTCGCGGGGAGCGGGGTCGATGGAGCCACCATCCGCGGCGCTGGGGAGCCGGTCCGGCTCGCTCGCCGGGCCACGGATGAACCGGTCGAGGATGCGGTACCCGAACTGGGTCAGCGCGGCTTCGGGGTGAAACTGCACGCCGTGCACCGGATGGACGGCGTGTCGCACACCCATGATCTCGCCGTCCTCCGACGTCGCGTTGACCACCAGGTCAGGCGGCACCGACTCGGGGGCAATGACCAGCGAGTGGTAGCGCGTCGCGATGAGCGGCGAAGGAAGCCCCACGAAGACGCCGGTGCCGTCGTGGTGCACCCGAGAGGTCTTCCCATGCATCGGCCGGCCGGCGCGCACGATCTGTCCGCCGTAGGCGGCCCCGATACACTGGTGCCCGAGACAGACGCCGAGTATCGGAATGGCGTGCCCCAAGCGGCGAACCACCTCGGTGGAGATGCCCGCCTCGGTCGGCGAGCAGGGACCGGGCGAGATGATGATGTGCGAGGGCGCGAGGGCCGCGACCTCCTCGACCATCATCGCGTCGTGGCGGCGCACCAGCGCTTCCCATCCGAGCTCGCGCACGTAACGAGCGAGATTGTGGACGAACGAATCGTAGTTGTCGATGAGAAGGATCATCTCGAGCGAATCAGCGATGGGCGTTCGGCGATGGTTCGAATGATACCGCGCGCCTTGTCGAGCGTCTCGCGGTACTCCTCCGCCGGATCCGAGTCGGCGACGATCCCACCCCCGGCCTGAAAATACACCTGCTCGCCGACGGCCACACAGGTTCTGATGGCGATGCTGGTATCGATCTCGCCGGTGACGCTGAGGTAACCGATCGCGCCGCAGTAGACGCCTCGCCGGGTGGGCTCCAGCTCCGCGATGATCTCCATGGCACGCACCTTGGGCGCGCCGGTAATGGAACCGCCGGGAAACGTGGCCCGGAGCAGATCGACCGCGTCGGCGCCGGGCTCGAGCTCACCCACCACGGTCGACACCAGATGGTGCACGGTCGGATGCTGCTCCAGCGCAAAAAGCTCGGAGACATGCACGCTCCCGGGGCGGCAAACCCGCGAAAGATCGTTGCGAAGCAGGTCCACGATCATCACGTTCTCCGCCCGGTCCTTGTCGCTCTCGGCCAGGACCCGGCCCAGGAGCGCATCGTGCATCGGACCCAGGCCGCGAGGGCGGGTGCCCTTGATGGGCCGGGTCTCGACCTGACGGCCGGACAAGCGGAGAAAGCGTTCGGGCGAGACGCTCAGGACGACGAGGTCGCCGAAGTCGAGATAGGCCGCGAAGGCCGCCGGGTTCATCCGACGGAGCCGGGCATAGAGGGAGCGGGGCGGCTCCTCGAGCGGCGCCTGGAAACGCTGGGAGAGGTTGGCCTGGAAGATGTCGCCGGCCAGAATGTATTCCCGCACTCGTGCCACGGCCGTGAGATAGCCGCGATGGGTGAAGGTCGAGCGGAGCCCGATCTGCTCCGCGTTGTCGACGCCGAGCACCGGATAGGAAGGCGCGCCGCCGCCTGCTGGTGATGCTCCGCGTGAGCGAGGCGGCGGGACCGCATCCGCCGGCATCATCGAACCTTGCAGCCGCTCCTTGATCCAGCGAAGCCGCTCCGCCGCTCGGGCGCCGCGGCTCGCCCCAGACTCGGGCATGCCGGTGGAGACGATCCAGGCCGCGCCGGATTGGTGATCCCACGCGATGACCCAGTCGTAGAAGCCGAGCATGACGTCCGGCAGTGCCAGGTCGTCATAGCGAGGCTCGGGCAATCGCTCGAGGGTGGCCCCCCAGTCGTAGCCGATATAGCCCGCGGCCCCGCCTTGGAAAGGAGGCAGGCCGGGAATCGGAGCAGCGCTGAACGGCGCAAGCTCGGCTCGCGCGGCGGCAAGCGCGTCACTCGCGATCGGGCTCCACCCTCCGCGCTCGCCCAGTCGCTCGGCCTTCAGGCCTCGGCTGCGCACGACGGTCCAGGGATCCGCGGAGAAAAACGAATAGCGACCGGTGCGGTCGGCGTCGGCCGTGCTGTCGAGCAGCAGGCCGAACGGCGCGGCGGCAAAGCGAGCGGCAGCCTCGGCCGGGTCCGGCACCGCCGCGAGCCGCTCGACGAGCGGGGGGGTGGAGGGGCTCATTCGGGCTCGATCGAGGCGGAGCGCCGGCGTCGAGAGCGCCGGGTCAGCTTCGTGTGCTCCGACGGGCGGGGGTCGTCAGGCGGCGTGAGGTAGCCCCACGAGAGCGTCCCCTCCTGGCGATACGTCTTCCCCAGCGTGATCGCGAGCTTGGCCTTCATGAGCTCTCGCCCGAGGTAGAAGGCGTGCGTCGCCTCGTCGACGCCGAGCTGTCGAAAAATTTCCTGGATATCGGTGCCGCGCACGAAGAGTCGGTCGTTGAAGACCGTGATGGTGTCCCGGTCGGCGAAGATCCGGAAGTTGGGATCGGTGATCGCGGCCTGCATCTCTCTGAGCTCCGCCTCGGTGTACGCCAGAATCGTCGCGTCCTTCACCGTGACCAAGCGATCGTCGACGCCCTTGGGGATCCGCTGCTGGCCCACCGCATAGTGCATGAGGCGGCGGGCGACATCGATTTCCTTGACCGCACCGTGCGCCCACGGGATGACTTCCGTCGTGAGCACGGCACGCACGCCGACCTCCTCCGCGATCGCCAGGAGGATCGCGTTGACGCCGGTCGAGTCCGCCGCGGTGAGCTCGGTGATGTTACCGATGCCCATCATCTGTTCCGCTTCGGGGTAGCGGCGGTGCACCTCGGCGTAGCGCTCGAGCGAAGCCATGAAGCCGAAGCCGATGGGCTCGATGATCGGATCGATCAGATACCGCACGCCCCACCGCTCGAGCTGGGCGATGTTCCGGTCGAGCGTGTCTAGGCCGGCCCCGAAGTCCGGGATCACGACGACCCGGGTCTCGCCGCCGGCGAACTCCCGGGCCACGTCCAGATTCGCGCCGTTGACGCTGAGGACGAGCTCGGCGCCGGCTTGGACCGCGGTGCGGATCTCCCCCGGATCGAACGAATCGATGCTGACTCGCATGCCCGCGGCGCGGAGCTCGCGGATCACGTCGCCCAGCGCGGGGAAGGCGAGCCCCGGCGTGCAGCCGACGTCGATCACGTCCGCACCGCTTTGGCGGTAGGCCTCGGCGGCTTGGCGAAGCGCCTCGCGCGCGAGCTTCGGCGCGTTGTTGATCTCCGCCAGGATCTCGATTGTGTAGGCGCCGTAATCCGGCCGCGCGATCGTTTGGCCGAAATACTGCGGCAGCTCCCGCAGGTCCTTGGGACCCTTCTCGACTCGCACGCCGAATTTCGCCTGCAGCACGGCGGTCTCGCCCTCGCACAGGCCGGGGATCAGGATCAGGTCCGTGCCGGGGGGCACCACGAGGAAACGCGCAATCCAGGGCGTGGTCATGAGCGCGGCGACCGTAATCCTCATGACCGCGACTTCCGCGGCGAACGGCGGACCCATCTGGTCCAGTGTTCGCCGCAGTGCGGGCTCGGCGAGCTTTCCCGTGACGAATAGCACGCGGCCCAAGGGCCGCGCTCCATCAGCCCCGCCGTGCGGCTCCGGCTCTATCGTGGATCCCCCGCCCGCACCCACTTGTTCGGCGTTCCCTCGAGGGCGCCGCCCGCGGGCCGCCAGAGCACGACGTCCTCGATCTTCCGCGCCAGCTCGAAATCCTTGTCGGTGATCCCACCGGCCGCGTGATTCTGCAGCTTCACGATCACTCGGCCCCAAGTCACGCTCAGGTCAGGGTGATGGTAGGCCGCCTCCGCCAGATAGCCGATCGTGTTGACGAGCGCGAGAGTGGTGAGCCACCCGTCCGTCTTGTAAACTCGGCGAATCCATCCGTCTTCGTAATACCATCCCGGTAGCGGCTTCAACTTGTCTTCGATCTGTGCCGCCTCGTAAATTGCTTCCTTCGTCGCCATTGAAATCTCCGTCACATTAATACGCCCCCGTTGACCCTGATCGTTTGTCCGGTCAGGAACGCCGCCTCGTCGGAGGCGAGGAAAACCGCGGCGGCGGCCACATCGTCCGGCGTGCCCCAACGCGCGAGCGGGGTGCGCTCGATCACATGGCGGCGCCAGCTTGGGTCCGCCGTCTCACCGAACGCGGTCTCGATGAATCCCGGCGCGAGAATGTTCACGCGAATGCCGGGGGCGACATCCCGCGCCAGGGCCTTGCTGAAGCTCATCACGCCGCCCTTGGCCGCGGCGTAGAGCCCGGGATCTTCGCCGGCCATCCCAAAGCCGACGTGGTCCCACGACATGTTGATGATAGTGCCCCCCGTCGGCTGGCCTCGCATGAGGTCGACCGCTGCCCACGAGGCCAGCACCGTGCCTCGCAGATCGACGCCGAGCACGAGATCGAGCTTCTCCACCGCGGAGTGCTTGCCGAACTCCGGCGTGAGGATGTCGGCACCGGCGTTGTTGATCCAGACGTCGATGCGTCCGAGTTGGTCCCGGAGCAAAGGGCCCAGCCGGTCGATCTCTTCGCCGCGGCTCACGTCCAGCTCGACGATCTCGGCTCTTCGATTCAGCGAGCGAATCGTGGCGGCCGTAGATTCCGCACCGCTCCGGTTCTTCCGGTAGGAGATGGCGACGTCGGCGCCGGCTCGCGCGCACGCGATCGCGATCGCCCGCCCGATTCCGCTGGAGGCGCCGGTGACGAATACAATTTTGTTGTGGAGCCGATCGGCCACCCCACCTCCCGCGGCTGAGCCAACAACGATAACTTCTAACCGCTAACATATCATGGCGTTAGCATCTCACAAGGGAGGCGGGCGGGTGCGGCTCTTGGTCAGCGTCCGGCGAGCGGAAGAGGTGGCGGCGGCGCTCGAGGGCGGCGCCGATATCATCGACGCCAAGGAGCCGGCTCACGGCGCCTTGGGCCCGGTCGACGCGCCGACCCTCGTAGCCATCGCTTCCAAGGTGCCGGAAGGGGTTCCGCTCAGCGTTGCGCTGGGGGATGCCGAATCGGAGCTGGTCGCACGCGCGGCAGTCGCAGCATTGGACCTCGCGCCGCGTTCGGCGGCAACCTACGTAAAGCTGGACTTCGCAACGGTCGAGCAGGAGGCGACGATCGCGGCGGTCGTCGCGGCAGCGGTCGGTGCAGCGAGGCAGTTGCCGGCGCAACCGGCCGTGGTGGCGGTTGCCTATGCGGATCGAGGGGGTTGGCCCGGGGCGGCCGCTGTGCTCCGCGCGGCGGCGAGGGCAGGCGCGAGCGGTTTCCTCGTCGACACGGCCGACAAAGATGGCCGCACTCTGCTGGACTGGATCACCCCGGCCGAACTGACACAGTTGGCCATGGAGGGCCGAGCGCGCGGGCTCTTGGTTGCTCTGGCGGGGAGTCTCGGTCCAGCCGAGATCCACGGGATCCGCGCCGTCCCCGCCAACATCGTGGGGGTTCGGGGGGCGGCGTGTGAAGGCGGTCGCGGGGGCTCCGTATCCGAGCCACGGGTCCGGGCGCTCCGGGAACTCCTTGCCTTGAAAGCGGAACGGGCCTTGGCGAAGATCCAGGGCGGGGCGCCCATGCGGTGCGGCATCACGGTCTGTAAGTAGCGCGTGGGCCAAGAGTTGTATCCGGGGTGATTGGGGGCACGTCATTTGCCCTTAAAGGCCCCGTTTTCATGCCGATGACTCGCGTCGAACGGAGCTTCCGCTCCGGTGCGAGTACCCTCTTACCGCTCACTGCGGGCACACCGCATGATCCTGCGGTCGACCCTCCTGCGCAGCAGATTCGGCCGGCGCCTTCTGGCGCTGTTCGTCGGCTGCGCGCTGGTACCGATCGCGCTGTTGGCGTTCCTGTCGTTTCGGCACATGACCCGCCAGCTGAAGGTGCAAAGCCAGCAGCGCCTCCTGCAGATCAACAAGGCGCTCGGACACGCGATGTTCGAGCGGCTTCTGCTGCTGGAGGCCACCCTCAAGAGCATCCCGGCGCGGGCGATCACCGAGGTCGCGGCGGCGGGCCAGTCCCACGTCGAAAAGCCCAAGCCGGCCAAGCGCTCTCGCTCCCACTCTCATGTCGACTCAACCTCTCGTTCCCGCGCACCCGCAGGCAATCGAACCCAGGGGTTGCGCTGGGACGGGCGGATCGCGTTGGGCGGGGTGGTGATGGATCGCGGCCAGCAAGTGGCGGCACCGGCACCGGCGCTCGCCGAGGCGGAGGCGACTCGGGACACGATCGCGAGCCGTACCCTGATCGCCGGCTTGGACCTGCTGGCCCGCCGCAGATTCTCCGCGCTCGAGTTTGTGAGCGACGCCGGCAAGGGTACCGCGGTATTTGGCCAGCCCCGGGCCACGCCCGAGCTAACGGCGACGCAACTCGCGGCCGTGCGCCGCGGCAACACTCTGGTGCTGCGCCAGCGGCTCGAGAAGGGCGACCCGCTGATCTACATGGTCCGGCGGCTCGAGAGACCCGACGCGCAGCGCGGGATGTTGGTGGGCGAGATCAGCGCCGAATACCTCTGGGGCACGCGCGATCAGACGATGCCGTCGCCCACCGCACAGATGGCCGTGCTGGACAGCGAGGGCAATGTCCTGACCGGCTCGGCGCCGTTCGCGGCGGTCCCGGCCGATCAAGCATTGGACGTCAAGCGCCCGGCCGGTTTCGGGGCGTTCGAATCGATCCTGCACGGCGAGCCCCACATCTCCTCCTACTGGCCGATCACGCTCGGCGAAGCGTTCGATGCACCGAACTGGACGTTGGTGCTCAGCGAATCGAAGCAGACGGTGTTCAGGCCGATGACCGACTTCGCCAACACCTTCATCGCGATCGTCGTGGCATGCACCTTGGCCGTGCTGCTCTTGAGCGTGATTCAAATCCGGCGCGGCCTGCTTCCGCTCGGCGAGCTGCAGAAAGGCACCCGTCGCATCGCGCTCCGAGATTTCGACAGCCGAGTCGCCGTCACCAGCCGCGACGAATTCGCCGAGCTCGCCGACTCGTTCAACGCGATGGCCACCTGGCTCGGCAAGCAGTTCAAGGCGCTCGCGACGGCCGCCGACATCGACCGCGCCGTGCTCTCCTCGACCGATGCGAGCACGATCGTGGATGCGGTGTTGGCGCGGATATGCGACATCTATCCCTGCGGCTCGGCCAGCGTGATCTTGGTGCCACCCGATCGGACGGCACCGGTGACGAGCTGGATCCAGAGCTACGGCGACGGGCGTACTCGCCAGGCCGTGCGGGTGGAGCTGAACGCCGCCGACGTGCGGGACCTCGCCGGCGGTCCCGAGGTGCGCGAGGTGCACTCGCACGGGCCCCTTCCGGGCTACCTCCAGCCGATGGCGGCGCTCGGCGTCGGTTCGTTCGTCGTCCTTCCGCTCTCCTACCAGCAACAGCTCTCGGGTATCCTGGTGCTGGGTGTCGCGGCCGAGACGCCGGGCACTACGGACGATCTGCTGCAGGCCCGCCGACTGGCCGATCAAGTGGCGGTGGCCCTCTCCAACGCGCGGATGATCGATCAGGTTCGCGATCTGGCGTACTACGATAGTTTGACCGGCCTGTTGAATCGCGCGTCGCTCAAGGACCGACTGGCCCATGCGATCGTAGACGCCAAGCGCACGCACCGGCTTGCCGCGGCGTTCTTCATCGATCTGGACAACTTCGGTCGGATCAACGATACCCTAGGCCACGACCTGGGTGACGAGCTGCTGCGGCAAGTCGCCGCGCGGCTCCGCTCCTGCTGCATCGAGGACTCGTCTCCCATCGCGCGTCTCGGCGGAGACGAGTTCACCGTCGTACTGGCGGGCATCAGCGAGGCGGACCAGTCGGTGGCGTTGGCCCGGCGGATTCTCTCCACTTTCGCGCCCCCATTCCAGTTGGGGACCCACGAAGTCTTCGTCTCCGCCAGCATCGGCATCGCGGCGTGCCCGGAGGACGGAGAAGACGTGGAGACGCTCTTGACCCATGCCGATGCCGCGATGTACGCGGCGAAGAATCAGGGCGGCAACGGGTACCAGCTCTTCTCTCGTTCGATGACCGTCACCGCGCTCCACCGGCTCACGCTGGAGAACGACCTCCGCCGGGCGCTCGAGCGGGACGAGCTGGTCCTCCACTACCAGCCGATCGTGGATGCGACGAGCGGCGCAATCGTGGGGGCCGAGGCGTTGGTGCGCTGGCAGCATCCGGCGCTCGGCTTGCTGTTGCCGTCGGAGTTCGTGCCCATCGCCGAGGAGAATGGATTGATCGTGCCGGTGGGCGAGTGGGTATTGCGCACCGCGTGCGCCCAGAATCGGCAATGGCAATCCGATGGGTTGCCGCCGATTCGCACCGTGGTCAACCTGTCCGGCCGTCAGCTCCGCCAGAGCACGCTGATCGAGACGGTTCGCGACATTCTGCGGCAGACGGGGCTCGATCCGCGGTGGCTCGGCTTGGAGCTCACGGAAAGCATGCTCATGGACCGCCAGCACGAGGCCATCGCCGCGTTACAGGCGCTGCGCGCGATGGGACTCCATCTCTCGATCGACGACTTCGGCACCGGTTACTCCTCGCTCAGCTACCTGAAGCACTTTCCGGTGGACACGCTCAAGATCGATCGCTGCTTCGTGCGCGAGCTTACGTCGGCGCCCGGCGACGCGGCGATCACCGCGGCGATCATCGCGATGGCCCATGCGCTCGAGCTCAAGGTGGTGGCGGAGGGCGTGGAAACGGAGGAACAGCTCGCGTTTCTGCGGAGCGAGGGGTGCGACGAGATCCAGGGCTACCTGATGGGCCGGCCGGTGGTGGCCGAACGGTTCGCCGAGTGGTTGGGTCGTGGTCGTCCGGCCTCACGGGTCGCGGCGCGGCGACCGCTTCAGGTCGAGCGCCGGGGATAGCGCGTCACGTCGGTCGTTCGTCCGACCCCTCACCCCGGTCTCCCGAGTCCACCAGCGCTGCGAGCTCCGCGACACTATCGACCGCGAGCACCGCAACCCGAATTCCCACCGCCAGACTCCGGTGAAAGAGCGAATCCGTCAGATCCGCCGCGCTTCCATGAACCGGCTTGATCAGCACCAGCAAGGTGGCGTCGAGCGCGCCGGCCACGAACGCGGCGACGCTATCGCTCGTCGCGTCCCAGGAGTGCGGCAGGACGTCGGCGGCCAGCATCCAGCGAGAGGGGGCGAGAACGGGAATCCTGGCGTCGGCGTGGGCCTGCCGCATCCCGTCCTGGTCCCGCACGACGTCGGCGCCAGGCGTCTGGTCGGCGATGGCATAGGCATACTGGTCCATGGCGAGGATCGCCATCCAGTGGGCGGCGGAGGGCGAGAGACCGATCAGGCGATCGAACTCGCGAACCGCGTCGGCGAAGGTCCCGCCTCCGGGGACGACGACGAGCGGCCGGCGCCGCGCGGCTGCCGCGAGCGCTCGGCCGGTCGCCGCGAGCGCGCCCGGGAGGTGAGCGAGCCCGCCGCCCACCTTGACGATCACAGGTGTCTCCGATGGAACGAGGCTCACCCGGTGGCCCCGCTCAGGGTGCCGCGAAGCAGGAGCGCGACGGCGGCCGCCGGCGCGGCGCGCGCGGCGTCTCGTCCCAGGCGTTGGGCGAGCGACACGACCTCGAGCCCACTCTCCCGCGCCGCGCGCGCCGCGATGAAGTCCCCGAGCCCGGTCACGACCGCGACTCTCGACGTCGGATGGCGAGCCTGGCTCTGTGCGAGGCCCTCCCGAATCAACCCGACCTGGGCGTCGGCCAGTGCTCGCGCGATCCCATCGATTGCGGCGTCGGCGAGCATATCCCGGTCGGCGCAGACGACTCGTGCGAGCCGCTCGCCCGCGAACTCCCGGGTCGCGGGGCGGCCGTCGGGGGCTCGCACGGTGTAGTCATCCGCGTCGAGTAGGCCCAGCCAGAGGTATACGTCGCCCATGAGCGCGAAGCCCTCCGCCGAGACCGATGCCGAACCGGCGCCGAGGGGCACGCGTCGGGCGACCGCCTCGGTCGGTGTGCGCAGGGCGCCGGTATAGATCAGCTCGCCGCTCGCCAGGCGCTCCGGATCGGTGCGTCCCACCGTGACCGCGCGCCCGCCGACGAGCGGAATGAGATCGGTCGTCGTCGTCCCGACGTCCAGCAGGATGCCGTCGGGCACCTCCGCCGCCACGACGCTGGCGGTGGCCATCCAGTTCGAGGCGGCCACGGTCAAAGGGCGCGCGCGGGCGCCGGCGGTGGAATGGAAGCAACCATCGACCCCGTATATATCGAGCGGCCGGGCGGGGAACGCACTCTCGAATGCATCGAGGACGAAGCCGACGCCGTCGCGCTTGGTGCGGAACATCTGGGACAGCTCCGCGGTCATCGTCACCGCGTGGCGGGCGCCGGCACCGGCCGCGAGCGCGGCAGCGGTCTCTCGCAGCAGCGCACTCAGGCGGCCGGGGTCGACCTGCAGCTCGTACGGAACGACGCAGGCCTGGAGCGCGCCGTCCTCCCCGAGTCGAGCGGCCTTGGTATTGACCCCGCCCACGTCCCATCCAATGATGGTTGGCATCAGCGAGTCGAGCGAGAGAGGAACCGATGGAAATCATTCCCGTGGTGGACATCTCCCGCGGCGTGGCGGTACACGCCCAAGGCGGCGCGCGCGCGTCTTACGAGCCGGTCCGATCGGCGGTGGCACCGGACGGCGCGGACGATCCGTTGACGTTGGTGCGGGCCTACCGGGAGCGACTGGATGTCGAGGCGTGCTACGTCGCGGATCTCGATGCCATTCAGGGCGGCCCGGTGCAACGCGGCATCATCCGGGAACTGGCGGCGTTTCAGACCGGCTTCTCGGGTGAGCTCCTGGTCGACGCGGCCGCGAACGGCCCCGACGGCGCGCTCGAGTTGGTCTCCTGCGGCGCCTCCGACGTGGTCGTCGGTCTGGAGACGCTCGTCTCGTTCGCGAATCTCGCGGCCGTCGTTCGTCTGGTGGGGAACAACCGGGTCGTCTTCAGCCTCGATCTGCAGCTCGGGCGCCCGATCTTGCGTCCTTCGATGCTGGACGCCCTGGGCCCAGTCCCCGATCCGCTGTCCCTGGCGAGCCGGGCGGTCGACGCGGGCGTAACGGCCCTCCTGGTTCTCGACCTGGGTCGAGTCGGAACCGGGCGCGGCGCGGACTTGGCCCTCTTGAGCGCGCTCAGGCGCCGGCATCCGGATGCCCGGCTCCTGGCCGGCGGTGGGGTGCGTACGCGGGAGGATCTGGACCGAATGGACGAAGCGGGCTGCGACGGCGCGCTGGTGGCGAGCGCCATTCACGCGGGGCGTGTTACGAGCGAGGACGTGGCCGCTCTGCGGCATGCTCCGGGCCTCACCCGTCAGTCGCGCGTCAGCGCCTCGCGATACGTGGCCGACTGGCCATAGTTCTCCTCGACCTCGAGCTCGAGGAGCGTGAGATGGGTGTAGCCGTCCTTCATCAACTCCTCCCGCACCGCCGTGCCGAGATACTGTGCCAGCATCTCGGCCGTCGAGTTCGGGATCGGCAGGAGCGCACAGTCGCCGCGGGGGAAGAGGTAGGTCGGCTTGCCAAAGTAATCCACACCCAACATGTCGCCCTCGTGTCGGAACGAGAGCTTGGGGTTTTGGCTCGGCAGCAGCACTTTGTGGTCGATCTCGTCCACCAGTTTCCGGACGATTCGCTTCAGCAGGCTGAAGTCCAGCACGAAGAGGCACTCGGAGTCCACCGCTCCCTCGACCGCCACGCCCACCCGATAGTTGTGGCCATGAAGGGACTCGCACTGGTGGCCCTTGAAGGTGATGAAATGGGCGGAGGCGAAGACCAGATAGTCCTTGCTCACCTCGACGCGAAACTTACTTTGCACGGATACGCTCCCCGGATGATTGCCAACCATCCTCCAAAATAACGACGCAGAGCGCCGCCGCGGTGAGATCCGCCGAAGTGCCGGGGTTACGGGTATTCCGGGCATCCCGGAGCTCGGCGTCGAACGCGGCGAGCCCAGCGCGCCCCCGCTCCGACCGGACGCCGCCCGCGGCCCGAACTTCTCTGGCCTGACCCGCGATGGCCTCGGCGGCGGGCCGTCCGAGCTTCCGCGCCACATGGCTGTCCGGCGCGGCGGCGAGAATGCTGAGGTAGGCCTCGACCGTGGCGTCGGTCCAGGTGAGGCCGTCCCGCCGGGCCGCGCGCAAGGCGGGCGCGCCGAGGCCGAAGGTGAGCTCGAAGCTGCTGACGTATTCCCGCGCCACCGAGTCCCGGTCGGCGGCGAGCGCCATCGCTTCCCGGAGGGTGACGGTGGGTGCCTCGGTCACGTCCTGCGCTCGGCTCTCTCCGAGCCCCCCGGGCGCCGCCAAGCGGATGGCCGCGTACACCTGGGCCGCGTCGGCGACGGTCGTTTCGAGCAGCACGGCGGCGAGCCGCTCCCTGAGTGGCCCGCCTTCGGATCGGAGCGCGGCCCGGCAAAGCGGGGCCAGCAACAACAGTATGCCGAGGTTGGTATTCCGGCCGGTGACGCGGCGGGTCGCCTCGACGGCGGACCGGATGGTCTCGCCGAGGGGTCGCTCTCCTGCGGCTCCGAGCGCGGGCCCGATCGCCACGGCGCTGGCGAGGAAGTCCTCGTACCGAGTGTCGTGAAAGTGGCGTCCGGGTGCCACGTTGCCTGGTTTGGGCGCGCTCACCTCGAGCAGGCAGGCGAGCTGCGCGGCGAAGGCGACCTCGTCCGGTCTCATGAGGTCGCCGCGGCGAGGTGATCCACCAGCGCTCCCGCCACGTCGATGCCCGTGGCCTCCTGCAGCCCGCGCCAACCCGGAATCCCGTTCACCTCGAGCACGTGGACGGTCCCGTCCCGGGCCGGCAACAGGTCGACGCCGGCGTAGGTCGCTCCGACGGCCCGGGCGGCCCGAAGGGCGAGATCGGCCCAGGCCGCCGGCAGGTCGATCGCTCCGGCCTCGCCGCCGCGCGAGATGTTGGTCCGCCAGCCCGCCGCGCGGCGCTCGATGGCGCCGAGCACGCGGTCGCCCACGACGAACGCCCGCACGTCTCGGCCATCGTGCTCGACGGCCCGCTGCACATAGAAAATGCCGCGGAGCGATTCGATCGCGCGGAAGACCCGAAACGCCATATCCTCGTCGCTCACCCGTACCATGCCGAGTCCCATCGAGCCGAAGAGCGGCTTCACGATCACGTCGCCGCCCAGCGCACGTCGGGCCTCGTAGGCGGCATCGATGGATTCGCACACGACGGTGTCGGGGGTGGAGAGGCCGTGACGGGCGAGGATGGTCGAGGTCCAGAACTTGTCCACGGTGCGCTCGATCGCTCGGGCCGAGTTGACCACCCGGACGCCGTGGTCCTGGAGCGCGTGCAGGGCATCGACCCGGAAGATCACTTGCTCGAGCGAACCGTTGGGGATGATCCGCGCGAGCACCAGGTCGGCGGCATCGAGCGTCGCGGCGCCGCTGGTAAGGGCGATTCTCCCGCGGATCGTCGCCACCAGGCCTTCGTAGCGCACGAGCGCGGCCGTGTGGCCGCGCTCGGCGAGAGCCCGCATCAGCTCGTCGGTGTGCCAGCCCTCGCGGGCGGCGAGGATCGCGGCGCGCATGCGGAGTTATCGGCGATCGGCCATCGCTCAGCCGAGCGCCGACGGTGGCGTCAGTTCTGCACTCCGATCAGTCCCGTAAGCCCATTGCTCACGAAGTTCTTGAAGTCGGCGCCGACCTTCTTGAACGCGCCGCTCGCGGTGCCCTTCTTGAGCTGGTCCATGGAGTCGAAGCACAGCTCCGCCTCACGGTACTTGGCCGGCGTGGAGCCGTCCAGGTTGGACACGAACTTGGTCAGGTCGGCCCGCACGAAGCCAATCTCCTGCTGACCGGCGCTCACGATCGGAAGGTGGGTGGCCGGATAGTACTTCTCGAACGCCGCGGTATCCTTCGGCGTGTTGTAGATGACCGCGACGAGCGCGGGGCATGCGGCCGTGCTCTTGTCTCCCGTCTCGACCGCGAGCATGCCGATGAGCCCGTGGGTATCGAACTTCTTGAAGTCGTCGCCCACCTTCTTGAACGCGTCCGTCGCCATTCCCTTCTTCGCGTCGTCCAGCGAGGCGAAGTACAGCTCGGCTTGGCGGTAGAACGTCGTCTTCTTGCCGTCGAGCGTAGAGACGAACTTGGTCAGCTCGGCGTGGGTGAAGCCGATTTCCTGCTGGCCCGCGGTCACGAGCGGCAGATGGACCTCGCGGTAGTATTTCTCGAACTTGGCGGTGTCCTTTGGTACCTGGTAGAGCACGGTCACGATCGCCTGCGGCCCGGCGGGTGGCGTGGGAGCGGCGGCGGGGGCAGCCGCGGGCATCGCGGTGGTGTCGGCGCTCATCGCGGGCTTTTGGTCCGGCTTGCTGCAGGCGGCGGCGAGAACGAGGCATGGTACAACCAACGGGATCAGGCGGCGCATCGAGACACTCCGGAGATGGTGGAGAAGGACGAGCTGATCGCCAACAGCGGTTCGCTACTTCATGCAAGACTCGACCAGCACGTCCGGATTCAGCTGCCCGGCATGAAACGTCCGCCCGCTCAACGTGCTGGTCAGCCAGACCTCGGCCGGACTGAAGAGCAGGGGATCGATCTTGTAGAAGTTGCCTTCGTACCGCTGAAAGATGTCGTAGAAGGGGATGCCGTAGTCCCGCGAGGCGGAGGCGGGCACCTTGACCGCCAGCTCCGCGAGCTCGTCGTCGTCGGCGCGAATCGTATAGCGCGCCTGCCCGCCGTACAAGATGCAGTCGTTGGTCCGGCCGATGGCGCGGAGGTCATTCTTCGCCACCGGCGGGACCGGCGCCGTGCCGATGGCGCTCAGCACCTTCCGGACGTCGAAGCCGAGTGTCTCCATCTTGTGGAGGCCGGTCTCCAGGATTCGGGCCGAGATCTGCACCCCGCCGGCAAGGCTCGCGGTCGGCGCGATCACGAACGTGAGCTGACCCGGGGCGAGGCCGGCCTTTGCGGCGACCCACACCGCGACATCGTCCGTCGGTAGCGAGCGCCCCTCGAGGACCAGTATCCCGTGCACGGCCTGTTCCGCAAAGTCGAGCTTGGCGAACAGCTCCTTCTCGACCCGCGCGTGCGCCCGCAACGGACCCGAGCCCATGGCGAAGAACTTGTCGACCGAGATCGCCCAGCCGGCGTACTGCGAGGCCATGCAGGACACGGCCGGGTGATCGGTCCACACCGTGACGCCCGGCCACGTGCCGCTTCCGACCTGTACCGACGTGTACGTCACGTTGCCCAAGCCCCCCATGCAGATCTCGGCGAGCGCGAGCCCCGCGTCGAGGCCGCCGTCAGCCTCGATCCCGGCGTCGATCACGCGGGCGCCGCTCGGCAGACGATGCACCCGGACCCGAAGGAGGCTGGCGTGCTCCTCCATGCCGTCCGCGATCTCGAGGGCCAGGGCGTTCAAGTTCGGCGGCGTCATTCCGCTGTCCATGCCAGGATCTCTCCAGCGCCCAGCTCGGCGAGGTCGCCGCTGTAGCGTCGATAGAAGCCAGAAAGCTGCTGTGGGGTGACCGGCAGGCGGTGTCGGTCGCGCAGATACTTGAGCAGAAGCCTCACGTACTGGGGTCTGTAGGTACAGGCGTACCGATAGGTCGCGAGCGGCACCACCGGGCCGAGGGCCAGGATCGTCCCGCGCTTGGACCATTGGCCGGCGGCTCCCGCCGTTCGGCCGAACACGACGACCGTGCCGGCGAGCGCGGCCCGACCGGCGCCGTCGGCTGCGTCTCCACCGACGGCGACGAGACCGCGCCGCATGCCCGCGCCGGCCTCCGGGCCGACCGAGCCGCGGATGACGATCTCGCCGCCGCTCATGCCGCGTTTGGCCCCGAGTGGCGCGCCGCCGGCGCGAGGGCCCGCAGTGCCGCGAATCTCCAGCACGCCGCCCGACATCTCGAGTCCGGCGCCCCAGCCCGCGTTGCCGCGGACCTCGATTCGACCGCCGCGCATCCGGGCGCCCACCTCCCGGCCCGCGTTGCCCTCGACGATGAGCTCGCCGGCATCGAAGCCCGAGCCCAGGCCTTCGACTCCCGTCAGATCGCCGACGAAGCGAACCCGGATCGAGCGCTCGCCTTTGATGTCGAATAGCTCGCCGACCGGGACGTCGCCATGCCCCGAGACGCGCACGCCGCGGCGGCCGATCTCCGCTCCCGACAGCTCGCCCCAGCCCTCGGGCGCAAGCTCCGCGGCGTCGACCGTGCCGCCGAGCGGCCGGCGCAGGGTCAGGACGATCTCGTCGGTCATGCCGGCGGCTCCGACATGATCTTCCGGAGATGGAAGTGGTGCGGGCCCAGCTTGCCGCCGTAGTTGCCCGCGCTGATCGCGACTACGCCGTCCCGGCAGGCGGCGTCGATGCCGGCGCGCATCGCCCGGGCGATCGCCGGCGCGTCGACGCCGTTGATCACGAGCTCGAGCACCGAATTGACGCTCTCGGGCAGGGCCGAGGTGGTGACCGCGCGAAGCGTCGGACAGAAGGCGTCGTTGGTGGACGCGATCATCGTCTTCGAGCGGCGCGATCCCACCTTGCTGCCGCTGCGCACGACGCCGCCGGGAAACGGCAGGATGACCCCTGGCATCGGCCCGATCGCGTCCACCGCCGCCTCGGCGGCCCCGAGCGCGGCCTCGGCGCTCCGAGCGAGGATCAGGAAGTTGCCGCCGCCCACCGCCGTCTGCATCCCGAACTTTTCCTGCACCAGAAACTCGCCCTCCATCACCGGGATCCGCCAGAATCGCTCGCCGGCGATCACCTTGCTGCTCTGGAAGCCATCGCCGAAGAAGCGGAGCGCGGAGCCGACTCCCACCCGGTCCGGCGCGTCGGGCAGTCCGTCGAAGCAGGCGGTGGTCGGGCAGGTGAGCACCGTCTGGCCGACCCGTTCGATGAGCCGCTTGGGGAGATCATCCTTGCCCATGGTCATGAGCAGCACGCTTACTCCGAGGCGTGCATCCGGCGTCTCCTCCGGCCCCAGCTCTCGCTCGATTCCCGCCTCGCACTTGCACCCGATCACCGAGGTCGCGAAGCCGGTGAGCTTGAGCGCGGCCGCGTCCACCCAGCGCCGCGTCGCGCCGGTGATGATGAGGCGCGCCACCCGCATGGTGAACGCCTCGGCGAAGGTGTCTTCGATCAGCACGCCGCGCAGGTTCACCGGTCGCTCCCGATCGACTCGCCCGGCACGCCGCGCACCGGATAGTTATCGAAGGAGATGGTCGAGTACGCGTCGAAATGCCGCCGGAGATCGCGCAGCACGGCCTCGTCGTAGCCGGGTCGCACGTGGAGGCGGCGGCCCGCCGGCGCCCGCCGGAGCTGGCCCTCCTCGACCACCAGACACCCGCCCTTGATCACGTACCGCGGGCTGGAGAACATTTTCGCGATGTCGGGATCGCGGCTGTAGATCGTCACGTCCGCGTCCGCGCCGACGCCAAGGTGGCCCTTCGAGCGCAGGCCGAGTAGGCGTGCGGGGCCGGCGCGAGTGACGATCGCGATCTCATTCAGCGTGTACTCGCGCGCCAGTCCATCGGCCAGCGCGCTCCCGGCCAGGAGCTTCGGATTCACCCGTTTGATCTGCTCGTCGCGGAAGGTCCGGTCCATGAGAAGTTGGATCAGCGCCGGGTACGACAGAAACGATCCGCCGTTCGGATGGTCGGTCGAGAGGACCACGCGCCACGGGTCCCGCGCCAGCAGGAATAGCTCGAGTCCGACGGCCCACTGCAGCGCCGAGACGGCCGCCTTTTCTTTGTAGGCATACGGGACGATGCCGCAACCGGTCTCCAACTCCAGGTCGATGTTCACCCACTTCCGGCCGCTCGACGCATAGAGGAGATACTCCACCGGTCCGTCGGCCGTAACGGTCGTCGCGGGACCGAACATCACCTGCCCGACGTCGGTGCTGATCTCCGGGTGACTGTTGACGTACTCGATCACCTTCGTCGCCGCCGACGCCCACCCTTTGCCGGGCTCGCCGCCGTAGCAATGGAACTGCAGGTGCGTGAAGTGCGCTCGCCGTCCGGCGAGCGCTTCCATGGTGGCCAGCGTGGTGGCGCTGTTTCCGGGTTGGCCGAGGTTGTTGCAGTGAATGTGCACGGGATGCGGCAACCGGAGCGTGTTCACCGCATCGGCCAGCGTCTCGAGGATGGCCCGGGGCGTCACTCGGCGCCCGGCGATGGCCTCGTCGATCCCCGCCACGTTGCGCTGTCCCGACTTCCAAGCCTCGATGCCACCCGGATTCACGATCTTGACGGCATACGCACCGACCGCGCCGAGCAGCCACGCGGCGTAGTCCCGGGCGCGGTCTCGCGCGCCGGCCTCGATCTGGCGGAGCAGATACTCGTCGTTGCCCATCAGCGCGAAAAACCCGGCGTCGAGGATCGGAGTATCGTCCAGCTCGGCGTGACTGTGGCGAGCCGTGATCGGCGCCACCGCCGCGTCGAACGCGGTGGTGTAGCCGAGTCCCGCGTAGCGATAGCCGGTGGTGAACGTGCTGGGCACCGTGCCGCCGGTACCGGAGCGGGCGGGACCCTCGCCGCCTTGGAGCGACGGTCGGGCGGCCGGATCCGCCGCGTGCTCCTCCGGCAGCAGGCGCCGCGCGTGATTGCACGACGAGCTGGCGAAATGCGAGTGGATGTCGACGCCACCCGGCATGACCACCATACCACGCGCATCGAGGGTCGGCACGCCTTGCGGCAGGCTGGCGACGATGCGGCCGTTCTCGATGCAGAGATCCCGCATCTCGCCGTCCACGTCGTTCGCGGGGTCGTGCAGCGTGCCGCCCACGATGCGAAGCTGCTCGGGCGCCGTCATGGCGCCTTTTCCGGAGCCGCCGCCCGAGCCACCGCGCGCAGCACGCCGGCGGCCGCCGGGGGGCCGGGGAGGAATCCGGTCAGCGGAAGCGGGATGTCATCCATCCGATACGCGATGCCGGATTCGTGGATCCCGGCGACGGCGGTATCGATCGCGACGTCGACGGCCCTCGGGGCCTCAGTTGCCCGGGGCCCTATCACGACCAAAGGCACCCGATCGAGTGCCCGCATGACTGCATCCGGCACCGCGGACACGGCGCCGGCGATCAGCCCAACAGCAACGCGACCCCCGAGCATCGCGGCGGACTCCTCCGGTCGATAGCGCGGATGGCCGGGACTGAAATCGACGGCGAAGGGATAGCCGGTCTGCCAGGTCATCGCGACGTCGGCGCCGGAGCGATTCCCTCCGCCGCGCAGACTGCTCAGCGCGCAGCGGGTCGGGCCGTTGAGCGCCTGGGCGAGGCCGACGAGTCCGTTGGCCTGCTCCGGATCCGCGGCGCCGGGGGCCGGCTCCGCGTCATGCACCACCACCACGTAGCGCGCTCGGCTCATCCGCTCCGCCAGCGCGGCGGCCGCGGTGAGCCCGCGGCTCAGGCCGCCCAGCTTTCGGCCCAGAACCGTGGCGCGCATGATGCCGAGGGCCGCGACCTCTTCCTCCGGCGCGAGGACGACCCGCGCCTCGGCATCCGCCGGACCGCGATTCCCGCCGACGTCGACCGCGATCACCGTGCGGCCCGCTCGGCCCTCGGGAACGTGCGTGCCCACGGGATCGAGGGCGTAGCGCGAGAGATAGCGGGGATATCGGGTCGACGGGTCGGTGGCCCAGAAGACCAGAAGGTCGGCGCGATTGCGGATCTCGCCCAGCGTGGCCGTCGCGCGGCCGCGACGCTGGCCGGCAAGAATTCCAGCGGCGACGGTGTCGGAGCTGACGCTGTCCAGCCGGGCGCGGAGCCGGTCCGCCAGCGCGATCGCTTCCCGCTGAGCTTCGGTGGAAAGATCCGGCGCGAGGTACACGAGCGCCGGCGCCCCGCCGCGGAGTAGCTCCGCCGCGCGAGTCACGGCGTTCTCGATCGATGCCGCGGCCCCGCGAACGACGGCGCGGGCCGGTACCACGCCATCGCCGAACCAGCGCTCGCCGAGCGGGCAGGCGTGCTCCAGGGCGACGATGCGCTGATCCCGCACCGTGACGCCGATGTCGTCGCAGGCGCACCCGCACCCGAGGCAGGTGACGTTGGCCACGGCTCGTGCCTCCCGGCTCACGCGACGCTCCGTGCGCTGTGCGCCGCCGTTGTGTAGATGGCCCGGGCGCAATCCACCAGCGCCGCGCGACAGGCGGCATCGTCCCGGCCGTCGGCCAGCACGGTGCAGATCGGTTGCCCGCCGGCGATACGGTCGCCCGGATGCGGCACGTCCCGCACCCCTTCGTCGCGCCACCACCGCCGCACCGGTCCCATGAGCACCTCATCCTGCGCGAAGACGATCGCCTTGCCCAACACCGGCGAAGCGAACCGGCGGAGCGACGGAAGCAGCTCGGGCAAGCGCCCGGCGCACGCGTCCGCGTGGAGCTGGAAGATCGAGATGTCGTAGGCCCGCTCGATCAACTCCATCGAGGCTGAGTACCGCGGATTCACTTCGATCGGATAGGGTATTCCGTCGCGCGCCACGAAATCGATTCCATTCACGCCGATCAGGCCGAACTCCTCGGTCGCTGCCTGAGCCAAGGCCGCCGCCGCGGTGCGGAGCGCGTCCTGTCGGTCAAACAGCGTCGTCGCCCCACTGGCGAGCAGGCTGCCGCAGTAGCGGAACCCCGACGCGCCAAACGCCGGCTCACCGATGAGCTGGCGTGACAGCCCCAGCGGAATCGCCCGCCGGCCGTTGGCGACAAAGGAGATGGATCCGGGAACGCCATCAATTCGCTGCTGCAGGTACGCCGTGCGATGCACCGGCTCGCCCTCGCGCCACGGCCGTACGCCATGTCCTCCGCCCGATGCCCGAGGCTTGATCAGCCAATCGGTCCGGGAGGGCGTCTTCGTGGCTCGCGGCCGCACGGTGCGCACCGCGGGCACCGCGAAGCCGCGCCGGCTGAGCGCATCCGCCAATACGACCGGCTCCCGCACTCGTGCCACGACGTCGGGCGGGTTGCCCAAGAGCAGGCGCCCGTCGCCGAGCCGGCGGAGTGCGTCCGGGTGATTCTCGAAGTTGGATACGTAAGCCACGGCGCTGCAGCGGATCGCGGCCGCGGCTCGGGCCGCTGCGTCGGCGGTGTAGCGAATGCCGAGATCGCGGTGAAGCGATAGGGCGGCGGCGCGGAGCTCGAGAT
>JBGPVE010000015.1:0-22569 GCA_041491545.1 Gemmatimonadota bacterium | reverse complement strand
GCGCTCCTCGGAGATCGGGTCGGCGTGTTGTTGGACGGCGCGCTCCGCCAGATCGCCGGCCCGGCGGAGCTGTTCGCCCACCCCGCCTCGCTCGAGGTAGCACGGTTTCTCGGCATCCCAAACGCGGTGCCGGGGCAGTTGTACCCCGACGGCCGGTTCGAGTCGGTGTTGGGTACGCTCCGGCCCACCGGAAGCGCGGTGAGGCCGGGGCCCGCGGTCGCAGTCTTTCGCCCCGAGGCGATTGCGATCGCGGACGGCTCTCCGCTGCTGGCCCGGGTGGCCGAAATCAGGCATCGCGCGCGCGAGACAACCGCGGTCGTTCGCCTTGCCGATACCGTCCTGGAGATGCGCCTCGCCCCGAGCCAACGACCTCGCCTCGGCGACACGATTTCCCTCGCACTCGACCCCGCCGCAATCACACTCCTGCCCGACGCCTAGGGCGGCCCGTCCCTTGCTCCAGCGGGCCTCGGATTGGGCCGCCGCTCCACCCGGAATGCCGTTCCCCGGCGGCTTGTGCGTCCCACCATTCGGCAGTACGTTAAACTCTTAAGTGACAAAGTATTCTGGGGCTGTCTCACCCCCTATTTCCGAGCCGAGGCATCGTGGAATCACAGACGCTCCAGCAGGTCACGCTGTTCGAAAAGTGCCGGCAGTTCACTAAGGCGCGTGAGGTTCAGGCGGCCGGGCTCTATCCGTACTTCAAACCGATTTCCGAGTCTGAGGACACGGTTGTCGTCATTGAAGGTCAAAAGCGCATCATGCTGGGGTCGAACAACTACCTCGGCTTGACCCATCATCCCAAGGTTCTCGAAGCGGCCTCGCGCGCCCTGTCGCGCTATGGCTCCGGATGCACCGGAAGCCGTTTTCTCAACGGCACGCTGGATCTGCACGAGCAGCTCGAATCGGCACTGGCGGAGTTTCTTGGCAAGGAGTCCTGCCTCGTTTTCTCGACCGGATACCAGGCCAACTTGGGCCTCATCTCCGGCCTTATCGGCCGCGGCGAAGTGGTCTACCTCGACAAGCTGGATCACGCCTCCATCGTCGACGGCGCCAAGATGTCGTACGGCGAGACCGAGCGGTTCAACCACGGAGACCTGGCGAGCCTGGAGCGGAAGCTCGAGCGCGACCGGGGCGGCCGGGGCGCCATGATCGTGGTCGACGGCGTGTACTCCATGGAGGGGGACATCGCCGACGTTCCGGGGCTGTCTCGCGTGGCGCGGAAGCACGGCGCGGCGCTGGCGGTCGACGATGCGCATTCCATCGGCGTCCTGGGGCCCAACGGCGACGGCACGGCGGCGCACTTTGGGATGATCGACGACGTCGACATCATCGCCGGCACCTTCTCGAAGTCGCTCGCGTCGATCGGCGGCTTCGTGGCGGCGCCGGAGAGCGTCATCCACTACATGCGGCACCACAGCCGCCCGCTCATGTTCACGGCGTCGCTGCCGCCCGCCAACACGGCCGGCGTCCTGGCGGCGCTCGAGGTCATGCAGCGGGAACCGGAGCGGCGCGAGCAGCTCTGGGCCAATACCCGCCGGCTACAGGAGAGCTTCCGCGGCTTGGGCTTCGAGATCGGCCCCACGGAAACGCCGATCGTGCCGGTGCTCATCGGTCCGATGGAGAAGACCTTCATCATGTGGCGCCGTCTGTTCGACGCTGGCGTGTTCACCAATCCCGTGGCGCCGCCGGCCGTCGCGCCGTCGCAGTGCCGGCTCCGCACCAGCGTCATGGCGACACACACGTTCGACCAGATCGACTACGCGGTTGAGGCCTTCGCCAAGATCGGCCGCGAGCTGGGGGTCATCTGATCCCAGCCGTACGCGTCCGACCGGCGCGCAGTTCCGCAGATCTCCGGCGCTTCATCGATTTACCGTATCAACTTCACGCGCGGGACCCGCTTTGGGTCCCGCCGTTGCGTCGGGACATGCAGACGCTGCTTTCCCGCGAGCAGAATCCCTTCTTCGAGCACGGCGACGCGGAATTCTTCCTGGCTGAGCGTGCCGGCGAGATCGTGGGACGGATCGCCGGCGTCGAGAACCGCCTCCACAACGAAACCCATCACGATCGGACCGGCTTCTTCGGGTTCTTCGAGAGCGTCGACGACCAAGTGGTCGCCGACGCTTTATTCGCGGCCGCAGCCGAGTGGCTCCGCGAACGCAAGTTCAGCGTCATGCGGGGTCCCGCATCCTACTCGGTGTACGAGGAATTCGGGCTTCTGATCCACGGCTTCGAGACGCCGCCCACGCTCATGATGCCGCACAACCCGCGCTACTACCAGGCTTTGGTCGAGCGCGCGGGCTTCATCAAGGCGAAGGACCTCTTCACCTATGAGGGCGTCGACCCCAACGGCGGGGCGGGCACCCGAATCGAGCGCGGCGCCCGCCTGATCGCGGAGCGCTACGGCATCCGCATCCGGATGCTCGAAACCCGCCGGCTCGAGCAGGAGCTCGGCATCGTCAAGCGGATTCTCAATCTGGGATGGGAACAGAACTGGGGGGCCATACCGGTCACCGACCACGAGATCGAGCACGTCGCCAAGAGTCTCAGGCCGGTGCTGGTTCCCGAGCTCATTCCCTTTGCGGAGAAGGACGGCGAGCCGATCGGATTCGCGTGGGCCATGCCCGATCTGAACGAGACGTTACGATACAACAGAAACGGCGCCTTCCTCCCCGGCCTGGTGCGGGTCCTCTGGGCACTCAAGGCTCGCCGTCTGACCCGCCTCCGCGTGCTGCTGCTCGGCGTGCTGCCAGAGTGGAAGGGCCGCGGCATCGACGCGCTGCTCTATCATCACATCTGGCAAGCTGGCAACGCGCGCGGCATCCACTGGGCTGAGGCCGGCTGGATTCTGGAAGACAACCCCGCGATGAACGCCGGCATGCTGAAGCTGGGCTTCACCCGTCACAAGATCTATCGCGTCTACGATCGTCCCCTATGAAAGCGCTGGTGACGGGCGCGACCGGGTTCGTGGGAAGTCACCTGGTCGAAGTGCTTCGTCGTGAAGGGCACGAGGTCACGGCCCTGGTCCGCTCGCCCAGCAAGGCGGCAGCCCTCGATGCGCTCGGCGCTCGCCAACTCCCCGGCGATCTTCACGATCCATCAGCGCTCGCGCGCGCGGTCGAAGGCCAGGACGTCATCTTCCATGTGGCTGGACTGGTGGCGGCGCGAAATGAAGCGGAGTTTCTCCGCGGCAACCGCGATGGGACCGCGAATCTTCTCGACGCGGCGCTCCGCGCAGGCACCGGTCGAATCCTGCTGGTATCGTCGATGGCGGCGGGCGGCCCCGCGGCGCCGGGCCGACCGCTCGAGGGCACGGAGCCAGCGCGCCCCGTCACCGCTTATGGCCGCAGCAAGCTCGCCGGTGAGGAAATCCTACGAGAGAGCGCGGTTCCGTGGACCATCGTGCGGCCCCCGATGGTCTACGGTCCCCGGGATCGCGAGGTGCTGAAGGTGTTCAAGCTGGCCCGGCTCGGCTTGGCCCCGGTCATCGGAGACGGCGGCCAAGAACTCACGGCCATTCACGGCGCCGATCTGGCCGCGGCGCTGGTCGCGGCTGCGACCAGCGCATCCGCTGAAGGACGCCTCTACTACGCCTCTCACCCGGAGATCTTCACCAGCGCCGACTTCGCGCGCGGAGTGGGACAAGCCGTCGGACGCCGGCCCGCGATCCTGCGCCTCCCGGCCATTGTCGGCCGAGTCGCGCTCGGGGTGACGGGAACGCTGGCCGATCTCACCGGACGACCGACGATTCTTACCCGCGACAAGGCCAACGAGTTCTTCCAGCCGGCCTGGACCTGCGATCCATCCGCACTGACGCGCGACACCGGGTGGCGCGCGACCCGAGACCTGACCTCGGGGTTGGCCGAGACCTATGAGTGGTATCGCTCGGCGGGATGGATATAGCACCCGAAGGACCCATGACCGCTCCAGCCATCCATCACCGGCTTCGCGCCGTCGACCAGCTGGTGCTGGGCTACATCGCGGTTTCGTCGGTGGTTGCCGCGGCGCGAGTGGGGATCTTTCCGGACTGCGGTTGGCTCCTGATCGCCAACGCGCTCATCGCGGCGCTGGTGCTGCTGCTCACGCATCGGGGGCTTGGACGACTCGGGCGGGTCGTTCGGGAGGTGTACCCTCTCCTCCTTCTAGTGATGCTTTACGGCGCGCTCGGCATATTGAACGGAAGCGGGCGCGTACCGGTGCATGACGCGGCCGTGCAACGCTGGGAAGCCGCGATCTTCGGGAGCCAGCCGAGTCGGGACTGGTGGCAGGCGATGCCAAGCCGCTTCTGGTCGACGCTCTTCCACGGCGCGTACCTCTCCTACTATCTGATCGTCGCGGTGCCCGCGATCGTTCTGCTCACACGAGGCGATCTCAGTGGGTTGCGGCGTTTCGTCCTCGCGGTGATGACGACGTTCATCACCTGTTATCTCGCATTTCTCTTTTTTCCGGTCGCCGGCCCGTACTACGCCTTTGCCCGGCCGACGGGCCCGTTCGTCGACAACGTCATGGCCCGCCTGGTGTACAGCACCCTCGCGCGTGGAAGCTCCTATGGGGCGGCGTTTCCCTCATCCCACATCGCGGCGAGCGTCGCCGCCACACTCGCGGCCGGGCGAGCCTCCCGACCGCTGGGCCTGGCTCTGCTGGTGCCGACCGTGCTGCTCACCGTCGCCGTGGTCTATTGCCAGATGCACTACGCGGTGGACGCCATCGCGGGACTGGCGGTCGGAGCCCTCATCGCGGGCCTCGTCGTGAGAGCGCCAATCTCCGCTTGAACGCCATCTTGGCCGTCGATCAGGGGAAGGAGCAAGGGCCCCGGCGTCGTCTCGACGCCGAGGCCCCTGCTTCACGCACTGCCGCTTACGCTTCAGCCTTCACGCGTTACTGAACCGTGATTTCCCCGACCATCGCCAGCGCGTGATGCGGCGCGCAGAAGAACTTGTAGGTGCCCGCCGGTGCGCCCGCGAAGGAGAGATCGAACGTCTCGCCCTCGGTCTTCATCGACTCGCTGACGATGCTACCACCCTTCTCCGGGGGCGCCACCGCCAACGACTTGATGGCGGCCGGGACGTTCGCCGGAATGCTGTCGGGATAGAACTGCACGTTGTGCGCGGCACCGCTCACGCTGTGGAAGTGCACGACGTCGCCTGCCTTGATGGTGAGCTTGTTCGGCACGAACTTGTAAGCGCTGCCATCCAGCACCATGTTCACGTCGTGGGATGCACCCCCGGCGGCAGGGGCCGCGGCGCCACCAGCGGCGGGAACGGCTGCCGGCGCCTCTGCCGCGGGGGCCGCTGTCGTGTTGGTCTGCTCGCTGGCCTTCTTTTCGCCGCCGCACGCGGTCGCGACGATGGCGAGCCCCGCTGCCAAGGAAGTGATGCGCATCGCTGTTCTGCCTCCAAATTCGTGGATGTTTATGACCGGAAACCGAAACCGTTGCCGAACCGATGGCGACGGGAGCTTGTGAACCCTTTCACAAGTACGATCTGGCAGGCGTGAATTTGCCACCTCATACCATGTCTGGCAAGCCCTCGACAGTTGCCGACAAGACCTCGGCCGCGCCGGCGTGCGCTCGTCTCGGCGCTCAATGTCGCAGCATTCGCGTGACCCTTCGAATCGGCGCGCTCGAGGAAGGCGAGACCTCGCTGGATCACGAGGCGACTTGGCTTCTCGGGCATACCCAGCACATCACCTTCGGGGACCTGTGGGAGGGCGAGGGGGACCTCTACGTCGAGGCGACTCTCCACGCGCCCTGCCGGTATCTCAAGGCGGAGAGCGGGCGGGCGCAATGCGCGGCGCACGGATTCGAGGGCGCCGCGCCGCGAGGCGCCCGCCGGGTCGAGCAGCCCAGACAGCTCGGAGGCGGCCGTTTTCGCGTGGTCGACGGAATGAGCCTCGTCACCCGGGCCCTGCCGGAGCCCGGTCGTTCGCTGCCGGTCCTAACGGATGCGAATCCCTGCGCAACGGCCCCTTGCCGCACAGCGGACAACACCCGGGGGGCCGCATGCTGCCGAGACCTGCAGATCGAGATCATGTGCACCAAGACGGAGGGCTGGCTCGAGTCACTGGTGCGGTCGCGCCGGTCCCCGTATCTCTGTAAAGTGACCCGCCCGGGTGACTTTTCGATCGAGGCGGAAATGATCTCGGCTTGCGGTTATCTTGACGAGGACCGAACTTCTTGCACTCTGCACGGTCGGCGGCGGGAGGATGGCCGCCCGGCCAAGCCGGATCTCTGCAGCGACTGGCCGCCCAAGGACAAGGGGTTGCACCACGGCTGCGTGTTCGCCCCCAAGCGGCGGCGTAAAGTCTGATTCAGAGGCCGATTCGGCTCCGGATGTGCAACTTACGGGGGCGCCGAGCGTCCCTCTGCCAGCACCTAGCATCGCCACTAACTGATCGCGGAGCGGCCCAGGGGGCTGCGGGGAATCCGGGTGATCGACGACTTCGAAGCTCTATACGAGTCCACTTACACCGCCGTGGTCCGCTTCCTGTATCGTAAGGTATGGGATCCGGAGCGGGCGGAGGACTTGGCGCAGGAGGTGTTCGTCCGAGCGCTCAGCCATTGCCCAGAGAAGCCGCGGGCTTGGCTCTTCGCGGTGGCGGCCAACCTGGCGCGGGACGAGGCCAGGGCAGCCGTTCGCCGCAAGCGCCATCTCACCCTGCTCAAAGGTGACCCGATCGCCCAGCCGTCCTACCAAGCCTCGGCTGAGGAACAGGTGGAGCACGATGACGAGATGTCACGGGTCCAGAATGCGCTGGATACGTTGACGCCAAGAGACCGCGAGATTCTCCTGCTGTGGGACGCCGGACTCAGCTATCCGGAGATCGCGGCGCAGACCGGGCTAGCGGTGGGAGCGGTCGGCACGACGCTGGCCCGCGCGAGGAAGCGCCTGGTGGCAGCCCACGATCGGCAGCAGACACGAGACCATGCCGCACATTCCTGAAGAAGAGCTGCACGCTTACCTGGATCAGGCCTTGGCCCGGCTCCGGTGCGTCGAGATCGAGAGCCATCTGGCCGAGTGTACCCGCTGCCGTCTCGTCCGGGACGACATCGTCGCCCTGCGCGATCACACGACCGCGATCCTAGCCAAGCTCGCGCCGCGCCGAACAGCCGGGCCGCCGTTTGCCGAGATCCGGCGCCGGGCGGCGGACCACGTGGCCGCACGCCAGCGAACGCTGCATCGCGGCGCCTGGGCCGCGAGCATCCTGGTGGCGCTTGGCGTGGGCTGGACGGCGAGCTTCCTAGTGCATCCTCGGGCGGAACGGTTGGCGGCGAGGACCCAGGCTGCGACGCGGAGCGTCTCAGCCCCCATCGGAGGCGATTCCGTCTCGGCCCCGGCGCTCCAACTAGAAACGCCGGCACCGTCCGCCACACCCGCTTTGGCTTCTCGGAACAGTTCAGGCCGGCACCCGGACGCCGTCGTGAAAGACCGGTCTGCCGCGCAGCGGCCCGGAGCCGGGCTCGCGACCGTCGGGCGAATCCCCAAAGATGCGCACCTGGAGCTGGGTGGCGTGTGGCGCACGCTGTCGTGGGACGGCGCCAAGGAGGAGGCGGGCGATTCGCCGGCGCGCATCGACGGGCTACCGGTGGTCGAGGTTCAGGTGCAGCGGGGCGATGGCGGGAAGAAACCGTTGATGGTGGTCGCGCAGCAACTCGCATCAGGCGAGGTCGTTCGGACCATCGATGGGCCGGTGACCGACGTGTCGGCGCTCCTCGGCACTCGTCCCACCATGATCAACACTGAATCGACCGCCGCGGGGCCGGTGGCGCCGGGAGCCGGTCGCGCCGCGCTGGGCAGTGCCCTCGCACTCCGTCATGGCGACCGGATGGTTGCGGTGGCCGGCAGTGTACCGAGTGACTCCCTTCGGGCGATGATGCGCCGGCTCAATCTCATGACCCGGGTGCGATAACCCCCGCCCAACTCCCCGTAACGAGCGACCCTCCTCAGCGCCTGGCCGAGGAGGGTCGCTCGTTTTTTTGGGGCGGGGCCGACGGCTGGCGGATTGCCCGTCCTACCGCCGGCGGAGCCTCCGCTCCAAGTCCCCCTCGTGCACGTAGTCCCGATCGGTGTCCTCATGATCGAAGACGTCGATCGCGTGATGCCCCAGCTCGCGGCCGAGCGTGATCTCGGCTAGGCGGGGCGAAACCATCGGGAAGGTGCGCGCGAAGAGCGCGTACGCCACAAGATAGAGACCGGCGAACAGGAGCGTCGGGCCGATCTCAGGAACGCCCAACACCGGGCCCTCGAGCGGGGTGACCGACGGGACGATCATCAGGTACCGCTCGAGCCACAGGGCGGCGAGGCTGATCGCCGCGAAAAGACCAAGCGTCACCCGGGCCTTCTTGGGTCCTACGCCCAGGAGCCCGAAGAAAGGCACCACGAACATGCCGAGGAACACAAGCCGTGCGACGGGCACCCAGTGACCCCAGAGCCGGCTGAATACGAAGCCGGTTTCCTCCGGCAGGTTGCCGTACCAGATCACCTGAAATTGGGCCCACATCAAGTAGGTCCAGAAGACCGTGAAGCCGAAGCAGAGCTTGCCAAGGTCGTGGCGCTGCTTGGGTGAGATGAGATCGGCGATGCCGATGTGCTGCCCGCCAAAGATCATCATGAGCGCGAGCAGCATGTGGCCTCCGAGGAACGCACCCATGAAGTACCAGCCGCCGAGCAGATTGGAGAACCAATGTGGCTGCAGGGCCATCATGCCATCGAACGCCACGAGCGTGAACACCAGGGCGAACAGCGCGATGTAGAAGGCGGACAGCCGGCGAATGGTGCGCTCGTTGGCCTCGATCGATCCCTCGGATCCGTCGTACCCACGCGTCATCCGGTCGAAGCGAGCCTTCCGCGCACCGGATACGCCGTCCCTGGCGGCGAACATGTCGGGCACCATGTCCGCCCGCACCAGTCGCCAGCCCACCAGGTAGAGCGCGACGAGCCCCACCAACAACCGCCCGAACATCACGTCGTGCGAGAGCCACACGGCTTTGCCGTGCTGCAGGCCGGGAAGCGCCTCGACCATCCGGCCGTAGATGTGGGGATAGCCGATCGTGAAGATCGCGATGACCCCCAGCAACGAGACCGGCAAGAAGCCCGCCGACGCCTCGGCGAAGCGGATGATCAGACCTGACCAGCGGGCGTTCGCGATCTTCTGCACGGCGGCGAAGGCGATGCTTCCGCCTGCGAGACCGGTGAAGTAGACCCAGTTCACTTGAAAGAGATGCCAGCCGCGATCCGCGGCGTCACCCGAGAGCGTCCGGAGAAAGAGAATCAGCCCGAGAACGGTGAGCCCGCCGCCGATGCCGAGGAAGAGATCGTAGCGGCCGGCGACCGAAGCCGCGGCGAGGCGCTGGCGAAGCCTGGCGGTGTCCATTATTTGGGCCCTCCCGGCGCCGGCGGCTCGGCGGGCGCCGCGGCCTGCAGCTTACGCACGCGATTCACGATGGCCCACCGATCGATAGGCTCGTAGACCTTGTCCCCGTAGCGAGGCATGAGGCCGCGGCCGTAACGGACGATGCTGTAGACGTATCCGTCGGTGTAGGCCCGAGCCCGCGCCGTCAGCAGTGACGGAGCGCCGATCTTTCGACCGACGAGTCCGTTGCCGGCGCCCGCCTCCCCGTGACACACGGCGCAATAGGTCTGGAACAGCGTATCACCCTTGGCGTCGAGCGTCCCCGGAAGCCGCGGGACGGCGGCTCCGGTCATCACCTCCGGACCAGACACACCATTCACCGTCGGGTTCTGAAGCGCGTCGGCCGTCGTCGTCTTGGCGGCAGCCCACTCGAGGCCCCAGTCCTTCTCTCCACCGGTCACGGGCACAGTGCCGTCGACGGTGTTGCGTGGAATGTCGGCGCGCGAGTACGGGTGCACCGCGCGGGAGTAGATCATGTGATCGAACCAGGGAATGACGTGCATCAGATCGTCGGGCGACGGCACATCGTTGTAGTACCAATCGCAGCCCCCGACCAGCAACGCCAGCGTGGCCGCCGCCGCAGGGAGGCTCCACCGCGAGCGGAATGACGAGCTGTCAGGCCATTGCATGGCGCACCTCCACTGCTCCGGCCGTCCGAAAGAGCTGCTCCAGCGAGCCGGTGGTGTCCGCGGAGGCGGGCGCGAAGACTCCGATCCGGTCGTCGCTGAAGCGCTCGTCGTAGACGATCCCTCGCCGGCCCATGAGGATCGAGAGGAGTGCCACGCCCGCGACGCTGGTCAGAGCGCCGATCAGCACGGTGAGCTCGAAGCCGATGACCACGAATGCCGGCACCGCGGCGGCCGGCTTGCCGCCTACCAGCACCGGCCAGTCGAGGTTCATCCAGATCGCCACCGCAAAACCCGCGGTACAGCCCGTGAGCCCGCCGATGAGCGTAAAGAGCCGGACCGGACTCACCGGCGTGTCGAGCGCCTCCTCCAGCTCGTGATTCGCGTGGGACGAATACACCACCAGATTCTTGTGGCCCTGGGCGCGGAGCGCCTGAATGGCGTCCGTGGCGGCGTCGATCTGCTCGAACGACGCCAGCACGCCGGGCGTGGCCTTCTTCACCCGAGCCATCAGTGGTGTCCTCCACGCTTGCGCGGCATCGGAATCATTTCTTTGATCTCCTGGATCGCCACGATGGGGAAATTCTTGGCGAAGAGGAGGAACCACATGCCGAACCATCCGAACGAGCCGGCGAGAATGCCCCAATCCGCCCAGGTGGGGTTCATGACATCCCACGCCCACGGGATGTAATCATTGGAGAGCGACGAAACGATGATCACGTATCGCTCGAACCACATCCCGATGTTGATGAAGATCGAGATCACGAACAACGCCGTAAGGTTGGTGCGGATCTTCCGGAACCAGAGCAGCTGCGACACGAACGCATTGCAGATGATCATGGTCCAGCCGGCCCACCAGTACGGCCCGAACGCCCGGCGGAAGAACGTGGTCTGCTCGAATGTGTTGCCGCTGTACCAGGCGATGAAATACTCCATCATATAGGCGTAGAACAGGATCGACCCCGTAAACAGCGTCAGCTTACCCAGGTTGTCGAAGTGGTAGTCCGTAATCATGTGCTCGATCTTGAGCACCTTCCGCAGCGGGATGATGAGCGTCAGCACCATGCCGATGCCGGAGTAGATCGCGCCGGCCACGAAGTACGGGGCGAAGATCGTTCCATGCCAGCCGGGAACGATCGAGCTGGCGAAGTCCCAGGATACCACCGAGTGCACCGAGAGCACGAGCGGTGTCGCGAGCGCGGCGAGATAGAGATACGCGCGCGCGTAGTGACGCCACTGATTGTTGGTGCCCTGCCAGCCGACCGACGTCCACGTGTAGATCGATTTGCGCCAGCCCGATACTTTGTCCCGCACCGCTGCGACGTCGGGGATCAAGCCGTAGACCAAGAACGTGGTCGACACCGTGAGGTATGTCGAGATCGCGAAGACGTCCCAGAGCAGCGGTGACTTGAAGTTGGGCCACAAGTACCGCTGATTCGGATACGGCAGCAACCAGTAGAAGACCCACTGCCGCCCGATGTGGATGATCGGGAAGAGGCCGGCGGTCATAACGGCAAAGACGGTCATCGCCTCGGTCGATCGATAGACCGCCGTGCGCCAGGGCGAGCGGAACAGAAAGAGAATGGCCGAGATCAGCGTGCCGGCGTGACCGATACCGACCCAGAACACGAACGTCGTGATGTAGACGCTCCAGAAGACCGGCGGATTGTACCCGGCGTGGCCCAGCCCGTCCTTGACCAGGATCAAGAACGTGATCGCGCCGACCAGGAACAGGCCGATCGCCCCGAACAGCATGAGCACGTAGCCGCGGCTCGGCTTCTCGAGCGTGGCGACGACGTCGCGGGTGACGTCAGCGTGGGTCTGAGTGATGATGGGTTCCTGCGCCAGGACGGTCATTCCGCTATGCCTCCGTCCGGTGGAGGACCTTGGCCAGGTAGGTGACGGCCGGCCGCACGTTCAGATCTTCCAGCACATGATAGCCGCGAGGGTTCTGCTTCAGGGCCCGCACCCGGCTCGTCGGATCGTTGACGTCGCCGAACACGATGGCATCCGAGGGGCAGGCCTGGGCGCACGCGGTGGTGAACTCACCGTCCTTGAGCGGCCGGCCCTCCAGCCGCGCCTGGTTCTGGGCGCCGCGGATTCGCTGGACGCAGAAGGTACACTTCTCCATGATGCCACGCGCCCGAACGGTGACGTCCGGGTTGAGCTGCAGATTGAGCGGCTCGGGAAAGGCCCGCTCGTTGTACTTGTACCAGTTGAAGTACCGCACCTTGTAGGGGCAGTTGTTGGCGCAGTAGCGGGTGCCGACGCATCGGTTATAGATCTGGCCGTTGAGCCCGTCGGTCGTGTGGTACGCCGCATACACCGGACACACCGGCTCGCAGGGAGCGTTGGCGCAGTGCTGGCAAAGCATCGGCACGAACCGCGCCTCGTACGGATCGCCCGGCTGGTTGCCGCCCTCCCAATAGCGCTCGATTCGCATCCACGTCATCTCGCGGCCGCGGAGGATTTCGTCCTCGCCCACGGTGGCGATGTTGTTCTCCGAGTAACAGGCGGTCACGCAGGCGGTGCAACCGGTGCAGCGAGAGAGGTCGATCGACATCCCCCACTGCGGATGCTCGCCGGCGTAGTCGCCCAGCCGGGTGCGCTCATATTGGTCGTCGGACCAGCCTTTGAGCGCCTCCAGCTCACGCTCGGTATTGACCTCCGCCGCCGGATGCCCTTCGGCCTTGGCCGCCTGCTCCAGCGTCAGCCCCTTGGCCGCAAGCGGCAGCGCCATCGCCTCGGCGATGCCGCGGCCCAGTTGCCGCGGCGTTCCCTCGGTGCTCGCGAGCTTCTTGAACCTGCCGGTCTTCTCGATCGCGACCTTGGCCGAGACGTAGGGCACGAACGGTTGGCGTCCCTTGGTGACGAGCAGATCGAGCGGATTGACGCCGCGGCCCTTGGCGTAACTGCCGTACTCCGTGTGCCCGAATCCGAGCGGCATCGAGAGCACCTGCGGGTGCACGCCAGGGTAGACGCAAACCGGCGCCTCGATCGATCCCTGCGGCGATGTGATCTTGAGGATCTCGCCGTTGCGCACGTCGAGCCGCTTTGCCGTCTCGGGATGCACCTCGACCCATGAGTGCCAGGTGAGCTTGGTAACCGGGTCGGGATTCTCCAGCAGCCACGGCTTGTTGGTGCCACGGCCATCGTAGAGCAGCGGCGAGACGTGGGGCGCCAGATAGAACTCGCCGTTGCCGTCGAAGGCGGGTCGATTGTAGGCGGCCTGTGCCCCCGAAGCCAGCTTCACCTCAGGCGCCGCGGCACGCTCGCTGTAACTGCCGCCCCGCTGGAGCGCGGTGCGCCAGAACGCGTCGGCGTCGGACTGACCCTGCTGCTTGGCCAGCTCCTGCCACTTGCTCTTGAGATGGGCATCGAAAGTCGGGGCATTGAACTTGGCTAGCGCACCACCCACCTTCTGCGCCGCCTTCAGCAAGACGTCGCCGGTGCTCATCGTCTTGAAGACCGGCTCCATCACCGGCTGCATGAGACCGACCACCCCGGCCCGCGGCCGCAGGTCGTCCCACCGCTCGAGCGCATGATGGTTCGGGAGCAGCAGGTCGCATTGCGCGGCGGTCTCGTCCAGATACATCGAGGTCGAAACCTTGAAGCCCGCCTTCTTGAAGCGCGGGGTGAACCCGACCGACGCGGGCACCGTGTACAGAGGATTGGCTTCGTGCACCAAGAGAACCGCCACCTGGCCGCCATCCAACGCCGCGCCGAGAGCCTCGAGCGCCTCGGCCCCATCGGCGACCTGCATATCCGCACCGAACAACACCGTATGGCCGATGTTGCCGGCGAGATAATTGAGCAGGTTGACGGCCGCGCACAGCTCGGTGGCGCCGCGGTGTTGGCCGTCGACGCCACCGGCCACCGCGAGACTCGGCTTGGCCGCCGCGAATTCGCCAGCGATTCGCCGGATGGCCTCCGCCGGCAGGCCGGTTTCCTTGGAGGCCATCTCCGGCGTGAAGGCGGAGAGCGAGGCGGCCAGGGGATCCCCCTTCTCGGTCGCGATGGCGCTGGCCATTGCCAGCGCGAGCGCCGTCTCCGAACCGGGCGCCAGCAGGTGCCACTCGTCCGCATTGAGCGCGGTGAGCGGCGCGCGCGATCCGAAGAAGACTGCTTTGCTCATCCCGCCGTCGTGGAAGCCGTGCGACTGGGCAAAGCCGCGGGCGTTTTCCAGGGGCGCGAGCCAGGTCTCCAGGAAGTCGGCGCCGAAGGAGACGATGTACTTGGCTTGCGCAAAGTCGTGTGCCGGCACTTCGTCTCGCCCGAAGGTGGCGCGGTTGGCCGCCCGCATCGGCTCGTAGTCGAACGGCTCGTAGCGGACGACCTTCCCACCCAGCGCGGTGGTCCATTCGCCGAGCAGATCGGAGAACGTGCCGCGGCCCGCTCCCGAGACCACGGCCACCTTGCCACCGGCGGCGGAGAGCTTCGACGAGAGACGTTGGATGGCATCGTCCCACGTGATTTCCTGGAAGGATCCCGTGGCACTCTTCGCCATCGGCCCCTTGAGGCGCCCGGGGTTGTACAGCCCCTGGAGTGCAGCCTGCCCGCGGGAGCACAGCTTGCCGCGGTTGATCGGATGCTCTGGATTGCCTTCGAGCTTGACCGCGCGCCCCTCCCGGGTGCGCACGTGCACGCCGCAACCGGCCGAGCATTCGGTGCAGGTGCTCGAGTAGAAGGTGGCGACGCCGGGCACCTGATCCTCGGACTGGACCAGATATGGAATCAGCTTCTGGACCCGGTCGGTCGAGCATCCGGAAAGCGCTGCGGCCCCTGCACCGGAAGCGCCCAGCACGGTGAGGAAGCGGCGGCGGTCTATGGAACTGGTATTGCTCTCGTCAGCCATCGAGGCTCCGTCCGATCGCTTTCACTAGTAGTGACATGCCGTACAATCTCGCGTCACATTGCGCTGGAGATGGCAGGTGACGCACCACCCCATGTTGTTGATGTTGTTCACCCGATACACCTGCGGCATGTGGTTGATTTCGCCATGACATGTCCAGCAGCCGTTGGGTCCGAGGGCTTTGATGTGCCGGCTGTGCGGGAAGTGTACGTGCCGGGCCAAGAAGTGAACCCGAGTCCACTCGATCGGCTTCTTCTGCGCCGAGACGTCCCGGAGCTTTTTGATTTCGGCTTTGTTTCCGCTGTCGCTGCCCGAGATGAGGGTGTGGCAGCCCATGCAGGTTTGCATCGACGGAATGCCGGGCTCGCTGGAGACCGCGACCGAGTAGTGGCAGTACTGGCACTGGATCTTGTACTGCCCGGCATGGACGTCGTGGCGAAAGAAGACGGGTTGACGGGGGCCGAGCAGCTTGGCGGTATCGCCGACGGCGAGCACGGCGGCTTTGGTGGAATCGGCCACTGGGCGAGGAGCCTGGGCGCCGGAGCGGCCGCTGGTCAGCACGATGGCGACAATTCCTATGGTCGCCGTCCCTGCCCCGATCAGTGCCAGCTTACGCATCATCCTCACCGTCACGCGAAGGAGCCGACTCGGCCGCATTCCTGCGTCACTCGTAGCCACCAGCGTGCGGTCGAAGAGTCATGATTTGTGCAAGAGAAACTTCAAGTTGGAAGAGCCCGATCGACCGGCGGCATAAGTATAGAAACCGCCCGCCGAATCCACAATCGGGAACGCACCATGATCTCGCTCGCCCGACATGCGCATCAGACCTTGCTACCCCGCCGGACGGGAGGACGCTCGGCGAGCCACTCGACCTTGCGGCGGGCGAGCCCCAAGAATGCGTCGATCCGGCGGCGGTCGGTGAGCTCGATCCAGCACCATTTCACCGGTCCCGTGCGCTGGCCATCGCGCAGGGCGTCCCGAACAATGCTGGACAGTCGGGGCTGCGCCGCCACCTTTCCTTCCTCTTCCACCGTAAGAGTGAAGGTCGCGCTCACCGCGCTCGGAATCGGGTGCAGCCAGCAGAGCTTACGCTGACCGACCGCGTATTCCCAAGCCCAGCCCCACGGCGACCCCATGAACCGAATCTGCTCCACCACCGACGGCAGCTCGAGAAGCCCGGTCCGCGCGGCCCGGAACCGCCCGGCGACCGCGCCTGGCAGATCCTCCAGCGGTGCCCCCGGCAATGGCTCAGGCTCCGCGAGTCGATAGGGATTGGCGGCCCAATACGCCGTAGAACGGCCCATACGTCAGGGCTCCTCGCTGTGAGCGGAACTGTCCAGCGATGCCTGCCTCACGTCCACTCCTTGCCGAGTGAGAAAGCGGACCACCTCGATCCCCATTGCGCGAAGCAGGGACGCCTCGCGACCATCGAGCCCGGCGCGAAAGACGATCTCGCGGAACGATCGCATCACGCTGTCCTGCCGCCGCGTCTTGAAGAAATCGATGGCCCACAGGGCCCGCGCCCAGTCGGCAAAGAGCGCCTCCAGCTGTCCGGCCGTCGCCGGTGGCGCGTCCTTTCGGGGCGGCTTGAGGGGCAGCTCGTCGCCGCCACGGGCGATCCAACATTCGTACGCCATGATGGCCACGGCCTGGGCCAGATTGAGCGAGGGATGCGCGGGATCGGTGGAGATGGTGGCAAGGGCATGGCAGTGATCCAGCTCCTCGTTGGTGAGGCCACTGTCTTCGCGCCCCGCGACCAGCGCGACCCGTCCCGCCGTCGCTTCCTGGGCCAGAAGGGCCGCCGCCTCCCGCGGCCGCATGACCGACCGCTTCGCGGCGCGCTCCCGTCCGGTCAGCACCACCGAGTAGACGCAGTCGCTCAGCGCGTCCTCCAGCGAATCCAAGATCGCGATCCGCTCCACCAGATCGGCCGTGTTGTGCGCGATCCCCTCGATGCGGTAGGGATCGAACACCTCCGGATTCACCAGCCGAATGGTATCGATCCCGAAGTTCTTCGCGATTCGCACCGACGCGGCGATGTTGACGATGTCCTGGGGTGCCACCAGCACCAGGATCGGAGCCCGCTGCCCCAGCATGATCACCCGTCGGTGAGGAAGCCGATATCGTGCCGCTTGGCCCTGAGCGCCGTCGCGAAGCCCGTCTTCTCGACCGACTTCATGCAGGCCTCGAGAAGAACGCTGACGTCCGATTTAGCATGTCGGAGCGACGTTTCGGAATCGGGCGGGCAGGACCGCGACAGCAAATGAAGGCATGCGTCGACCGCGAGATCTTCGACCAATCTTACCTCGGCCACTTCGTGCGGGATCGATCCCCAATCCTCAATCATCGGGCACACGACGGCGAAAGGCATGGCAGGGAAACTGACGAGGCCCCCCCGGCGGCGGCAAGTGCTCGTCAGCCGCGGATTTCGGCGCCGGCGCGGCGCTCGACCAGCTTGATCGCCTCCAGGTAGTCGGCATCCTCCCCCAGCTCCGCGCGCGCCTGGCGGAACAACTCGCCCACCAGGTGGAGCACCGGTCCCGCGACGCCGGTGTCGTCCAACACGCCGAGCGCGATGCGCACGTCCTTTTCGAGCAGCGCCAGGCGAAAGGTCCGGGGCCACAGCCCGCTCAGCACCCGCTCGGGCACCAGCACCTCGCTTACGAAGGAGCGTCCGCTCGAGGTGTTGAGCACCTCCACCGCCTTTCGAGCCGGCACACCAGCTTTCACCAGCGCGGCAAAACCCTCGCCGAAGGCCTGGATGTTGACGGCAAGAAGGGCATTGTTTACCGCTTTCATGGCGTCACCGGCGCCCACCGGCCCCATGTGCTCGATCCGCCGACCGAACGCCGCGAGTATCGGCTTGGCCCGCTCGAACGTGGCTGGATCAGCCCCGACCATGACGGTGAGCGTCCCCGCCTCGGCACCGTTGGTGCCTCCGCTCACCGGACAATCGGCGAACGCGACGCCCCAAGGGCCGAGCCGCGCTGCGAGCCGTCGGGATGTGGCGGGATCTCCCGAGGTGCAATCCAAGAAGAGAGCGCCGGCCGCGAGCCCGCTCTCGATTCCCTCCGGCCCATCGAGCAGCGCTTCCACTTCCAGCGACGTTGGGAGACAGGTGACCACCACCTCGGCGGTGGCGACCGCGTCACGGGGCGTCTGCGCCACCCGGGCACGGCTGGTCGCGGCGAACTCGGCCGCGCGGGACGAGGTTCGGTTCCACACCGCTAGCTCGTGCTGCCGCGCCAGGTGCGCGGCCATCGGGCGGCCGATCGCGCCCAGCCCCAAGAAGGCGATCTTCACCGCCAAACTCCGAGTCGGCGTGGTGCCGGGCGGCTGAGCATTGGTGGGCCTCCTCACGTCTCGAGTGCGGTACGCCGGGGATCGACGCGGCAAGATAGGAACACGCCGTTCCCGCGTCCATGGCGGGGCCGGCGGTGATAGTTTTGGGAGCCCGTGCAATTCACCGACAGAGGGAGGCTGACCGATGCATAGCCGATTGGGATGGGTGTTGAGCCTCGTAACCATCGTGGCGTGCGGCCAGGACAAGGCGACGGAAAAGGTCGCCGCGAACAGCACGCCATCCACGGCCGAGCCGGATTCGGCGGTGGCGGGCGCCCGCCGCCGGATTCTCACCGCGATCGGGGACACCGCGTCCCACGTCGAGGGTATTGCGACGTACGAGGGCAAGCTATTCGTCGCCGATTGGAAGGATGGCGCGGTCTACCGGGTCGATCCATCGGCACCGACGCCGGAGCGGGTTGGGCAGCTCCCCACCAAGCCGGGGCAGTCGATTCTCGGCCTCGCCACCGACAGCGCCGGCAATGTCTATGCGGCCGTCCCCGACGTCGGGATCGTCTATCGTATCGACCGCGGGCGCCTTGGGGCCAAGGACTTTTCGGCGGCGAAAGACGCTCGGCCGTTCGCGACTCGGGCGTTTGGGGCCAACGGCATCAACTTCGACCGCGCGGGTCACCTTTGGATCACCGGCGGCGACAAAGGAGCGCTCTATCAGGTCGGTCCGAACGGCGGCAAGGTGGCGGTCTTCGCGAAGGACTTTTCGCCGATCTCGACCGATACCACCATGCCGGTGCGAGTCTACACCGTCAACGGAGTGGCCCTCGACTCCAAGGGAAGGGTGTACACGGTCAACACCGGCACCGGTGAAGTCAGCCGACTCGAGGTCAAGCCCGGGTATCGAGCCGGCGCCATCGAATCGTTGGTCAAGAGCCCGAGCCTACTCGGGGCTGATGGGCTGATCATCGACGACCAGGACAATCTCTGGATCAGCTGCAATTTCCTCAGCGCCTTGACCAAGGTCACACCGACCGGCGATATCCAGGTGATCGCGGCGGACGGACCGAGCGCCCCCAAAGAAGCGCGTGCGCTGCGCTTTCCGGCCGAACTCAAGCGCATCGGCAATACCATGTATCTTGCGAACCTGAACTTTCCGGTCGGCGCGAACGTCGGCAGCCCGGCGGGTGCGACGATCGCTGCAGTCGAGCTGAGGTAGCGGAGCACGCCGGCCCGCATCGTCCACGTCGATCTCGACGCCTTCTTCGTCGAGGTCTGCCGCCAACGACACCCCGAGCTTCGGGATATCGAGCTCCTGGTTGTGGGCGGCCGGCGGGAGCAGCGCGGCGTGGTGCAGTCTGCCTCGTATGCGGCGCGCCGCTTCGGCATCCGGGCCGGAATGCCCATCGCCGAGGCGGTGCGCCGCTGCCCGCAGGCGACGTTCTTTCAGGGCTCCTTCGCGCACTATCGCGAGGCATCGCGAGCGGTCAGGCAGGTGCTGGAGGCCTTCTCGCCGACCGTCGTCATGGCCTCGCTGGACGAAGCCTACCTCGACTTCTGCGGCACCGAGCGGCTCTATCCGGTCTCACTCCTCGGCGTGGCCGGTGACGTGCGCGACGCGGTGCGCCGCGAGGCGGGACTGGATTGCAGTATTGGGATCGGTCCCAACCGGATGATCGCCAAGCTGGCCTCCGATTGCGCGAAGCCGCGGGGACTCATGGAGGTTCGTACGGGATGGGAGGAGGGCTTTCTCGCGGGCCTACCGCTCAAGGCCTTGCCGGGAATCGGTCCCAAGACAGCCGAGCGGTGGGCGTCGCTCGGGCTGGTCGATGTGGTGCAGGTCCAGCGGATGGAGCGCGAGACGCTGGAGCGGCTAATCGGGCACGACGCGGGGCTCCTCAAGCTGCGCGCGCACGGCCATGGTGGCACCACGCTGCAAGCGGATCGGTTGCCGAAGTCGGTGAGCCGCGAAACGACCCTCTCGCGCGACCTCACCGACCCCGACGAGTTGGAGGCGCTCCTCGGCCTCCTCACGGCGCGCGTCGCAGGACAACTCCGGGAGGAGCACCTGGTGGCGCGCACCGTTACGCTCAAGCTTCGCCACGACGACTTTCGCACCGTGACCCGGCGGCACACTCTCGAGCAGCCGACCGACCTCGACGCCGAGCTCTACGGCGCGGCGCGACAGCTCTTTCGGGCGGCGTTCTCCGAGGTTCGGCACCGCCAGCGCGCGGTGCGCCTGATCGGTATCGCCGCGACCAACCTGGCCACCGGCACCTCGCCCGACCTCTTCGAGCCAGCCGAGCGACTGAAGCTCCGACAGCTCACCCGGGCCGTCGACCAAGTCCGCGAGCGGTTTGGCTTCGAGTCGGTCGCGCAGGCGAGGTTGTTCCGCCTCAAGGCGAAGCCAAAGCGCTAAGCCGGCTCATGGCGCGGGCGCGGGCGCGGACACGGACACGGACACGGACACGAAATCCTGGTTGGCGAATCGAAGGCCGACAACCCAGTCGCGCGCCTCCGCTTCCGGACCCAGATCGCGAAACGTCGCGATCCTCCCCGCGGGGTCGGTGGCCCGCACGGTCGAGTTTCGATAGAGCCGATAGTATCCCATGAAGACTCGATGCGCCCCGGAGCGGACGGCGCAGCGACAGTCGACGGCGCCCTCGAGACCGGCGTTCACCGTGATCCTGAGCAGGCGATCCGTCTCGTTGGTGATGAGCGGCGCAAAGTAGTCGCCGGTGTCGCCTCGGGCGGTGGCGGCATACCGCAGCTTGCCGCGGGGTGCGCGGAGCACCCAGGACCCACGCAGGTCCTCGCCCATCGGGGCGCCGGTGGCGGAGAGCGGCCGGGTGAGCTGCCACTGCAGAATGCCCAGGCCTCGCGACAGGCGTAGCTGGACGCTTTCCCCCCGGGCCACGGTCCGAGTCGCGTCACCCGCTACGAGCTGGACCGGCCCAACCAAGCGGTTGGCGAAGATCAACATCGGTCGATCGAGCAGTAGTGCCAGGCCACCTAGTGTAGCGACCACCGCGATGGAAATCGGAAGCAACGGGCCGATCCGCCGGCGGCGTGTCGCCGGCACCGCCGCCGGGGGCGGCGGTGGCACGGGCGGCGACTGAGGAGGCGGCTGGGCAGCGGGATCGGTCATGGGTGCGGGTCGTTAGGGAAGCCGGCCGGTGGGTTATTTTCGAGGTTGGCGGCCGAGCACGGAAGCTGACGGAAGCTGGCGGAGCAGCCCGCAGGGTCAAGCCCTTCTTTCGAATCCGGAGACGGCGAGTGGAACAGCGGCGACAGACATTGCTTCGCTTTCTGGCGGAACCAGGGCACGTGAACTTCGGCGGTAAGGTGCATGGCGGAGCGGTCATGCGTTGGATCGATCAAGCCGGATACACCTGCGCCGCGGCCTGGAGCGCGAGCTACTGCGTCACGGTGTACGTGGGTGGGATCCACTTCCTCCAGCCGATTCTGGTGGGCGACCTGGTCGAGCTTCGCGCGGAGGTGATCTACACCGGCACGACCAGTATGCACATCATGATCGACATCTATTCGAGCGATCCTAAGGGCACCGACCTGCGGCGCGCCGGCCATTGCGTCATCGTGTTCGTGGCGCTGGACGAGGATGGCCGCCCCCGCCCCGTCCCCAAATGGGTGCCCACGAGCCAACACGATCGTGCCCTCGAGGGCTACGCCAAGCGCCTGGTCGAGCTCCGAAAAGCGATGGAGGAGGAGATGCAGCGATCGCTGCAGCTCTCTCCCGATCCCCCGATCGAAGTGCCGGCCGGCGCGTGAGCGAAACGGGGGCGCCGAGCCTTATCGGCGCCCCCGTTTCGATCCTCTCTGTTCCCGTCCACTTTCTCACTACCGCCGCCCGCTGCCGCTCAGAACAAGTACGACACGCCGAGCGCGATACTGACCTGGTCCTTCTTAGGCGTCGTAGGGTCGTCGAACACCGCGAGATTCGAACGATCGTAGCGGATCTCAGGCCGAACGAGGGCCCCGTCCCACACCTTGATATTGAGGGTGCCGGTAACGCTGCCGAACTTTTGGCCCGCGTTCACCGGGAAGCCGAAGACGCCGGAGGTTCGCGCCCCGTTCTTGTCATCGATGTAGTCGCCGCGCACCGCCACGTTCACCTTCGGGGTTGCATCAAAGCTTCCCCAGAGCCCCACGCCCCACCACTTCACCTTGCTCCCCGGCGTCGGCAGGTCCTTCTCCTCGCCGTAGTCTCCCTGCAGGTACAGGGTGCCCTTGGGCCCGGCCTTCTGCGTGATGACCACCTCTCCGCCGTAACGGTTACTGGTAGACGCCGCCTGCTCCGGCCCGACATATCCCAAAAGGCCGATCACGGTCGCGGCGGTCGGCGCGATGCCGACGCGGCCCATGAACGAT
>JBGPVE010000014.1:0-22653 GCA_041491545.1 Gemmatimonadota bacterium | reverse complement strand
TCGCATCGCCTCACCGGCGTAGTCGAGCAGATAGCGGCGCTCGGACGCGTCGCCCTGCAGCGCCGCGACCCGGAAGCGGTTGTCGTCGGCCAGACGCTCTTTGAGCGCGCCGAGACGGCCGGCCACGGCGGCGCTTTGCCGGGCGAGATCGTCCCGCACCTCCGTCACAACCGACGCGATGCGCCGCTCCGATTCGACGCCCAGACGGCGGCTCATCTCACGTCTGACTCCGAAAGCGAGGAGCCCGAGTGGGATAACGACCGCCAGGAGAAAGGCGAGAAAGAGACGGGCGCGAAAGCTCATGGGAAACGCAGCGCCCCGGCCCAATCGACGACGGGTGAGGGCGCGCCCCGCCGCAGGATCGCCAAACTGCGGGTGTCGACGAGCGGCACGGCCGACGCACCGTCGGGCCAGGCCGACGCCAGGAAACAGGGAGCGAGCGGATGGCGCGGTACCGCGAGGACGTACGCGAGATAGCGGCCGCTCGCGAGGTCTCGGCCCCACTCCGATTCGGGGAGGCCCATCGCGGTCACTCCCGTTCCCAGCGTGCCGAGCGCTACCAAACGGGCCGCGAGCTCTCGGGCCGTCCGGTCGCCCCGCGGATAGGCGATGTACGGCGCGGGATGCGCGCCGTCCGCTCCGGGAGCCGCGCGCGACGCGCAGCCTAGGCTATCCCACCAGAACGGCGGTTCGGCGCCGCGCGCCTCGCCGCGCACGGCATCCCGGGCGAGCGCGGCGTGAAACGCGGGATCGGCCATCGATTGGAGCGAAGTGGGTGTGGTGCCGGAACCCGGCGGCTGCGCCAGGAGCACGTAGGTGCGATCCCAAGGAAGCGGCAGCACCGACAGATCCGGCCGGCTCTGGGCGTAGTCGCCGACGGCGGGGTCATCGGTGACGACGAGGTCGGCGCCGGCGTCGAGCGACTCGCGGGCGTCGCCTCGGGGCGCGGGTCGAAAGAGCAGCACCCGAGGCTCGCCGCCGGTGTCCGCGAGCGATCGTGCGATGAGCCCCGGCGCCGAGCTCAGGGAATCGACGCGATACGCGCCGGTTCCCTGCGGCCAGGCGTGCCCGCCGAGTCGGCTCACGGCGAAGCGTGGGTCGCCAAGCACGAGAGGGCCCGCCGGACTCGGCGCCGTCAGCGTGACGCCAACGGTGCGATCGCCGAGTGCCGTGACCGACTCGACGCCGGCTTCCCGCACCAGTTGGCTGTCGTCGAGCGCGGTCCATCCGCCGATGATGGCGGCCGCGGTGACCGGCGTGCCATCCCAGAACCGGGCGTCGGGGCGGAGCGTCAGGCTCCAGCTTCGGCCGTTGTCCTCCGAGCTCCAGCTCGCGGCCAGACCGGGACGCAGATGGCCGGCGCAGTCCACCCACAGCAGCGTTTCATACAGTTGGCCAAAGACCAATCGCTCGTCCCCGTTCGTCGCCAGGGGAGCGCGCGCGGGCGTCACGGGTCGGTCGAGTCCGATGCGGAGCGTGTCAACTTGGCTGGTCTGGTCCGGCAGGAGGGCGCAGCCGTCGGCCGCTGATGGGAGGGCCGTCACCGGAGCGGTGACGGGAGCGTGGGGCGGCGGCCCGCAGGCGGCGGTCAGGAGCCCGGCGGTCGCCATGCCGCCGATCAGATACCGTCCCCGAAGTGGGCCCATGGGCGGAAATCTATCCCGCTTTCGCTCGGGACCCCTGATCGGGCGAATGACGGGATTGGCGCTGATCGGGGCTGGACTCCGGGTCAGCTACCGCGGTCCTTGAGGCGGCCGGCGATCACGGTGACGTTGTCGCTGCCACCGCGCTCGAGCGCGAGGTCCACCAGGTTCCGGCAGATCGCCTCGGCCGACATCACAGTCTTGAGCTGCTGCTCGATCTCGGCATCGCTCACGTGCTTCGTCAGGCCGTCGGTGCACAGCAGCATGACGTCGTCCCAGCGGCAGTCGGTCGTGCTGATGACCGGCGTCGCCTCCTGCCCGCCCAGGGCGCTCGAGAGCACGTGCTTCCAGCGCGAATCGGCGGCCCGGGCCTCCGGCAGGATGCCGGCGTCGACCAGCTCCTGCGCCATCGTCTGATCCTTGGTGAGCTGCTCCAGCCGCCCATTCCGGAGGCGGTACGTCCGGCTGTCGCCCACCTGCACGACGTAGGCTCGGGGCCAGCGCACGACCACCATGGTGAGCGTCGTGGCGGTGCCGGCGGCCTGCGTGCGCACCACCTCGTGGCTCCGCTCCACGCCCTCCTGCAGCTCGCTCAAGAAGAGGCTCTCCTGGGCGGGATCGTGGTGATAGTAGAGCCGCATCGTGTGGGTCGCGTATTGGGCGATCGCCTGCAGCGCCGTGCCCGCGGCGCGATCGCCGCCGGGACGGCCGCCGACGCCGTCCGCGACGATGAAGAGATAGCCGCGCGACTCGCTGGTGATGTCGTGGAGCTGATCGGGGGGGAGACTGGTCTGGTGCACCTGCATCATCTTGTGCAGGCTCGCGATCAGGTAGTGATCGTCGTTCCTGGGCCGCACCTTGCCTCGGTCCGTCAAGCCGAAGACGTCGATATCCGCGCTCAGGGGGCGCTCTCCGATCGTCCGGCTATCCGCGGCAGTCGCCATGCAGACCTCCCGTTTCTCGCCAGCGTGTGCTTCCACTAACATGCGTGCCGCGCCCTGGAGCGCAACCGGGGGGACGGTGGCTCAGCCGGCGTGACGCCGGACGGTTCGTGACGCCTCGTGCGGCGCCTCGAAGTCCTCGGGCGCCGGTGGCCGGAAGAGCAGATCGATGGCAAAGAAGAAGGTGTGGGAGAACGGATAGATGACGAGCGGCCCGACGATCATCACCAGCGCGAGCCCGTACTCCATCGCGTCCCAGGGCGGCGTGGGCCAGGTCCACCAAAGCCATGCGACGAACATCGCCGTGAAGGCGGTTTCGATGGCCATGAGGTTGACGAAGTACGCTCCCAGCCAGTAGCCGCGCTCACCGCGGGTGAATCGGATGCCGCAGGACGGGCACGCGGGAGAGAGCTGCAGCCAGCGGAGGAACATGGGACCGCCACCGCAGGCGGGGCAGCGGAGCCGGAGCGCGCGCCAGAACGCCGATCGTGCGGTGGGAGGAGGTGGGACGGGCGGGGACTCAGGGATAGACATGCGCTCGACGACTCCTTGGCCTCTCCCATGCATATCACCCGTGCCTTCCCTTGTCTACTGTGTGGCCAGCCACCGATCTATGTCGGCGAGTACCTGGGGCGTATCGGGATCGGCGAAGAGCGCATGATAGGCATCCGGGTACTCGCGATATTCGACCATCGTCGGCTTCGCCCGGGCGGCGAATCGCCGGGTGCCGGCCGGCGGCACCATCCGATCGGCGCCGCCGTGAAGCAAGAGGAGCGGCAGCGCGAATCGGGACGCATGGGCCTGGACCCGCTCGATGACCGCCACGACTTCGGTCGAGAGCCGAGCGGTCGCTCTGCGATGAAAGAGCGGATCGCCGATGACCGCCTCGCGCGCCGCCGGATCTCGGGAAAGCCCGGAGAGATCCATGCCGGTCTCCCAACTGAAGCGGGGCCAGACCCGCGAGAGCGCTCGACCCAACGCGAGGAGCCAGCCGGGCACAGCCAAGGGACCGAGCGGCGGCGCCGCGGCGATCACGCCGGCGAATCCTTCCGGATGATCCAGCACGTAGTCCAGCGCGACGAGTCCGCCCAGGCTGTTGCCCATCAGATAGAGCGGTCCCGGCTCCCGTGCCCGGATGCGATCGACGAAGTGGTGGAGGTCGTCGCGGTATTGGTCCCAGCGGTCGACGTGACCGCGCGGTCCGGGCGAGCGCCCGTTGCCCCTGAGATCGAACGCGTGCACCGCCCAGCCTCGGCCGACAAAGTGCGTCGCCACGGCCGGATAGAGGCCGCTGTGATCGCCGAGGCCGTGGAGGTTGATCAGCGTGCCGGCCGGCTCGGGCTGGTCCGGCCGCCAGGCCCGCCAGAACAGCTCGACATCGCCCGCGCCGCGGAACGTTCCCTCTTGGTGCATCACGGTCCGATGGTCCCCCGCTTGCGCTCCGCGCTTGACAGTCCCCCCGCCCAGCCCAAAGATAGGGCCGGGCATTCCCTATTTCGGTCCCAATGTCGGAGGATCACACGATGGCCAGACGACTCGGAGGCTTCGCGCTCGCCGGATTGACCGCTCTCGCGGTCGCCGCGGTGCCGGCCCACGCGCAATTCACCAAACGGGTTGGCCGAGCCGTACAGGACGCCGCGGAGAACAAGGCCATCTCGAAGGTCGTCGAGCAGGAGGACCGGGCGATCGACGCGGCGCTGAGCGGGCATCCGAGCAGCAAGGACGACGCGGCCGGCAAGGCGCTGTACGAGTCGCTGAGCGGGTCCGGCCGGACGACGGCCGACGGCATTGCGTTCGAGCCGGGCACCGCGTCGCTCAAAGCCGAATCGGCGCCCACGATCAAAGCGATCGGCGCCATGCTCAAGGACCACCACGACATCAAGCTCCGGATCGAAGCCTACGGCGACGACAAAGCCGTGGGCGCGGCGCGCGCCGAAGCGATCAAGCAGGCGCTGGTGAAGCACGAGGATACCGACGCGGCGCGGGTCCAGACCGAGGGATACGGCGCGCCGGCGGACAAGCGGCGCGTGGAGTTGGTGCAGCTCTGAGTTGGGCTCATCGCGTCACCAGCGTCGGCCGATCCTCGACGAGCCAAGTTTCGGATCGAGCCCGCATGTCCGCCATCGTTAGGCTGATCGGTGGAGGCGCGGTGGCCCAGCTGTGCGGCGGGTCGTGCCCGAAGTGCAGATAGTACAGCGTGACTCCCGCGTTGCGCGCATGCTCCGCAACGAATGCCGCGAGCGCGGCCGGGCCCGATCCGGCCAACTGGGCCCGGCGCTCGGTCCCTTGGCGGTGCAGCTCGAGCGCCCGAATGATTTCGCTGCGGGGGAGGCTGCGCTCGGCGTAGCGGCGGCGCAGTCGCGACTCATTCTCCTGGTCGGCCGCCATCGTCGATGCGACCAGCGCGCAGGAGCAGGCCCCGACCAGGAGCCGCACGACGGTCTGGGCCGCGGGGTGGAGCCGCTTGAGGATGGATTGGTCGGACGCCTGGAGTAGATCCGCGGTGAGGCCCGGCGAGAGCATCGAGCGAATCTCGCTCAGCGTCAGCGGGCTGGCCACGTAGACGAAGTAACACAAAGCTAGATCGGCAGATCTTCCCGAACGAGAACGAGAATGGCCGCTTGGGGCACGACGAGGTAGCGCTTCTCCTCGAAGGTGATCTCCACGGCCGCCTTGCGGAAGAAGATGGCGTGATCGCCGACCCTGGCCTGCATGCCGCGGGTGCGGCGCTCGGAGCGTCCGATCTTCCAGGGCTCGTCGTCCAGGCTGCTCAAGTCGGCGATGGGATCGCCGGGGCCTGTGGCGACGATGAGGCCGCTCTGGACCTGCTGGGTGTCGATGGCGGTTGCCGGCAGATAGAGGCCGACGCGGGTGCGATCCTCGCCCTCTTCCGCCGTGATCAGCACCCGGTCACCGACGACGAGCAGTTGCTTGTTCGGAAACTCCAAGGTCAGGCCTCCGCCGCTGTCTGGTGTACGGTGATCAGCTCCAGAATCCTGAGCGACCGCATCGCCGCGGGCAGGCGCAAGCTGATCTCGTCCCCCACGCGTCCGTCTTTGAGCGCCCGGCCGAGTGGCGAGGCGAGCGAGATGTGGCCGGCATCGATGTCCATCATTTCGGCGAGCACGACCATGTAGGTGTCGGTCTCGTTGGTCTCGAGGTCGAGCACGGTAACGCGCGAGCCGAGCCCCACGCGGTCGCTCGGCGCCTCGGTGTTGGCGAGCTGGCTCAACTGGTTGAGCCGCTGGTGCAACTGGCCCAGACGGGCCTGAACGAACTGCTGGCGCTCCAGCGCCGCCTTGTACTCGGAGTTCTCCCGCAAATCCCCCAGCTCCACCGCCTGTGCGATGGCCTGTGGAAGGAGGATGTTCAATTCATGGCTGAGCTGGTCGACTTCGCGACTCAGCTTTTCTCGCATTTCACGGATCATGATCGACACCGGGTCATAAAGAACATAAGGTCCCGGAGAACGAGTCCCCGGGGCCGCCTTTAGCCGTAGGGTGCAAAGATATCACGCATGTGTAACAGCCCGATAGAGGAAGCTGGGTGCTCGGGTATCTCCGCGCCACGGGCTCGGTCCCGCTGATGGCGTCGATATGCGGTGTTAAGACACTATATAACAATGTGTTACGATGGCAGTCATTTACACCAACCCTTGAGCGAGTGGTCGATCGATGAGACTCTCGAGGCCATGAGGACGAGCTGCGCCGTGTCGCTTCGGGCCCGAGCGCCGCGGCCTTCGCTCAACCCGCAAGCGCCGCATACGGCGGCCTGGCTCGCACTGGTGGAGAGGGCGCGGATGTCTGGCCTGAAGCCCCCCGAATCCCGAACGCACCGAAGCGGATTCGAGCACACCGAAGCGGATTCTATCTGCCACTCTTGCTTGACGTTCCGCCGCCGAGTGGGTACTCTCGGTGGTTGAATTGGGCCGTGGGTGATTCGCGCGTCTTCCAGTCGACAGGATTGCCACGACAATGCGCCTTGGCTCCCCCGCCTTCCGGCGTCTCAGCCGGCTGGCTCCCATGATCGTTCTCCTCCTCCTGGCCGCCAGTTGCGGGGGGTCGGCAGACTATCCCCAGAGCGCGCTGCATCCGCGAGGCGACTTCGCGCGGCTCACCGACGAGCTGTTCACCACCACCGTCCGGTGGGCGGCGTTCGTCTTCGTATTAGTGGAAGGCGCGCTGCTCTTCGCCATCTTCCGCTTCCGCGGGAAGCCGGGGGATGCGGAGCCCGAGCAGATCCACGGAAACACCACCGTCGAGATCATCTGGACGATCATCCCCGCGCTCATCCTCGCCGCCATCGCGGTGCCGACGGTTAAAGCCATCTTCAAGACCGCCGAGATTCCGGGCAAGGACGCCCTCACCGTCGAGGTGACCGGTCACCAGTGGTGGTGGGAGTTCCGCTATCCCGAATACAACCTGACTACGGCCAACGAGCTGCACGTGCCGGTGGGCCGGACGGTGTCGCTCCGCATGGGCGCGGCCGACGTCATCCACAGCTTCTGGGTGCCCCAGTTCGCGGGCAAGCGGGATGTCTTCCCCAACCGCGAGACCCGGATCTGGTTCAAGGCCGAAGAAGCCGGCAACTATCCCGGCCAGTGCGCCGAGTTCTGCGGCATCCAGCACGGCAAGATGGCGTTCCGGGTCGTGGCGGAGCAGCCGGAGGAGTTCAAGGGCTGGGTGGAGCACATGCAAACGCTCGGGCCGGAGGCGGCGCACGCCGCGGCGACACCGGCCGATTCGGTGCGCACCACCACGGCGGCAGCCGTCGTCCAGCAGAAGAGTCCATCTCGGCGCAAACCGGCCGCCGCGCAACCGGCCGCGGCCGCAGACACGGCGAAGGCCGCGGCGCCTCAACCCGCCACGCCGCAAGATCCGCTCGTCGGCACGGGACAGAAGCTGTTCCTCACCAAGGGCTGCGTCGGGTGCCACTCGCTGCAGGCGTCCAACGCTCCCAAGGGCATGATCGGCCCGAACCTCGCCAACGTCGGGGCACGAACCTGGATCGCCGCCGGCACCCTGCCCAATACCGACGAGAACCTGACCCGCTGGATCCGCAATCCGCAACAGTGGAAGCAAGGCGTGGTGATGCCGAATCTAGGCATCACCGAGGACGAGGCAAAAGCGCTGGTCGCATTCCTCCGGACCCACCGGTAACCACACTCAGGATACGCATGGCAACCACGGTTCTTGGCCAAGACACCCACGCGGCGCACGGCGCGTACGGCGAGAAATCTGGCCTCTGGAGCTGGATCACCACCGTCGATCACAAACGGATCGGGATCCTGTACGGCGCGACGGCGTTCTTCTTCTTCCTCGTGGGCGGCTTGGAGGCGGAAGTGATCCGCCTGCAACTGATGAAGGCGAACAACAATCTCGTCTCGCCCGAGTTCTACAACCAGTTGTTCACGATGCACGGCACGACGATGATCTTCCTCGCCGTCATGCCCATCTCGGCCATGTTCTTCAACTTCATGATTCCGTTGCTCATCGGAGCGCGGGACGTGGCGTTTCCCCGGCTCAACGCCTTCAGCTATTGGGTGTTCCTGGCGGGCGGTCTGTTTCTCAACTCGAGCTTCCTGTTCGGCGCCGCGCCCGACCAGGGCTGGTTCGGCTACGCCAATCTGACGTCCAAGCAGTACTCCCCCGGTCTCAACGTCGATTTCTGGACGCTCGGCCTGCAGATCCTGGGCGTGGCCTCGCTCGCGGCGGCGGTGAATTTCTTCGTGACGGTGCTCAACATGCGGGCGCCGGGCATGAGGCTGATGCGGATGCCGATGTTCGTCTGGATGAGCTTCATCACCCAGATCCTGCTGCTGCTGGCATTCCCGGTGATCACGGTCGCGCTCATCCTGTTGATGTTCGACCGGTTCTTCGGCACCCACTTCTTCGTGCCGTCGGGCGGGGGCGATCCGATCCTCTGGCAGCACCTCTTTTGGATCTTCGGGCATCCCGAGGTCTACATCCTGATCCTGCCGGCGTTCGGCATCATCTCCGAGATCCTGCCGGTATTCTCCCGCAAGCCGCTCTTCGGCTACACCGCGATGGTGTTCTCCGGCGCGTTCATCGCGTTCCTCGGATTCGGCGTGTGGAGCCACCACATGTTCTCCACCGGCATGGGACCGATCGCGGACACCTTCTTCGCGCTCGCGACCATGTTGATCGCGATCCCGACCGGCGTGAAGATCTTCAACTGGATCGGCACCGTGTGGGGCGGCTCGATCCAGATGAAGACGCCGATGTATTTCGCGCTCGCGTTCATCGCCATGTTCATCATGGGCGGGCTCTCGGGCGTCATGCACTCGGTGGCGCCGCACGACCTGCAGCAGACCGACACCTACTTCGTGGTGGCGCACTTCCACTACGTGCTGTTCGGCGGCAGCATCTTCGGGCTCACCGCCGGCGCGTACTACTGGTGGCCCAAGATGTTCGGCCGGATGCTGGACGAGACACTGGGCAAGGTCCACTTCTGGCTCATGCTGATCGGATTCAACCTGACGTTCTTCCCGATGCACTTGGTCGGCTTGAACGGAATGCCGCGGCGGGTGTACACCTACCAGCCGGGCCTGGGCTTTGAGAGTGCGAACCGGTTGGAAACGGTGGGCGCGCTGATTCTGGGCTTCAGCTTCGTCGTATTCCTGGTGAACGTCATCAAGGCGGCGAGGAGCAAGCAACGGGCGCCGGCCGATCCATGGAATGGCGCCACGCTCGAGTGGTCCATCCCTTCACCGCCACAGGAGTGGAATTTCGCCGAGGTCCCGACGGTGTACGGCCGCGATCCGCTTTGGGAGGCCAAGCGTCAACGCGGCGGCCCGCTGCCCGAGCCGCCGAGGGTGAGCGGCAAGGGCATCCATCTGCCCAATCCCTCGTACTGGCCGGTGGTGGCGGCGATGGGTCTGGCGGGACTCATGGTTGGCCTGATGTTGTTGCCCAAGATCGGGCCGTGGGGCATGATCGCTGGAGTCGCGGTCCTGCTCTTCGGGGTCTACAACTGGGCCTTTGAACCGGCGGGTTGACCGACCGCCTTCACCCTTCACCGCTCTTTGGGAGTTCCATTGTCCGACCACGCTCACGCTCTCGAGACCTCGACCGGTCTCGACAACCGCAAGCTGGCGATCTGGACCTTCATCGGGTCTGAGTGTCTATTCTTCGCCTCGCTGATCTCGACCTACGTGGTGTATCGGGGCAAGAGTCAGGTCGGGCCCTTTCCGCATCAGGTGTGGACCAGCCCGGCGGGGCAGGTGTTCGAGCCGATCCTGGAGATCCCGCTGGTCACGGTAGGCACGGCGCTGCTCCTCTTCAGCTCGCTCTTCGTCGTGCTGGCGCTCTACGGTGCCCAGCATAACAATCGCAAGATGCTGATCGGGTGGCTCTCGGCCACGATTCTCTGCGGCATGTTCTTCGTCGGCATGCAGGTGTACGAGTTCACCCACTTCGTGCACAAGGGGCTCACCCTCAAGACCAATCTGTTCGGGGCGAGCTTCTTCACGCTGACCGGCTTTCACGGCACGCATGTGACGCTCGGCGTGATCTGGCTCTCGACCGTTCTGGTCGAGGCGATTCGCGGCCGCGTGCCTCCGGAGAAGGCGCTGAATCTCGAGATCGCGGCGCTCTACTGGCACTTCGTGGACGTCGTCTGGATCATCATATTCCCCGTCGTCTACCTCATGTAACCCGAGGGCATCCAGCATGGCCGCACCGGCAACCGTCCACGAGAAGTCGCATCCCACCGCCGGAGTGTATGTCCGGATCGGGCTGATTCTCTTTGTCGTCACGGCGCTCGAAGTCGGGCTCTACGAGATCGCCAACGGCGAGCGCTCCTACGGAGCGATCACCGCGTTCTTCAAGCCGATCTTCGTCGAAACGCTGCTTGGGCTCTCCGCGATCAAATTCGCCCTGGTGGCGATGTTCTACATGCACCTCAAGCAGGACAGCAAGTTGTTCAGCACCGTCTTCGTGTTCCCGATCATTATCGCCGCGGTGGTGATCCTCGCGCTGCTGGCCCTGTTGACCTACCATCACGCGTTCGCGCGCTCCGGTTGATGCCCGGGGTCCTCGCGCCGCTTCTCCTCGATCCGCGGCTGAGACCCACCGTTCCGTATCACTTGAGCTGGTCGGTTCATCCCAGCGTACTCATAGGCACCGGGCTTCTCGGTGCCTTGTACGTTTACGGGATCGGCCCGCTGCGGCGCCGGCTGGCCGCACCGCCGGTGCCGGCGTGGCGGGTCGCCTGTTTCGCCGCGGGGCTCGTGGTGCTCCTGGTCTCGCTCAACGGACCGATCCACGATCTGAGCGACTACTACCTGTTCTGGATGCACATGGTGCAGCACCTGCTGCTCACGCTGGTGCTGCCGCCGTTACTCATTGCGGGGACGCCCGCTTGGCTGCTCGCCCCGCTGGTGCGGAACCCGTCGGTGCGGGCCGCGGCGCGGCTCGTCACCCGTCCGGTTATGGCCGGTACGCTGTTCACGGTGACGATCGTCGTCTGGCACCTCAGCGGGCCCTACGACCTCATGATGCGCGACCACGACGTGCACATCGTGACGCATCTCATGTTCATGGTGACGGCCGCGATCATGTGGTGGCCGGTGATGAGCCCGCTCCCCGAGGTGCCGCCGCTCCAGCTCGGGCCACGGATGCTCTACCTGTTCCTGGTGAGCATTCCGATGCAGCTCGTCGCCGCGCTGATCTCGCTCACCGACACGGTGCTCTATCCCTGGTACGCCGCCGCTCCCCGCACCGGCGGGCTGTCGGTGCTGGAGGACCAGCAGCTCGGCGGCCTCCTCATGTGGGTGCCGGCGAACCTCTATCTGATGGGAGCGATCGGGGTGGTGTTCTTCCTCTGGGCCAAGAGGGAGAGTTGAGCGAGAGGCGTCTCAGCTCGGTCGGGCGGCAAGAGCGAGACAGATCCAGCCGGCCATGAACGCGAGGCCGCCGAGCGGTGTAACGGCGCCGAGCCAGCGCAGGCCGGTCAGCGCGAGCGCATACAAGCTGCCGGAGAAGATCACGGTGCCGGCGACGAACAGCCATCCGGCCCACTGGGCCAAGGGCCCCGGCCACCGGCTCACCGCCCACGCTGCCGCGACCAAGGCGAGGGCGTGATACATCTGGTAGCGCGCCGCGGTCTCGAAGGCGGCCAGCAGATCGGGCGCGAGCCGGGCGCGGAGACCGTGCGCGCCGAACGCGCCGCAGGCCACCCCGATCAGTCCCGATACCGCTCCCACCGAAAAGAACGTTCGATCCACGGAAGACTCCCGCGCCGCTAGTAGTAGAGGAACGCCGGCGGGGCCATGCCGTGCTTGCGGAAGTTGGCCACGATCTGTCCGGCGGTCCACAGCGTGTGTTGATTCAGCTCGTCCCACACCAGCCACTTCGGAATCTTCTGTCCGAAATACCAGATCGGGGTGCCCCGGTCGGTGTCGTTCTCGCCCTTGAGCACGCCGATGCTGTAGTCGTAGGCGGCATTGATGAAGCGCTTGAGACCTTCGCGGCTGTTGAACGTTACCGCGGTGTCCGGCGCAGCCGGCATCTCTTCCTGGCGGATGTAATGGGAGACGAGATAGACGTCGGCGTTCGCCGCGTGATGGATCTGTCGGGCAAAGTCGCGCTGTCCCTCAGCGGCCGCATCGCGGTAGAAGGCCTCCGGCATGGAGTCGGCCATGGCGAGCAGGAGGGCGCGCTGGGTTTCCTGAGCCCGGATCTGGATCTCGCGGTACTGGGGCGGCATCGTCCAATCGTACTTGGCGGCGATCTGCTGGGCGGCCGCTGGGGAGATCAGGGCCAGACACCAGGCAGCGGAGACGATCGCGCACCCGATGCCGCCGCTCGCGCACCTGATGCCGCCGCTCACGTCTCTTTGTCCCCGGCGAGCCAGGCTCCGCCATCCACCACGAAGATCGCGCCCGTGATCCACTCACCGGCCGGGCTCGCGAGATAGGTCACCATCTGTCCGATGTCCTCCGGAGTTCCCCAGCGGCCGGCCGGAATCGACCGCCGTGCGTAGCTGTCCATCCGGAACAGATCGGGTGCCTCGGCGTTCGGCGGGGTGAACGCCTTCTTGACGCCTTCGGTCGGAATCGGCCCCGGAGCGACGGCGTTGACGGTGATTCGATCCCGCGCCCACTCGAGCGCCAACGTGCGCGTGAGCGCGTCGACGCCCGCCTTGGCGGCCGTCGCATGCGCCATCTGGGGCCATCCTCGATAGTGCAGCGTCATCGAGATCGAGATGATCCGACCGGCGCCGGCGGCCTTGAGCGCGGGATATGCCGCCTGGCAGCAATAGAAGGTGCCGTAGAGATCGGTCTCGATCACGGCGCGCCACGCGTTGGGCGAGAGCTCGGCCGAAGGCGTGTAGAAGTTGCCGGCCGCGTTGTTGACCAGGATGTCGACCTGCCCCAGCTCGCCCACCACCCGCTCGACCATGCGCGCCACCGAATCGGGCTCGCGGACGTTCACCTCGACCGGGAGTGCCCGCGCGCCGTGCTGCTCGAGCTGCTTAGCGGCCGCACCGAGGTGCTCGGGCTTTCGGCTCGCGATTGCGACTGCGGCGCCCGCCCGCGCGAGGCAGCTCGCGATGCCGAACCCGATGCCGGTGCCGCCTCCGGTCACCAGTGCGACTTTCCCCGCCAGTAGTCCGGGTGCGAAGATTTGCCGCTCCATCTGACTCATGGACTCGCGGACCCCGCCGATCCGCGCGCAAGAAAGGCCGCCAGCCGCCGCTGGAACTCCGCCCCGAGGAAGGCTTCGACCTGTGCTTCGCCTTCGGCACGCAGCGCCCGCTCCAATCCGGACAAGTCCTCCGCTCGGCAGAGCCGCTTGATGGAGGCCAGGCTGCCCTCCGCATTGGCGGCCATGGCCTCCGCTAATGCGCCGGCGCGGGCATCGAGCTGGTCGTCCTCGACCACCTCATCGACCAGCCCGATCCGGAGCGCGGCCGCCGCGTCCACCGTCTCGCCCGCGAGCAGAAATCTGAGCGCCGCCCCGTCGCCGATCAGCCGAGGCAAGCCGTAGGTCGAGCCACCGTCGGGCACGAGCCCCATGCGGGAGAAGGCCGAGGTGAAATTGGCGCTCGCGCCGGCGATCCGCATGTCACACGCGACGGCGAGGTCGACGCCGAATCCCGCCGCGGTGCCGCGCACGACCGCCATCACCGGCTTGGGGCAGCGCACGATCGCGAGGATGACCGATTGGAAGTGGCCCAGCCCGCGCCGGATCTCCTCCATCGACGGAGCAGCGCCGAGCGAGGTCAGCCAGTGGAGATCGAGGCCGGCGGAGAAGTGGCCGCCGGCGCCTTTGAGAAGCACGACGCGGGTGGCCGGATCGATCCCGGCGCCGGTGATCGCATCCGCCACGCCCCGGGCCAGCTCGGGTGTCAGCGCGTTACGCCGCGCCGGCTGATCGATCGTGATGAGCCGGGCGGAGCCGCGAGCTTCGGAGTGCAGTCCTTCAGGCATGGATATCCGTCGTCACGGCCATGCCCATCGCGTGGTATCCGTTGTCGACGTACACGACACTAGCGGTGATCGCTTGGGCCAGCGGGCTCAGCAGAAAGGCGGCGGTGTGGCCGACGTCGGCGGCGGCGATTGGCCGGGGCAACGGCGAGTTGGCGCTGGTGTAGGCGATCATCGTATCGATGAAGCCGATCGCCGTGGCCGCCCGTGACGCCAGCGCGCCGGCGGAGATCGCATTGACGCGCACGCCCCAGCGCCGTCCGGCCTCGTACGCGAGGGTGCGCGTATCCGCCTCGAGCGCGGCCTTGGCGGACGACATCCCGCCCCCGTAGCCAGGAATGACCCGCTCTCCCGCCATATAGGTGAGCGAGAGAAACGCCCCGCCGGGCCGCATGAGCGGCGCGAAGTGGCGCACCAGCGAGACGTTGCTATAGGCGCTTACGCTGATTGCCGTGAGATAGCCCGCTCGGCTGGTGTCGACGAGTGGATTCTTGACCTCGGGGCCGTTGGCCAGGCTGTGGACCACGATGTCGAGTCCCCGCTCGCCGAAGTCGTCGCGCAGCCGGTTGGCCATGCCTTGGATGGTGAAGTCGCCTTGATCCTGGTAGCGCTTGTTCTCGCGGACCTCGGCGGGAACGTCCGCCATCGTGTCGTACGCGGCGTCGAGCGGGTAGATCCGCTCGAACTCGAGCTTGCGGCCGTCCGAGAGCCGGAGCGACTCCTCCATCTTGCCCCGCTCCAGGAGCTTGAGGAAGATGCCCAACGCGGGCGGCCAGCTGCCGACGCAGACGGTGGCGCCGGCCTCGGCCAGGGCCTTCGCGATGGCGAATCCGAAGCCGCCGTCGTCCGAAACTCCGGCGACGAGCGCGCGCTTCCCGGTGAGGTCGATGGAGAGCATAGCAGGTGAGCCTGGTAGATAGGGCAGGAATAGTAGCCGGGGGCGGGAAGGGCAGGGAAGGCAGCGGGCCCCTCCCTCACTCGGCCCGGAGCGCCTCCAGCGGCGTCATCTTCAATACCTCGCGGCTGCTCCAGAGCCCGACGGCCACGGTGAGCGCGACGATGGCGGCCGCCAGCCCGCCCAGCTCGAGCAGCGGCAGCCAGAACGTTCCCTCGAAGAAGTAGCGGGCCAGGCCCCAGCCGGCCGCGGACGCCAACACGATCGCCGTGCCCGACGAGAGCAGGCCGAGGCAGAGATACTCGGCGAGTGCGATGCGGCGGAGCTGCCGCCGAGTGGCGCCGAGGGCCTTGAGCAGCACGGCCTCGCGGATTCGCTGGAGGCGGCTCGTGGCGATCGCGCCCACGAGCACGAGCGCGCCGGTCACGAGGCTGAACAGCGCCATGAATCGGATCGCCAGGGTCACGCGCTCCACCAGCCGCTCCAGCGTCTGTTGCACCAGCGAGAGGTCCACCGTCGTGATGTTGGCATAGCGCTCCGCAAGCGCGCGCTGGAGACGACCGCGGGTGCCGGGGTCATCGATGCGAGTGAGCGTCACGAACATCTGCGGCGCCTGCTCCAGAGCGCCGGGCGCGAACACGACGAAGAAGTTGGGCTCGAACCGCGCCCAATCGACCTCACGCAGGTTGGCCACGCGGGAGACGATCGAGCGCCCCTGCACGTCCCAGACGATCTCATCGCCCAGCCCGATTCCGAGCTCCTTGGCCAATCCGTTCTCGACGGAGACCGGGACTGTGGTGTCGGACACACCCGCGGCGCCGCCGCGCGCCGAAGCACTCGCGCCGGGCTGCCACCAACGCCCGGCGGTCACTCGTTCCGACGGGACCAGCGAATCTCGATAGGTCGAGCGGTACTCGCGCCGGAAGGCCCACGCGTTGGAGCGCTCTCCTCGCTGCGCGCCGGACGTATCAGCGAGCAGCCGGGCCACCGGCCGGTCCTTCACCGACAGAATCCGCATCGGCACGATCGGCACCGGCGGGTGGAACGGGAGATTCCGGCTCCGCAACTCTCGCTCGATCTGGGATACCTGGTCGGTTTGGATGTCGAGGAGCAATAAATTGGGACGCTCGGCGCCGCCGGTGACCTCGAGCCCGCGGAGAAGGTTATGCTGGACCAGGAACAAGGTGCTGAGCAGGAACGCGCCGAACCCGACCGCGAGCACGACCGCGACCGTCTGATTGCCGGGGCGATAGAGGTTGGCGAGACCCTGCCTCCACACGTAGGGCCACGCGGCGCGAGACCAGCGGCGCACGCCGCGCACGAGCGCCCACGACGCGAGCCAGAGCAGAGCCAGCGACGCGCCGATGGCGGCGGAGAAGATCGCACCGGTACGCCAGCTTCCGACCTGGAGCGCCGCGAGGGCCACGACGCTCGCCGCGAGCGCAATCGCGGCGGCGTCGCGCCAGCGGTCATGCGGCGCGGGAGCCGGCTGGTAGGTGCGCCGCAGCGCGGCGAGGGGTGAGACCAGGCGGATCGACGCGAGCGGCAACAGCGCGAAGGCGACCGCCACCCATGCGCCCATGCCGACGCCGAGCGCGACCGCGCGCCAGGAGAGGGCCATCCGCACGTCGACCGGCAGCAATCCCCTCAGCAATCCAGGCAGTGCCTGCTGCGCGAGGACACCGAGCGCGGCACCCACCACGCTGCCCGCCAGCCCGAGCGCCACCGCCTGCACCAGGTAGACCAGAAAGACTTGTCCGGCGCTGGCGCCGAGGCAGCGCAGCACGGCGATGGTCTCGAGCTTCCGGCGCACGAACACGACGACGGCGCTACCGACGCCGATGCCGCCGAGGAGCAGCGCGATGAGCGCCACCAGGCCCAAGTACCGGGCGAGCCGGGTGAGCATGTCGTTCAGGTCCTGCCGATCGTCCGCGACCGTGTGGATCCGGATCTGCTCGCTGGGAAGTATGGGCCGGTACCGGGTGGCGATCGCCTGGGCGGAGCGGCCAGCCGGCAACTTGACGTACGCCTCATATTGCGCCTGAGCACCGAAGCGGAGCAGCTTGGTCTCCGCGAGGTACGTCGCGGGGACGAAGACGCGCGGTCCGAGCGCGGTCCGGATGCCGACGTCGCCCGCGAGATTCACCAGCGTGCCCGTGATCTCGAATCGTCCTTCGCCCAGGGCGAGCGTATCTCCCACCCGAGCGTTGAGCGCGGTGAGGAGCACCGGGTCGACCACGGCATGCCGGCCCGACTGCAGCTCGGCCCATGCGCGGGCCGGCGCCGTCTGGATCGCGCCGTAGAAGGGATAGGCTCCTTCCACGGCGGAGACCTGCACCAGCCGGGTGCCCGCCGTGCGCGGCACGTAGGCCATGCCGGGGAAATTGGTCAGCGAGGCGGTGGCGCCCTGGGGCGGCGCGGCCAGGGTGTCGAGCAGCGCGCGAGTCCGGGGGGAGAACGGTTTCCGACTCGAGAACGAGAGATCGGCGCCGAGAAGCGCTTGCGCCTGGTGCCGCACGGATTCCTGGAGGTTGGCCGTGAACGAATCGATCGCGACCAGCGCCGACACTCCGGTGGCCACCGCAGCCGCAAGCAGCGCGAGCCGGCGGCCTTCGGCCCGGGCCTCGCGCCAAGCCATCCGGAACACGAACGTCGCCGAGCTCACGCGGCGCTGTCGGCGATGACGCGGCCGTCGGCCAGGCGGATGGTGCGCCGGGCGCGAGCGGCGAGATCGAGATCGTGGGTGACCAGAACCAGCGTCGTGCCCATGTCCCGGTTCAGCTCGCTCATGAGATCGATGATCGTGGCGCCGGTCGCGGCGTCGAGGTTGCCCGTGGGCTCGTCCGCAAACAAAATCTTCGGTCGGTTGCTGAACGCGCGGGCAAGGGCCACCCGCTGCTGCTCGCCGCCCGAGAGCTGTGCCGGATAGTGATGACCCCGATCGCCCAGCCCGACTCGCGCCAACAGCTCGCTCGCGACGCCGGCGGCCTCTTCGCCTCGAAGCTCGAGCGGCACCTGCACATTCTCCGCCGCCGTGAGCGTCGGGATGAGCTGGAATGACTGGAACACGAACCCGACTTTCTCGCCGCGCACGCGGGCGCGGCCATCTTCGTCCAGGCTCCCCAGGTCCTGCCCGTCGAGCGTGACGCTCCCGCGGGTGGGCCGGTCGAGTCCGGCGAGGAGGCCGAGCAGCGTCGTCTTGCCGCTCCCGGAGGGACCGACGATCGCGACGTAGCCACCCGACGCGATCTCGAAGCTGATATCCTTCAGGACGGTGAGCTCGCGGCCGCCCGAGAGGTAGATCTGGGTGAGATTTTCACATTTGAGCATGCGCAACGCGGGGCGAGTGTGAGAGGCAATGATATCCAACTACGTGATCGGGCTGCTGTGCGTTGTGGCTTTGGCGGCCTGCGACCGCCGCCCGGAAGACCCGGTGGCGCGGCAGGCTCCGGCGCCCACGCCAAGCACCCGGCCCAAGCCGGAGCCCGAGCGCCCCGCGATCGTGTTCCTGGGCACCAGCCTGACCGCGGGGCTCGGGCTGGATCCGGACGAAGCGTATCCGGCGCTCATCCAACGCAAGATCGATTCAGCCGGTTTCGACTACCGCGTCGTCAACGCCGGCGTGAGCGGTGAGACCTCGGCCGGGGCGCTTCGGCGCGTCGATTGGTTGCTGCGGCAGGCGCCGGCCGTGCTGGTGATCGAGACCGGCGCGAACGACGGCCTTCGGGGTCAGAATCCCGATTCGTCGAGGGCCAATATCCAGGCGATCGTCGATCGAGCCAAGGCGGCGTCGCCGCGCCCCAGGATCGTGCTGGTCGGGATGCGCGCGCTGCCGAACTACGGCGCCACGTACGCCGGGCGCTTCGAAACGATCTATCCCGAGCTGGCCCGAGCGAACGATGTGTCGCTGGTGCCCTTTCTGCTGGAGGGCGTGGCCGGCGTCGACTCACTCAATCAGGCCGACGGGATGCATCCGACCGCGCTGGGCCAGCGGAAGTTGGCGGAGACGGTCTGGAAGGTGATGGAGCCGCTGCTCAACGCCCGCCCATGATCTCGCGAATTCCCGATGTGCGCGGGCAGCCCAGTGGTGAACTCGACATTCGGCATGCAGAATACATGGGCTCGGGTCAATTGTCTGCTCCACGCGTTCGGGGGATTGCGATCATGCCGCGACTGGTGCCGATCTACCTCTTCCTTTCCGCCGCCTATGCCGGGTCACTCGCCGCGCAAAGCGAAGCGGATCTCAAGTCGTATTTCGAGGGCCGCACCGTCGCGGCAAAGCTCGACATGCCGGCGACCGACGACGGCATCGACGTATACCCCGGCGCCGGCCAGCCGGTGGACTTCTCGCAGTATGCCGCCCGAATCAAGCGGCACGGCGTGGCCATCCGGACCGGCGACCGGGCCCTCGTCACCAAGGTGAAGGTGAAAGGAAAGCTCATCGAATTCCAACTGGCCGGCGGAGGGTACGGCACGATGGGAGACGAGACCAGTCCCAACGTTTCCGTGGCATCGGTGCCGAAGAGCAAGCGGGAGCAAGACCTCGAGAAGGACATCAAGGACGAGACCGATGCGGCCGCCAAGCGGCGAATGCAGGAGGATCTGGATGACCTGCGGCGGCGTCGGGAGCAGGAGGATCGGCGCAATCAAGCGCTCACGGCGGAAGCGACCGAGCGCAAGCGGGAGTACATTCAGCAGCGGCGCGTCGAGGGCGGCTCGCGCTTCAACCTGCGGTACAATGACGGCGTGCCGCCGCAGGCGTTGACCGTCGACGCCATCAAGACGGCGCTCGCCGCCTACGTCGATTTCTCTCCGGGCAACGGCGCGCCTTCGTCGGAGTCCCAATCCCAATCCCAAGCCCAGCCCCAGCCCGGGCCGGCCGCCGCCGGCTTCACCGGCCTCCGGAAGGGAATGAGCATGCAGGAGGTGGATTCGCTGCTGGGCGCGCCGGTGCAGCGGGCCGAGCGGATGGAAGGCACGCTTCGGGTCAACAGCCGCACCTTCGAGCAGGGCGGTGCCCGCCTGGTGGCGGAGTTCGTCGAAGGTGTGCTGGTGCGCTACTCGATGACGTCGAAGTGACCGGCGTCAGACTGCTGGGCTTTGCCGCCTCGCTCCGGCGTGAGTCGTGGAACAAGAAGCTCCTGGCGTGCGCGGCCGATCTGGCCCGCGCCGGCGGCGCCGACATCGACCACGCGGATTTCGCCGAGTTCGACGTGCCGCTGTACAACGCCGACGTGCAGGAACACGCCGGCTTCCCGCCCGGCGTGCAGGAGTTCGCCCGGCGGGTCACGGCGGCGGACGGTCTCTTGATCGCGTCGCCGGAGTACAACTTCTCGCTTCCCGGGACGCTCAAGAACCTGATCGACTGGGTCTCCCGAATGCGCCCGATGCCGCTGCGCGGGAAGCACGGCATGCTGACGGCCGCCTCGACCAGCCTCGTGGGCGGGATTCGCGGACTCTGGCAGCTCCGCATCCCGTTGGAGGGGCTCGGGGTCATGCTCTATCCGGACATGTTCGCGCTGGCGCAGGCACAGCAGGCCTTCGAGCCCGATGGGAAGCTCCGGGATCGCGAGCTGCAGGAGCGGCTCCGGAAACAGCTCGACGGCTATCTGAGCATGGCGCGACGACTCGCCGGCTAGTCCAACTTTGCCTGCAACTCGAATCGCACGTTTCCCTTGAGTGCCTGCGACACGGGACACCCTTCCTTGGCCGCTTCCGCCGCCCGCGCAAACGCCGCCTGGTCGACGCCCGGCACCTTGCCCCGCACTTCGAGGCGCATCGCGGTGATCTTGAAGCCGCCGGGCACCTGATCGATCGTGCAGGCGGCGGTCGTGCTGATGCTCGTGGCCGGCGTGCCCCCCTGCTCCAGCCCGAACGCCAGCGCCATGCTGAGGCAGGCCGCGTGCGCCGCGGCGATCAGCTCTTCGGGATTCGTTCCCTTCGCGCCCTCGAACCGGGTCGGGAACGAGTATTCACCTCGAAACGCGCCCGATCCCGCCTCGAATCGGCCCTTGCCGGTCTTCAGTTTGCCTTCCCAGACCGCCGTCGCTTTGCTCGTCGTCGCCATGATGATCCTCCTCCCGGTGTCCCGGGGGCATGATTACCTTGTAGTCCGTCGCTATTCCGGCCACCATCATCCCCGATAATCTATGACCCGCTCCGGCTCATTTCGATTGCAAGCTACCGGTCTTCTGCTATTTCTGCTGCTGCCCGCGGTGAGCCCGGCTCAGGTCACGGCGCCGGCTCAGCCCGGCACCGCCGCCAAGACGACCGGGTTCGTCAAGGAGTTCGGGACGATGTGGACCTTCGATGCGCCGCCCCTCGAATATTGGAAGGCGCAGTACGAGTTCAGCCCTGACCCGGCGTGGCTCGATCACGTGCGGCTCGCGTCGGTCCGGCTCCCCAACTGCTCGGCGTCGTTCGTTTCCTCGCAGGGTCTCGTCATGACCAACCATCACTGCGGTCGCGGCTGCATCTCCGCGGTGTCGCCGCCGGACACCAATTACCAAAGAACCGGGTTCGTGGCGCGCTCGCTGTCCGAGGAGAAGAAGTGCCCGGGACTCTACGTGGATCAGCTGCAGTCGGTCGAGGACGTCACCGCGCGGATCCGCAGTCAGGTGAAGGCCAAAGCGGTCGGACCGCAGGTCGCAGAACGCGACGCCGCGATCGCCGCGATCCAGAACGAGTGTCAAAGCAAGAGCGGTGACATCTGCCAGGTGGTGACGTTCTATCAGGGCGGGCTCTATTCGCTGTATCGCTACAAGCGCTTCTCCGATCTCCGGCTGGTGATGGCGCCGGAAGAGGAGGCGAGCTTCTTCGGCGGAGATCCCGACAACTTCACGTATCCCCGCTACGATCTCGATCTCACGCTCCTTCGGGTATACGACAACGACGCGCCGATGCAGCCGAAGGATTACCTCAAGTGGAGCGCCGCGGGCGCAAAGGAAGGGGAGTTGGTCTTCGTCACCGGGAATCCGGGCTCGACCGGCCGGCTCCTCACGGTGGCGCAGATGGAGTACCTCCGCGACGTGCAGTATCCCGCACAGTTGGCGACGCTCGCTCGCAACGTCAAACTCTTGAAGGAGCTGGCGAGCAAGAGCGAAGCAGCCAACCGGCAGTTGGAGAACCAGATCTTCTCCTATGAAAACTCGTACAAGGCGATCACCGGCTATCGGGCCGGCCTCCTCGACTCGACGATCGTGGTGAAGAAGCGGACCTTCGAGCGCGATTTCCGTGGTCGGGTAAACGCGGATCCCAAGCTCCGGCTGCGCTACGGCAATGCGTGGACGGCCATCGCGACCGCCATCACGCAGCAGAAGGCGTCGGCGCTCAAGTCGCGGTACTACACCTTCGGCGGCTCGCAGCTCGTGGGCTTTGCCGGCGCGCTGGTCCGGCTGCCGGAGCAAGCCGCGCTCCCCGACTCGGCTCGGCTCCCGCAGTATCGCGGCGAGGGCCTCGACGGGATTCGCGCGCAGGTGCTTCGGGACGTGCCGGTGGACAAGGAAATCGAGAAGCTCACCCTGGCGGCGCAGCTCACGGCCGCTCGGAAGGAGCTTCCGCCAAACGACGCCTTCCTTGCGACGATCCTCCAAGGTCGGAGTCCCGAAGTGGCCGCGGAAGCGTTGATCGAGAAGACGGCGCTGGGGGATCTCAACACCCGGAAGGCGCTGGCCGAAGGCGGGGCATCGGCCGTGAACGGTTCGACCGATCCGCTGATCGTCG
>JBGPVE010000013.1:0-22822 GCA_041491545.1 Gemmatimonadota bacterium | reverse complement strand
GTTCTCGTGGTGGACGACAGCCCGTTCTTTCGCCGGCTGCTCACCGACCTGGTGGCGTCGACCGGAGAGTTCCGCGTCGTCGCCACGGCGCGCAACGGCATGGATGCGATCCGCAAGGTGCACGAGCGCGCGCCCGATCTCGTGCTGATGGATCTCGAGATGCCGGAGCTCGATGGGCTGGGCGCGATCGGCTACATCATGTCCGAAAGCCCGCGCGCGGTGGTCGTGGTGAGCGCGTACGCGGGCCCTGGCACCGCCGCGGCGATTCGGGCCCTCGAGTTGGGCGCTGTCGACCTCGTGGCGAAGGATGAGGACCGGAGCCCGGCGGCGCTGCAACATTTCGGCGAGCGCGTACTGAGCGCGCTTCGCGCGGCGCGGACCGCCGACATCCATCGCCTGCCGTTGCTCGCCCGGCCCGCACGGCCGGCGCCGCCGGCGCCGCTCTTCGGGCTGCCCAACCGGGCTCGGTTCTGCGTCGCGATCGCGGCGTCGACCGGAGGACCCCGGGCGCTGGCGGAGGTGGTCCCGCAGCTCGTGCCCGGGCAGGCCGCGGGAATCGTGATCGTGCAGCACATGCCGCCCAAGTTCACCCGCAGTCTGGCCGAGCGGCTGGCATCGCAGAGTCGGATCGCGGTCGTCGAGGCGGAGGATCGTACACCGCTCCTGGTGGACACCGCCTACGTGGCGCCGGGGGACTTTCACATGTCGATTGCCGTCGGCGCCGGCGGGTTGGAGCTTCGGCTCGATCAGGAGGCTTCGGTGTGGGGCGTTCGCCCGGCCGCCGATCCGCTGTTCCGCTCGGTGGCCCGCATCTTCGGGCCCGCCGCGATCGGTGTCGTGCTCACGGGCATTGGTCGCGACGGCGCCGACGGGCTCAGGGCGATCCACGACGCGGGCGGGATCGGGATCGCGCAGGATCGTGAAAGCTCCACGATCTACGGTATGCCCAATGCCGCGCTGCAGGCGGGCGGCGCCGATCATGTGCTGGCGATCTCCCGGATCGCGGAGCGGGTGGGCCTGGAGCTCGGTCGGTTGGGAGCGGCGGGGCGATGAGCGCGGCCATACCGGCCGTTCTCGTGGTGCTCGCCGGCGGGCGCCGGGTTGCGCTCGCGCTGGAGCATCTGATCGAGGTGGTGGAACCGGGCACGCCGATCGCAGTCCCCGCCCGACAGCCGTCCATTCGAGGGGTGACGACCGTGCGGGGACGGCTGCTGCCGCTGGTGCACCTCGGCGCGCTCTTGAGCGGCGGTGGCTGTCCCCAACAGGTCGGGGAGGCGGCGGTCGTCATCGCGGTCGGCTCCCATCGCATTTGCCTCGAGGTCGAGGCCGTCGAAGAGGTACTGCGGGAGGCGGCGCTTCCGGTGCCGCCCGGCGAGACACTCCCTTGGGCCGCCGGCGTGATTCGAACCGCCGACGGGCTGCTCCCGGTTCTCGACATGCCCGCCCTTGGCGGGCGCCTGATGGATGGAGGAATCCCTGCATGAGCAGCGAAGACGAGATTCAGGTCGTGGCCTTCCGCGTCGGGCCGCAGGAGTTCGCGCTCGACATCCTCCAGGTCGAGCGAATTCTCCGATATGCCCGCGCGGCTCCGGTGCCCAAAGCGCCCGCCTTTCTCGAGGGCGTGCTGACCTACGAGGGCGGCGTGGTGCCGGTGGTGGACCTGCGCAAGCGCCTCGACCTGCCGGACCCCATCGCCGAGGAGACCCGCATCATGATCCTCGGGCTGGACGAGCAGCGCATCGGCATCGTGGTGGACGAGGTGCGGGAGGTCATTCGAGTGGACAGCACGGCGATCGCGTCACCGCCGCCGATGGTTCGAGGACTGGCGGCTCCCTACGTGGCTGGGATCATCACCCGCGGCGACCGGACGATCATCATGCTGCAGGCGCTTCGTTTGCTGAACGCGACCGAGCGCCTGACGCTGACCAAGGTCGGAGTCTAGCATGACCGACGCTCAGCCAACCGGCTTTCGCGGGCAGTATCAGCGGATCGCGCAGCACCTGGAAGGCGCGACCGGCGCCGCCGACCGTGAGGCGGTGAAGCGCGAGATCATCGAGCTCTACAAGCAAGTAGACGGCGCGCTCGGAGAGTTGACCCAACTCAAGGAGGATATTCGCGGTCTGGTGGAGCGGTACAAGCAACTCGCCAGCACGATCGAGCCGCCTCAGGCGCCCCAGTTCACCGGCGCACGTCCGGCCGTCCAGGCCGACCACCTCAACGCCTCGTCCTTCATCGAGAAGGGCTGGAGCCTCATTTCGCTTGGTGACTACCAGGGCGCGATTCAGGCACTGGAGAAGGCGCTCGCGCTCTCGCCCGGCGCGACGCAGGCGCTCTCGCTTCTGGGGTGGGCGCAGATGTTGGGGGAGAACTACGACGAAGCGCTCGGAACCTTCTCCAAGGTCCTCATGAAGGAGCCGGCCAACGCGCTGGCCCGGATCAACGTCGGTTACATTTGTCTCAAGAAGCGCATCTTCGGCGAGGCCATCGAGCACCTTTCGAAGGCGATCCGGCTGGACAACGACCGCAAGGCGACGCTCTACGCGCACTACTATCTCGGTCTCGTGTACCTCGAGCGAGAGATGTACGAGGACGCCCAAACCTTCTTGCGCAAGACGCTCGCGCTCGGGCCCAACCTGGTCGAGGCGAATTTCGAGCTCGGACGCGTGCTCTGGTTCGCCGGAGATAAGGACGCGGCCCTCCAAGCGTGGAGCGACGGTATCAAAGCCAACAAGTTCAATCCCTGGGCCAAGCGGTGTAAGGAAATGCTGGACCTGGCGGCGAGCGGAGGAGAGATCCCGCGCCATCTCCAGTCCTGATCGCACTGCTCCTCCTCTTTCAGGGACACCCCGCCGCGGTGACGGTGGGACGGGTGACCGCGGTCGCGTGGCCCGGTCAAATGAACCTCGCGATCGCATTGGCGGAGGAGGCTGATCGTCCCACCGAATGGCCCGGGCTCGGCCGCAGGCCGCCGAGCCCGTTCGCTTTGATCGTCGTAGCCAACCGGGCGCAAGTCGATTCCATCTCCCGCGGCCGCGCCCCGGCTTGGGGGGTGGGGCTCGCCCTCCCCGCGACACACACCATTCTGCTCCGGGCCGACGCGGCCGACATCCGGCGCACGCTTCGGCACGAGCTCGCTCATCTGGCGCTGCACGGCCAGGTTCCGGTGCGGGTACCGCTCTGGTTCGACGAAGGCTATGCCGCCTGGGCCGCCGGTGAGTGGGAGCGCTTGGGTGGCCTAGAGCTGAATCTGGCTCTCGTTCGCGGGGCGGTCCCCGACTTTCGGGGGCTCGACGGCGCCCTCCGCGCGTCGGAGCAAACCGCGGACGCCGCCTATGCGCTCGCCATGTCCGCCGTGCTCGAGCTGGCCCGCCGAAACCCGACGGGGACGCTGGAGCCTCTAATGGCCCGGCTCGGCGCGGGAGAGGATTTCGACCTCGCGGTGCGGGAGACCACCGGCCTCACCTTGGCCCAGTTCGAGGACGGCTGGCGCCGGGCGGTCCGGACGCGGTACAGTGTCGCCACCTGGGTCGTGGCCGGTGGGGCATGGGTCATTCTGGCAGTCGCGGTCTTGGGGTTGGGGTGGCGCCGCCGGCGCGTGGATCGGGTCCGCCGGGCCGACCTGGACCGGGATTGGCTTGTCGAGGAGGAGGGAGCGGAACCTCCGCAACTTGACCCCGATCCGAACTCGTGATAGCCTCATGCCCTATGGCCAATCCAGAGACTCGAGACCCAACCCGCCGCGCGCTCCTCGGGCAACGTAATCTGCTGCTGCTGGGCGTTGGCGTGCTGACCCTGGCGGCGGGCTACCTAATACTTCAGGCCGGCAGCCCCAGCCTCGCGGCAGTGCTGCTCGTGCTTGGCTACTGCGTGCTCTTCCCGATCGGTATCGCGTTGTAACCGTTGTGACGCTTGCTACGGCATACTCCGTGCTAAGATGGTATTTGGCTTGGGGGGTCCGCACGTTCGTGCTAGCGGGCGAATAGCTCAGCTGGTTCAGAGCGCCTGCCTTACACGCAGGATGTCGGGGGTTCGAATCCCTCTTCGCCCATGAACGCCCGCGGGCCCGGCTGGCCATCGCGGTTTTAGGTTGGTCCTCTTGCGTAGGTTGGTCCTCTTGCGGAGGTCACGCATGTCCCTGGTCCGTCTTGCTGTCGTCGCGACTCTCAGTGCCGCGCTTGCCACATCCGCCTCGGCCCAGGTGCCGCGGAGGCCGCGCGAGCAGCAGATCGCCCAGCTGCCGAGATTCATGGTCGCCAATCCCTACGTCACCTCCGGCGCGGATTCGGCCGCCGCCGTTCAAGTCGGCGCCGGTATGCGCGATCGGATGACGAAGATCACCGACGGCGACTACAATGTGCTGACCGAAGAGCAGATGAACGAGGCCCTCAAGCAATATGGATATCCGGCCAACGCGATTTTGAGCCCGACCCTGGCGGTGACGCTCGCCAAGAGCGTCCAGGCCAAGGTGCTGGTCAGCTCCACGATGAGTAAGGCCGGCACGGGCTATGTGGTGACCGCCCGGCTCGCGGGCGCCAGTGACGACGCGGGCAGCGTGGTCACCGCCAGTGGCGGCGGCAGCCTCGCCGACCTCGGTGCTCGGGCGGCAGACCAGCTCGAGCCGGCGTACAAGACACTCAAGGAAGCGAAGGAGTGCATCGACCAGCGACAGACCAAGCCGGAGGATGCGGCGAAGGCGGCCGCGAAGGCGCTCAAGAGCTATCCCGGAAATGGCCTGGCCGAATATTGTCTGGCCCAGATTGCACTCGCGAAGAAGGATACGAAAGAGGCGATCAAGCACTTCCAGGTCGCCGCCAAGAACGATCCGCAGAGCCTGCCCACGCTGTTGAACCTCGCGGAGCAGTACCAGGCGGCGAACGACACCGTGAACGTGCTGAATGCCTTTCGCGAGCTGCTGCGTGTGGCGCCGACCAACCAGGTGCTTCGGGAGCGGGCCTTCCGTTACTTCCTCGCGGCGAACAAGCCGGACATCGCGAAGGACATCGCCGACTCCGGCATCAAGACGGATCCCTTCAATCCCGACTTCTACGATCTCAAGAGCAACGCCTGCGCGTTCCTGAACGACTACAAGTGCGCCGTGGACGCGCTGGAGCAGGGCTATTTGGTCGACTCCACCAAGGCCGATACGCTCTTCTTCGCGAAGATCCTTGCGTTCTCGGAACAGCGGCTGGCCGATACGAGCAAGGCACGCGCCACCGCGGCCGACACCGCGCACTATGTGAAATGGGCCAAGCAGGGCAACAAGAAGTTTCCCAAGAACCTCACGCTGCTGCAGTCGCTTTCGAAGGCATATCTCCTAAGCGGTCAGGTGGACAGCTCGGTGGTCGTGGCCCAGCAGCTGGTGCAGGCGAACCCGACCGACGTCACGCCGGCGCTGGCGGCCGCGCAGACGTTGATCACCAACAAGAGACCTAAAGAGGCGCTACCGCTCATCCAGCTCGCGGTCGAGAAGGGGGACGCGCAGGCCAAGGAGACAGCGGCGGCGATGCTCTACCAGGCCGCGGCGCCCTTGCTGCAAGAGCCGGTTCAGGACTATCCTGGCGCCGCCGATCTGCTGCGCCAAGCGGTCAAGGCCGCCAATCCGCAGGGCAAGGTCTATCCGGCCGCGAACTACTTGCTGGGACTTGCAACGCTGCTGCAGATCCCTCAGGTCGACCCGCAAGCCGAGAAGACCAAGTCGTGCGACCTGGCCAAGAAGGAAAACGATCTGCTGATCGAGTCGGAGCAGGCATTCACGGCCGGTAAGAGCGCGAACCAGGAGGTCGCAACGAAAAACTTGGGTATCATCGGCAAATACAAGCCGCGCGTCGCGTCTATGATGAAGGTCTACTGCAAGTAGGGGCTTCCTCGGCCGATGGCGCGTGCCTATTATTCACCGCGCCGTCGAAGGGGGCTGTAGCTCAGCTTGGTTAGAGTGCCGCACTGTCACTGCGGAGGTCGCGGGTTCGAGCCCCGTCAGCCCCGCTCGCACGACTTGACCCTTCACCCCGTCCTCTTTCGGACGGGGTGTTGTGTTTCAGGGGCCGGTAGCGGCTACTTTGCATCTCCCTATGCACGCCGCCGCTCACTATCATCGGCCCGTCCTGCTCGCGCCACTGCTCGCGGTGGCGCAACGTCCGATGCGGGTGGTCGACGCCACCCTGGGTGATGGTGGGCATACGGAGGCGCTCCGGGCCGCCGGGGCGGAGGTCCTGGGGATCGATCGCGATCCGGCGGCCGTCGCGACGGCGCGCCATCGGCTGGGCGACGAGCGGATCCGCTACCTCCAAGCCGCGTATGCGGAGCGGGACGCGCTCGCGGCGGTAGCTCAATTTCGACCCGATCTGATACTGTTGGACTTGGGGGTCTCGTCTCGCCAGCTCGACGAGAGCGAGCGAGGATTCAGCTTCCGCCCGGGCGCGGCGCTCGACATGCGGATGAGCGGCGCTGGGGAATCGGCGGCAGAGTTCCTCAACACGGCGGACGAAGCCGAGCTGGCGCGGGTCTTCCAAGAGTATGGGGACGAGCGGCGGGCTCGGCGTCTGGCGCGTGAGGTGGCGCGCCGGCGGCAACGGCATGCCTTCCTGGTGAGCGACGATCTGGTCAACGCGATCCGCGCGGTGCTGGGTCCCCGCGCCGGCCCCGCGGAGTTCGCCCGGATCTTCCAGGCCGTGCGCATCGCCGTCAACGACGAGCTCGCCGGCTTGGCGCGGGCGCTGCCGGCGTTTCGGGACGCGCTGGTGCCGGGCGGTCACCTGGCAGTGATCAGCTATCATTCAGGCGAGGATCGACTGGTCAAGCACGCCTTTCAGGAGTGGAGCCGAAGCTGTGTCTGTCCTCCGCGGCAGCCGATATGCACCTGCCGCGGCCGAGCCTTGGGCCGGCTCGACCCACGCAAGGCGATCGTTCCCGACGAGGCCGAGATCGCCGCGAACCCGCGGGCCCGCAGCGCGCGACTTCGATGCTTTCGAGTAGCGGATGCAGCTTAAAGGACGTCACTGGCTGGTGCTCTGGCTGATCGTGTTCCTGCTCACCGCGATGGCGGTAGTGGCGCGGCAGTCGGCGGCCTTTCAGGTGGCGCGCCGAATGCGCGATCTGCGGGAGCAGCGCTCGGCTCTGGAGGCCCGCCGCGCGGACTTGGAGCGCCGGATCAGCCTGGCGTCCGGGCGGCAGGCCCTCGTCCCCAAAGCCGAACGGGATCTCGGTCTCCACCTGCCGGCCGACAACGAGTTCATTCTGTTTCCGGTCCCCACCGCTCCGTCAGGACAGACGCGCTGATGGCCAAGCCCGCCGCACGGATCGCCGCCATCCAGTTCTGCTTCGCCGTTGGCGTGACAGCGGTGGTGGCCCGCGCGGCGCAGCTGCAGCTGGTGCAAGGCGCGCGCTGGGCGCGCGAGGCGGCGACGCAGCGGACCGAACGAGCCACGCTGCCGGCCCGCCGCGGAGCGCTGTACGATCGAAACGGCGTGCCCCTCGCCATCACTCAGGAGTTCTATCACGTCGGTGTGGCTCCGAATGAGCTGGCCGATCGGCGCGCCACGGGCCGGCTGCTGGCGGTGCAGTTGGAGTTGCCGGTCGGAAGCGTGGACCGCGATCTCAACGGCAAGAAGCGATGGGCATACTATCATGGGCCCTATACCGCGACTCAGGTTCAAGCCCTGCGCAAGGTCAAGGGAATCCATCTCGACGGCGACTTCCTTCGATTCTACCCCGCGCGGGAGCTGGCCCGCCCGATCATCGGGTCGCTCTCCGGAGAAACCACCGGCGGTGCTTCCGGACTCGAGCTGGCGCTGGACTCGCTGCTCGCGGGGCAGCCCGGTGAGGCGGTCCTGCTCAAGGATCGCGCCGGCCGGCGCTACGACAGTCCCTCCCGCCTCGTGCGCGAGCCGGTGGCGGGGCACGACGTCTATCTGACGCTCGACGCGGCGCTGCAGGAGATCGCGGAGCGAAGCCTGGACGACGCTCTCGGGTCGCTTCGCGCCGATGGCGGCGACATCGTGTTCTTCGATCCGGTCTCGGGCGAGTTGCTCGCCCTCGCGTCGCGCCAGGTAGCGGCGCGGGGCCCGGTCGCGGCACGGGCATCGATGTTTACCGATCCGTTCGAGCCGGGCTCCACCGCCAAGCTCTTCACGGCAGCCGCGCTGCTGAGCTACCGGCGGGTCGATAGTACCGAGACGGTGTTCGCCGAGAACGGTCATTGGAGCATGCCGGTGAGCAGCTCGGGGAAGGTCCGCGTGATCTCCGACGTGCACCCGCATGGCAACCTGACCCTGGCTCAGGCGATTCAGGTCTCCAGCAATATCGCGATGTCGAAGTTTTCGCAGCGGCTCACGCCGGAGCAACAGTTCACCATGCTGCGCGACTTTGGCTTCGGCAGTCCCACGGGCGTGGAGTTTCCGTCGGAGTCGCGCGGCCGGTTGGCGCGGCCGGATCAGTGGCAGCCGCAGTATACCCGCGCCAGCGTCGCGATGGGCTATGAGTTCGGGGTCACGCCGGTGCAGCTGGCGGTGGCCTACGGCGCGATCGCCAATGACGGCATCTTGCTCACACCGACGCTCGTGCGGGAGATCCGCGAACTGGATGGCACGCTGCTCTACCGCCATCAGCCCGAGCCGGTGCGGCGAGTGCTCGAGCCCGACATCGCGGCGCGGCTCCGCGGATTTCTCGGAGGCGTCGTCGGCGAAGGCGGCACCGGAGAGAAGGCCCAGCTGGCCAACTACGCGCTCCTCGGCAAGACGGGCACGGCGAAGCGATTCGCCGGCGGCCGATATGTGCAGGGCGAGTACACGGCCTCCTTCGCGGCGCTTTTCCCAGCCGATCACCCCCAGCTCGTCGTTATCGTGAAGATCGACAATCCCAGGGGGAACTACTACGGCGGCACGACCGCAGCACCGCTCACCAAGAATATGCTGCAGCAGGCTCTCGCCTCTCACCGGGTCGCGATCGACCGGAGCCGGCTCGCTCCGAGGGAGACGCCGAGTCCATCTCCGATCGATGCGCCGCGGCGAGAGGCCAGCGTCCCGGCCGTGGTGATCCCGTGGCCGGAGCGCACCGCCGACTCGACGCCGGACGCTCGACCCGTGCCCGAGGTGCAGGGCGCCAACGTTCGGGAGGCGGCGTTGGCGCTCCATCGCCGCGGCTTTCGCGTCGATCTCCGCGGCGACGGCCGGGTCACCCATACGACGCCGGGCGGCGGTCAGACGGCGGCTTCGGGCGCAACCATCATCGTCTGGGCCGGCGAGTGAGCCTCGCCTGGGCCGAGCTGACGGACGAGCTCAAGCGCGCGGGTCTCCTGATCTCCGCCAGCGGCACTCCGACCGCCGTCGCCAATCTGACGAGCGACAGTCGCACCGTAACGCCGGGCAGCGTATATGTCGCGGTGCGCGGCTCGCAAAGCGACGGACATCGATTCGTGGCGGAGGCGGTCAGGCGGGGGGCCGCCGCGGTCGTGGTCGAGTCCCCCCAACAGAGCGGTGTGCCGGAGATCGTGGTGCAGGATGGGCGCCGGGCCGCGCTGGCGCTGGGAAGCGCATGGTACGGGCATCCGGCGCGGCGACTCCGGCTGGTCGGTGTGACCGGCACCAATGGGAAGACGACGACCACCGCCCTGGTTCGTCACTTGCTCAACGCGCGCGGCAGCGCCGGCAGCATCGGGACGATCGGCGCCATCGACGGATCCGGGGCCGCGGTGGATTCGACGGCCGGGACGCTCACGACGCCGGGTCCGATCGATCTCCAGGCGACGTTCGCCGCGCTCGTCGACCGGGGCGTGACCGACGTAGTCATGGAAGCGTCGTCCCACAGTCTGGATCAGGGCCGATTGGACGGGCTGACCTTCGCCGCCGGCATCTTCACCAACGTCACGCGAGACCACCTCGACTACCACGGCACGATGGAGGGCTATCTGGCCGCCAAGCTCAAGCTGAGCACGCTGCTCGGGACGGCGGGCGCGGCGGTGGTGAATCTCGATGACGAGGCATGGCGCGCGCTGTCCGACGGCGGTCGCCGGCTCACCTTCGGGCTGCATGCGTCCGCCGACGTTCGCGCGTCCGGCGTGCGGCTGGACGCGGCGGGCAGCTGCTTCACGCTGGCGAGCCGCTTTGGAACCGCACTCGTGGCGCTGCCATTGCTCGGGGACTTCAACGTGTCCAACGCGCTCGGCGCGGCCGCCTGCGCGCTGGCCTTGGGGTACCCGGTGGGCGACGTGGTCGCACGACTCAGCGAGGCGCCGCAGGTGCCCGGCCGAATGGAACGGATCAGCGACCGGCCGTGTGTCGTGCTGCGCGACTATGCCCACACGCCCGATGCGCTGGAGCGGGCGCTGGCCGCGCTCCGGCCGCTCACGCGGGGACGTCTGGTCGTCCTCTTTGGGTGCGGCGGCGACCGCGACCGCGGCAAGCGTCCGATCATGGGCCGCATCGCGGTGGAGCTGGCCGACCTCGCGGTGGTGACTTCGGACAATCCCCGCACCGAGAATCCCGATGCGATCATCGATGAGATCGAGCGGGGGATGGGCGGCGTGCCGCACCTGCGGGACGCCGATCGACTCAAGGCCATCAAGCAGATTCTGGCGCAGGTGCGACCGGACGACACGCTGTTGCTGGCGGGGAAGGGGCACGAGACCTATCAGGTTATCGGGACGGAGAAGGTGCCGTTCGATGAGCGACAAATCGTGAAGCAGGCGGTGGGAGAGGAAGGGTGAAAGGCGAACGGTGAAAAGCGAACCGGACCGGGGGCGCGGGGACTGGTCGGCGGCGAATGTCCGGGCGGCGCTCGGGCTGCCGGCCGCGGGCCGTGGCGCACCGCGCTTCAGCGGAATTTCGACCGACACGCGATCCATACCGGCGGGGTCGCTCTTCGTCGCGCTCAAAGGGGAGCGGTTCGACGGGCACGACTATCTCGCGGCGGCGGCTGCCGCGGGTGCGACCGGCGCCGTCGTGCAGCGCGGAACGGCGCCGGTGCCGGGTGTCGAGCTCTTCGAGGTCGAGGATACGCTGCGGGCGTACGGCGATCTGGCCCGGGCGCGGCGCCGGACATTCACGGGGCCTGTCGTCGCCGTGACGGGGAACAACGGGAAGACCACGACCAAAGAGATGATCGCCGCCGTGCTCCGGACCCGTTATCGCTGCCACGCCACCCGGGCGAACAACAACAACCTCGTGGGCGTCCCGCTCACCATCCTCGAGGCACCGGTGGATGCCGAAGCGCTGATCATCGAGGCGGGGGCCAACGTGCCGGGTGAGCTGCCGCGCTACCGCGAGATCATCGAACCCACCGTCACCGTCGCGACGAACGCGACGGCCGGCCATCTGGAGGGGTACGGCACGCTCGCCGCGATCGTCGCGGATACGGTGGCGCTCACCGCGGGCGTTCCGCTCGCTGTGGTTGGGGTCGAGCCGCCGGAGCTGGCGAACGGTGCCCGTCGCGTTGCGGGCCGGACGATTTCGGTGGGATGGGCCGATGCGGATCGAACGCCGGGGCAGGTCACGCTCGACAGCCTCGCGCGCCCGACGCTTCGTCTCGGCGGCCGTGCGGTGCGAATCCCGCTGAGCGGGCGGCATCAGGCGCTCAACGCCCTCTTCGCGTGGACGGTCGCTGCCGAGCTGGGGGTGGACCCGGCCGCCGCCGCCACGGCGCTCGAGCAGGTGACCGTTCCCGGCGGCCGAAGCGAGCTCCGGCAGGCGGGGGCACTCACCATCCTGAACGATTGCTACAATGCCAACCCTCACTCCTTCTACGCGGCGATTGCGACGGCGGCCGGGATTCGCGACGGCCGGCGCCTGGTATTCGTGGCGGGAACCATGCGGGAGCTGGGCGATGACGCGCCTCAGCTCCACGCCGACGTGGCGCGGGCGCTGGTCGAGTTGAACCCGGATCTGCTCGCCGCGGTCGGAGAGTTCGTTCCGGCTCTTGCACCGTACGCCGAGCGGCTCGGATCCCGCCTGCTGACAGCCCCGGATGCGCCGGCGCTGGCGCCACTCCTTGCCGACCGATTGCGGGGCGATGAAGTCATCGTCCTCAAGGCATCCCGTGGCGTGGCCCTCGAACGTATACTTCCCGTGCTCGTTGCCCGGGCGCTCTGACCCCGCCACAGAGGATCGATGTTCTATCACTTGCTCGCGCCACTCGGCAAGCGCTATATCATCTTCAATCTCTTCAACTACATCTCCTTTCGGGCCGCGGGGGCCACGGTCACGGCGCTCTTGCTCGCCTTCGTCGTCGGGCCGGCGATCATCGGCCGCCTTCGGGCGAAGAAGATCGGCCAGGTGATCCGAGCCGAAGGCCCCGCGAGTCACCAGACCAAGCGGGGCACGCCGACGATGGGAGGGCTCATCATCCTCCTCGCGACGGTGGTGCCGACGTTGCTCTGGGCGCCGCTCACCAATCGATTCGTGATCGTGGCGATGATCTCGACGCTATGGATGGGCTGCATCGGCTTCGTGGACGACTATCTGAAGATCGTGCAGGGGAAGTCACGGGGCCTGGTGGCCAAGTACAAGCTGGCGGGCCAGTGCTCGTTCGGCCTCCTGCTCGGGCTGTTTCTCTACTACCGGCCGGTCGTTCCGATCGAGACTATCCCGGCAACCGCCACGACGCTCCCGTTCTTCAAGTACCTCGTCGTCAATTTCTCACCCGAGATCTTCGTCCTGTTCGTCACGTTCGTGATCACCGGGACGAGCAACGCGGTGAACCTCACCGACGGACTCGACGGCCTCGCCGCCGGACTGGCGGGGATTGCGGCGGCGGCATTCGCCACGTTCGCGTATCTCTTCGGCCGAGTCGACGTGACGACCTACTTGAATCTGTTTTACCTGCCGGGCGCCGGCGAGTTGGCCGTTTTCTGCGCGGCGCTCATGGGGGGCGCCGTCGGATTCCTCTGGTTCAACGCGCACCCGGCGCAGGTCTTCATGGGAGACACCGGGAGCCTGGCCATCGGCGGCGCGATCGGGACGGTGGCGATTCTGCTGAAGGCGGAATTCCTGCTGCTGCTGATCGGGGGCGTATTCGTGGCGGAAGCGTTCTCCGTGCTCATTCAGACCGGCACCTACAAGTGGTTCAAGCGCACCCGGGGACGCGAGTATGCCGACGCGCACCGCGTCTTCCGGATGGCGCCGCTGCACCACCACTTCGAGAAGCTCGGGTGGGCGGAGACCACCGTCGTGACCCGCTTCTACATTCTCGGCCTTTTCTGCGCGCTGATCGCGCTCTCGACGCTCAAGGTGCGCTGATGATCGAGCGGTGGCGCGCGACGGGGCGTGAGGTGGCGGTCGTAGGCTTGGGCAAGAGCGGGGTGGCGGCCACTCGGCTCCTGCTCGATCGCGGGGCCCGGGTCTACGCCTCCGACGTGGGTCGGAGCGATGCGCTCGAGGTCGAGGCGCGGGCGCTCCGAGCGGTGGGAGCCGACGTGGAAGTGGGTCGCCACGATCTCAACCGCATCGCGCTCGCGGCCGCGGTGGTGATTTCCCCGGGTGTGCCGCCCGACGCGCCGCCGCTGGTCGCGGCCCGTCGGGCCGGCATCGGTGTGTATGCGGAGGTGGATCTCGGCTTCACCGAGCTGCGTCGCACGTCCTGCGTCGGTATCACCGGCACCAACGGCAAGACCACCACCACGGCGCTCATCGCGCATCTGCTCGGCGCCATCGGACGCCGGACGGAGTCGGCGGGGAACATCGGACGGCCGCTCTCCGAGGTGGCACTGACGAGAGACCCACCGGCATGGGTCGCGCTGGAGCTTTCGTCGTTCCAGCTACACGATGCGCCGCACGTCAAGCCGGCCGTCGGCGTGCTGACCAACCTGGCGCCGAACCATCTGGACCGGTACGCCTCGCTCGAGGAATACTACGGGGACAAGGCTCGGCTCTTCGCCAACGCGGACGTCGGCTCCGTGTGGGTGACCAACGCCGACGATGCCGCGGTGCAGGCGATGGTTCGCGGAGTTCCCGGCCGGCACCTCCGCTTCTCCCTCCTGGGGCGGGCCGATGGCTGGTACGATCGTGGGGCGGGGCGGCTCATGTTGGGCGACAGGGCGCTCCTGCCCCGCGGCGAGCTGCCACTCCTCGGCGATCACAATGTGGCCAATGCGCTCGCGGCGGCGCTGGTCGCCGCCCGCTTGGGTGGCCCCATGGCGGATATCGCCAGCGGGCTTCGGAGCTTCCGGGCGATTCCGCATCGGGTGGAGCCGGTTCGCGAGGTGAATGGCGTATTGTGGGTCAACGACTCCAAGTCCACCAACGTGACGTCCACCGCTGTGGCCGTCGCGGCGCTCGAGCGGCCGTTCGTGTTGCTGCTGGGCGGCCGGCACAAGGGTGAGCCGTACACTCGGCTGGTCCCGGTGCTCAAGCCGGGCTGCCGCGCGGTCGTCGCCTACGGCGAGGCGCAGCCGATCATCTTGGGCGATCTTGCGCCGCCGCTCGAGGTGGTGCCGGCCGAAACCTTCGATGATGTGATCGCCACCGCCCGGCGGCTCGCGCGGCCGGGCGACGCGGTCCTGCTCTCTCCCGCCTGCTCCAGCTACGACATGTTCACCAGCTACGAAGAGCGCGGCGCGCGTTTCCGAGCCGCCGTGGAGGCGATGTAATGAATCGCGCCGTCCGGCATCCGGGCGAATTGCGCTGGGAGACCCGGCTCCTGGGCGTGGTGACGCTGGTACTGCTCGTCTTCGGCCTCGCGGCCACCTACGGTGCGGCGAGTCTGTTGACCGTCAAGGGCCAGAACGTCGGTCTCTGGTTCGCCCTCCGCCAGCTCACGGGTGCGTTGATCGGCGGGGCGCTGCTGCTCTGGCTCTCGCGGGTGGACTACTATCGCTGGCGCAAGTGGGCTTGGCCGCTGCTCCTCATCACCATCGGCTTTCTGCTGATCCCGCTGCTGCCGTTCACCCGTTCGATTTCGCCTTCGGTCAACGGTGCCCGGCGCTGGGTGGATGTGGGTCCGATGAACTTTCAGCCGTCGGAGCTGGCCCGGTTGGCGGTCGTCATCTGGTGCGCGATGCTGGCGTCGAAGAAAGGGGAGCAGGTCCGCGACTTCAAGAAAGGCGTGGCGCCGTTCATCGTCGTGCTCGGCACGGTCTCGCTGCTGATCCTGCTGGAACCGAATCTGTCGATGGCCACGCTGGTGGCGTTGCTCGGCGGTCTCGTGCTGTTCACCTCGGGCGCGAAGATCGGCCACTTCGTGCTGCTGGGCGGCATCGCCATGCTGTTGGTGTTCCATCAGATTCGCGATGCGCAGTACCGTCTCGCCCGCCTGCTCACGTTTCTCAACCCGGGCGAGGGGAATCTGGAGGGCGGATTCCAGATCCATCAATCGCTCGTCGGGATCGGGTCGGGCCGGCTCTTCGGCGTGGGCATCGGCCAGGGCCAGCAGAAGCTCGGATACCTGCCGTATGCCTACTCGGACTTTCTGTTCAGCACGATCGGTGAGGAGTGGGGGTTCCTCGGCGTGTTCGTCGTGGTCGCCCTCTTCGCGCTCTTCATCTGGCTCGGGTTCCGAATCGCGAAGACCGCGGCGGATCCCTTCGGCCAGTATCTGGCCCTCGGTCTCACCGCGACGATCGGCCTCACGGCGTTCATGCATATGGCGGTGTCGCTCGGCCTGATGCCGACCACGGGGCTCACGCTGCCGTTCATGTCCTATGGGCGCTCGAGTCAGGTGATCTCGCTCGCCGGAACCGGAATTCTCATCAACATCGGGCGGCTGCGAGGCAAACCGCCGGGGCAAAAGGTGCGGGGGAAGACCAGGGCGCGAAGCGGTGAAGAGAGAGCCGTGAGCGATGAACCGTGACGCGTGAAGGGGAACGATGCCCCGCATCCTAATCGCGGGCGGCGGGACGGGTGGTCATTTGATGCCGGCCTTGGCGATCGCGACGGCGCTCCGCGAGTTGGAGCCGAAGGTCGACGTGGTTCTGGTCGGGGCGGTGCGGGGGGTCGAGGCGCGTATTCTTCCGACTCGCGACTTCCGCTACCATTTGCTCCCCACCGAGCCGATCTATCGTCGCCAATGGTGGAAGAACCTCCGCTGGCCGTTCATCGCCGCCGGGCTGCTGGGCCGGATCTCCCGGCTCTTCGCGGAAGAGCGGCCGCAGGTCGTGCTCGGGACGGGAGGCTATGCCTCGGGGCCGGTCGTGTATTGGGCGACGCGCGTGGGTATTCCGACGGCGATTCAGGAGCAGAACGCCTATCCGGGCCTCGCCACCCGTTGGCTCAGCCGCCGGGTGCGCCACGTCTACCTGGGCGTTCCGGAGGTCGCCCGGATGCTGCGGTTGGGGCCCAGTACCCAAGAATTTGACACCGGGAACCCCATCCCTCCGCCCACTCCCGCGCGCCGCGCCGCTGCCTTGGCGCGATTCGGCCTGACCGGCGAGCGGCCGGTGGTCCTGCTGACGGGCGGGAGCCAGGGGGCGCTCGCGATCAACCGGGCGGTGGCGGAGTGGATCGACGGCGGGGCTCTGGGCGACGTCACGCTGCTCTGGGTGACGGGTAGAGGTACCCACGCCGACTTCACTCGGTACCACCGGCCGCCGGCGGTACAGGTGATCGATTTTCTCGATCCGATGGCAGACGGTTACGCTGTGGCGGACCTAGTCGTTTCCCGGGCCGGCATGATCACGGTGGCCGAGTTGTGTGCCTGGGGTTTGCCGAGCATCCTGGTGCCGCTGCCGACCGCTGCGGCGGATCATCAGACCGAGAATGCCCGGGTGCTGTCCAGGGCGGGAGCCGCCGTCTTTCTCCCGCAGGCCGAGCTGACCGGTGCCCGGCTGGCTCTCGAGGTGGGCGGGCTGTTGCGGGACCGGGTCCGGCGGGACACCATCGCCCAGGCGGCGCGGGCCCGCGGCCGGCCCGACGCGTCGCGGGAGATTGCGTCTAAACTCTTGACGCTCGTTCGCTAACGTCGGCCTTTGAGAAACCCCGGCAAGATTTTACATTAGCTCATCCACAATGGCACTGTTTGATTGCGCGGATCGGCGGCCGATCCACTTCGTTGGCATCGGTGGCGCCGGCATGAGCGCGCTGGCCTTGATTGCGTGCCGCCGCGGGGTCTCCGTGACCGGTTGCGATACCGATCTGACCGGTGCTGCCGACCTCGCGGCGCTGGGCGTGCCGATTCAGCAGGGACACTCACCGGGGCATGTCGATGGGGCGCGGGCGGTCGTCTTCACCGCGGCCGTGCCGCAGGACCATCCGGAGCTGGCCCGGGCGCGATCGCTCGGACTCGAGGTCGTGCCAAGGAAGGTCGCCCTGGCGGAGTTGGTGGCGGGCAAGACGACGGTGGCGGTCAGTGGGACCCACGGCAAGACGACGACCACCGTCATGGCCACGGAGGCGCTCACGGCCGGTGGCCTTGCGCCGACCGGTATCGCCGGCGGTCGGGTGGCTTCGTGGGGTGGGAATGCACGGATCGCGGGCGACACGCTCTTCGTGGTCGAGGCCGACGAGTACGATCAGGCATTCCTCACGCTGCACCCGACCGTCGCCCTGGTGAACAATGTCGAGCCCGACCATCTCGAGTGTTACGGGTCGGTCGCGGCGCTGGAGGCTGCGTTCGCCGAGTTCGCGTCCCGGGCGGACACCGTTTTCGTGGGAGCGGACGACGCGGGTGCCCGGCGGGTCGCGCAGCGTCTCGGCGCCAAGGCGCGCACCTTCGGAGTGGGTCCTGACGCTGACATTCGGATTCTGGACGTGGTCCAGCGCCCCGGCGACACGGCGGCGCGGGTACGATTCGGGGCGCAGCGCGACCTGGCCATCCGATTGCGGGTACCCGGGCTCCACAATCTGCGAAACGCGGTCGGCGCTCTCGCGGCCGCGCTCGAGATCGCTCCGGACGGCGCGGAGGCCGTGCTCGAGGCGCTGTGGGCCTTTCGGGGGGTCGGGCGCCGGTTCGAGCGCTTGGGCGAATTCCGGGGTATCGAGGTCGTGGACGATTACGCGCACCATCCCTCGGAGCTGGTGGCGACGCTCGCCGCCGCACGCCAGGCATTCCCGGGACGACGCCTCGTAGCGATCTTCCAGCCGCATCTCTTCTCCCGGACCGCGGTGCATGGCGCGGCGATGGGGGAGGCGCTGGCGGAGGCCGATCTGGTGGTGGTCACCGATGTCTATGCGGCCCGAGAGCAGCCGATCCTCGGGGTGAGCGGCAGGCAGGTGGCGGACGCGGCCCGGCGGGCGGGTGCCGAGACGCTGTACGAGGCCGACCGGCCCGCCGTCGGACGCCGGGTGTTCGAGCTGCTCCGTCCGGGCGACGTCGTGCTCACCCTGGGCGCGGGCGACATCACCCGGGTCGGACCCGAGCTGGTCCGGTGGCTGCAAGCCGCCTGAGAGGCCCGGGCTGGCGGATCCTCGCCGGCATCGCGGTCGCCACGATACTCTGGTTCGGCGGCCCGGCCGCACTTCAGCGGCTCGATTTCTTCCGGATTCGGCGGATCGAGTTCAGCGGAGTCCGATATCTTTCCGCCAAGTCGCTCACCTCGGCGCTTCGGCTCGGCACCAAGTCGAGCGTGTTCGACGACCTGAGCCGGATGGAACGGCGGCTTCGCGGGGTGCCCGGGGTTCGTGCGGTGAGCGTCGGGCGGCGGCTTCCCGGCACCCTCACGGTCTCGGTTACCGAGGTCGAGCCGGTGGCGCTGACGCCCCGCAACAGTGGCCTCGCGCCGATCGATCTCCGGGGCAGGGTGCTCCCGTACGATCCGGCGCAAGCCGCGCCGGATCTGCCGATCGCGACGACGGCGGACTCGATAGTCGCCCAGGTGCTGGCGGTGGTGCGCGAGGCCGATCCGGCGCTGTTCGCCCGGCTTATCACGGCGGCGCGGGTCAAAGACGATGTGATGCTCGAGGTGGACGGTCACCGCCTCTGGTTTACCGGCAATACAACCGCGGAGGACATACGAGCGGTGATGGCGGTCGCGCAGGATCTCTCCCGGCAGAATCGCGAGTATCGCGAGCTCGACGGGCGATTCGCGGGTCAGGTGATCGTTCGCTGGGCTGGGGCGTGAGCGCGCAGCCCCAACGACTCATCGCGGGCTTGGACCTCGGCTCGACCAAAGTGGTCGGCATCATCGCGGAGGTCTTTGGTGAGGGCCGCGAGGCGGGAGCCAAGATCCTGGGACTGGGCGTCGAGCGGACGGCGGGCCTGCGGCGGGGCGTGGTGCGCGACATCGAGGAGACGACGCGGGCCATCGACAAAGCCATGCGCGACGCACAGCGGATGGCCGGTGTGGAGGTCGGCACCGTCTATTGTGGCATCGCCGGCGAGCACGTGGCCGGCCGCAGCTCGCACGGGATGGTGTCGGTGACCGGCGAGGAGATCCGCACCAGCGACGTCGCCCGCGTCAACGACATGGCCAGCAACATCTCCTTCGGGCGCGACCACGAGCTGCTGCACGCCATTCCGCAGGAGTATCTGATCGATCAGCAGGGCGGCATCGACGAGCCGATCGGGATGACCGGCTCCCGCCTCGAGGCGGAAGTGTATCTCGTCACGGTGCTCTCGAGCGTGCTGCAGAACCTGCGGAAGTGCGTCGAGCGGGCCGGGTACCACGTCGGCGAGTTCGTGCTGGAGCCGCTCGCGGCGTCGCTCGGCGTTCTCACGCCCGACGAAGTGGAGCTGGGCTGCGCGTTGGTCGAGCTGGGCGGCGGATCGACCAACGTGGCGATCTTCCACAACGGCAAGATCCGCCACACCGCGTCGCTGCTCTGCGCCGGGGGCCACGTGACCAGCGACATCGTGCACGGGCTGCAGGTCACGCAGCAAGACGCGGAGCGATTGCGGGAGCGCTTCGGCGCGGCCTACGAGCCGCTGGTGCCCGAAGGCGACACGCTGGACCTGCCGAGCACGCCGGCCCAAGGGGCCCGGACGGCGCAGCGGAAGGTGCTCGCGCATATCATGCATATGCGCTATCAAGAGGTGTTGGAATACGCCCTCGACGAGGTGACGCGCGCCGGCTATCACCAGCGGCTTCCCGCTGGGGTTATCTTGACCGGAGGCGGAGCACTCACCCCAGGCATCGTCGAGTTGGCGCGAGAGGTCTTCGCCATGCCGGCTCGCTGCGGGACACCAGGCCAGCGATTGCGCGGGCTCGCCGATAGCGTCGAATCCCCGCGGATGGCGGTGTCGGCGGGCCTGGCCTTGTACGGTGCACGGCAGGTGGCGCTGGGCAGCGGGTTCGGCTCGAATCGCCGGTCGTCGCCCGCCATGGAGAAGATGTTTGGTCCGGTGAAACGGTGGCTCCAAGATTTCTTCTGAGTCGCACCGAGGGACACGCCATGATCTTTGAGCTGGAAGAGAGCGGCCTCGCGCAGACCGCCAACATGAAAGTGGTCGGCGTCGGCGGCGGCGGCGGCAACGCCGTGAACCGGATGATCGACGAGCGCCTGCAAGGTGTCGAGTTCATTTCGGTGAACACCGATGCCCAAGCCCTCCGGATCTCCAAGTCGGACATCAAGATTCAGATCGGCCGCAAGCTGACCCGCGGTCTGGGAGCCGGCGCGCGTCCCGAGATCGGACGTCAGGCCGTCGAGGAAAACCGGGAAGAGGTCGCGGCCACGGTGCAGGGCGCGGACATGGTATTCGTGACCTGCGGCATGGGTGGTGGCACCGGCACCGGCGCCGCCCCGATCGTGGCGCAGCTCGCGCGGGAAGCCGGGGCACTCACCGTGGGCATCGTCACCAAGCCCTTCCTGTTCGAGGGCCGGCGGCGGATGCGGCAGGCCGAGACGGGCATCTCCGAGATGCGGAAGAACGTGGACACCATGATCGTGGTGCCTAACGAGCGGCTGCTCGCCGTGGTCGGGAAGGGGATTCCCTTCCAGGATGCCCTCAAGAAGGCCGACGAGGTGCTGCTCCACGCCACCCAGGGCATCGCGAGCCTGATCACGTCGACCGGGATCATCAACGTCGATTTCGCCGACGTCCGGACCGTCATGCAGAACGGCGGCGCGGCGCTCATGGGCACCGGCGTGGGCCGCGGCGAGAACCGCGCGCTGGAGGCGGCCCAGCAGGCCATCTCGAGCCCGCTGCTCGACAATATCTCGATCGCGGGCGCCACCGGGGTGCTCATCAACATCATCGGGGGAGAAGATCTCACCCTCGGCGAGACGACGCAGATCAACGACATCATCCATGACGCCGTCGGCGACGACGCCGAGATCATCTTCGGTGCCGGCAGCGATCCGGCGATGCAGGGTGAGGTGCGGGTGACCGTCATCGCCACGGGCTTCGATCGGGTGGTCGGGAGCGAGCAGGCGGCCGGTCGAGTCTCGGGCGCCGCCGGCGTCATCAACTTCCCGGCTCCCAGGCGTCCCGCGCAGATCGTGACGGCGCCGCCGCGGATTCCGGCCAAGAGCCCGCAGACGCCTCCCGCCGCGGTCGACGTGCCGGAGATGGAAATCCCGACCTTCATCCGCCGGCAGATGGACTGATGCGGGTTCGGGTCGTCCTCGCGGCGCTCGTGCTTCTGGCCGCGAGCTACGCCGCGCTCAGCGAGCGCTGGCCCTGGCCGCGCGCCGCGGTGCGGGCACCGGCGCGACCCCCGACGGCTCTTCCACCTCGCTTCATCGAGACATCCGACACCCTCAGGCGGGGCGAGACCATCGGAGCCCTGTTCGGGCGGCACCGGGTGAGTGGCATAGACCTCGGGCGTCTCGATTCTTCGTTGGAGCTCGATCCCCGCCGCCTCCGTCCCGGTCTCGTTTTCAGCTTCGATCGTGGTCCGTCTGACTCGCTGCCGAGCCGCGTTCGGGTGCGGAGCGCGCCGGATCGTATCGTCACCTTCGAGCGAGTGGCCACCGGCTGGCGCGCCGCCGCGGAGCCGGTGCGCTGGACGCCAGAGGTGGCTCGAATCGAGGGCGCCATCGACAATTCGCTCTATGAAGCGCTGGATCAGGAAGTCGGGGACAGCACGCTCGGCGGTGGCGATCGGGTGCGGCTCGCCTGGGATCTGGCGGATGTCTACGCCTGGGAAGTCGACTTCACCCGGGACATTCAGCCCGGCGACAGCTTTCAGGTGCTGTTCGAGCGGCTGATCGGCCCCGACGGCGAAGTGCGGTTCGGTCGCATTCTGGCGAGCGACCTTTCGATCGGCGGCAAGCGCCTCACGGCGTTCCGCTTCGATTCCGCCGGACGCGGGGCCATGTACGATGCCGCCGGGAGCTCCCTTCGCCGCGCCTTTCTCCGAGCCCCGGTCGAATTCCGGCGCATCAGCTCCGACTTCGCCCATGCCCGGTTCCATCCCATCTTGGGTCGATGGCGCAAGCATGAGGGCACCGACTACGCGGCGAACCCCGGTACTCCAGTCATGGCGGCGGGCGATGGCGTCGTGCTCCGGGCCGGCCGCGCGGGCGGCTACGGGAACCTGATCGAGGTCCGACACCGGAGTGGGATCACGACGCGGTATGGTCACCTGCAGCGCTTCGCACGTGGCGTCCATGCCGGGAGCCGGGTCACCCAGGGCGAGACGATCGCCTACGTCGGCTCGACCGGACTCGCGACCGGTCCGCATCTCCACTACGAGTTCCGGGTCGGCGGTGTGGCCCGCGACGCTCGCCGCGTGGAGCTGGGCTCGGGCGAGCCGGTGCCGGTGTCGCTTCGCCCGGCCTTCGAGCGCGAGCGCCGGCAGCTCGATGCGTTGCTCCACCCGTCCGCCGCCTTCCCGATCTTGGCGCAGCGCGCCAACTAGGGTCGCGGCGCGGCTATCGCCCGCCATCCTGACGGAAGCCCCCAAGGCCGTGGATCTCTTCCCCGCAATCGACATTCGACAGGGCCGCGTCGTTCGCCTGAGCCAGGGCGAGGCCGCGCGGCAAACCGTCTACGACAGCGATCCCGCCGCGGTCGCGCGCCG
>JBGPVE010000012.1:0-23203 GCA_041491545.1 Gemmatimonadota bacterium | reverse complement strand
TCAATACGGCACCGACATCAATACGGCACCGACATCAATACGGCACTGACATCCATACGCCGCTGACATCGATACGCCGCTGACATCCATACGCCAGGCTGCCGACAAGCGCTGCGCGGCGGGCACCCGCACGCGATGGGCATTCGCGGACCGTCGGACCGCGGCGTTCTCCGTCGATTCCCGACGCCAAGCATGGGCTGAGACTCAGTTCACTAGTACGCGGGCCCGCCCGATTTCGCTGTGGCCCGGCACGCAAGGCTCGCGGCGGTCGCTTCAACGGGGGGCAGGGGGGAACTCGTAGTTGATGCCGTGGAGGTCTGATCCGTGCATCGAACCATCGCAGCTGGGATCATTGCCGTAGCTATCGCGGCCGACGCGGCCGACGCGGCCGACGCGGCCGACGCGGCGGCGCCGCTCGCTGCTCGGCGGGAGGGGGCGGTGCTTGGCCGTCGGGGGGGATGGGCGATGCTGCCGTGCTGCTCGAGCGAGCGCGCCCTTCAGCGCCGCCGCGTCCGCCAGCGCCGCACCAGCGCCACGCGCGTGTCGAGCACCGCCGCGCCGATCGGATGGGACCTGAGCAGCGTTGGAAGACGCTCCTTCCATTCCAAGACTCGCGTCCGCGCCTCGAACGCTGCCACCAGCTCGGTGTCGTCCCCGGCGCGCGCGTAGTGCAGAATGTGCCGGAGGATCACGCGATCGCACGGGTTGTAGAACTGGGCGTAGCCGGATGGAAGCTCGGCGGGGAAGCTCGAGGTCTTTCCCAGGTGTCCCACCGCCCGAAGCAGCACCATGGTTCGGACGCATTTGAGGCAGGTGCCACAATTCTGCGGGCCGCCGCGGGCATCGGTATAGCACACCCGTAGTTGGTCGACCAGCGAGGGCGCGTGGGTGACGAGCGCCGCGAGCTTCCCGATTCTCGTGGCCTCCGAGCCGTCGTGGATGAGTTGCACGCCCTCGGTTGACCAGAGCTCGTCGAGCATCGGGTGCGAGCCCCACGGCCGGCCCAATTCCTCATACGAATACGACGCGGGAATCAGCACGGTGCCGAGCCCCGGGGCCAGGCTCAGCCCGACAGCGGCGAGCGCCGCCCCGTGGTACATCTCGCCCCAGGGCGCCTCGAGCACGTCGCGCACATTGGTCTCCACGACGACGAGCGCGCGGCCATACTGCGCGGCGAGCGTCCGGAGGTGCTCCTCTGACTGAGCCAGTCCTTCCGCTTCGGCAAGCGTCGCGTCGAAACCCTTGACGAAGATGAGATGGGTGATGGGATCGGCCACGCCGGGCCAGCCCAGGTGATTCTTGATGAGCGTGTAGCAGGAATCGATGCCGCCCGAAAAGAAGGAGCCGACGCCGCGCTCACCCGCGGTCCGATCGGAGGGGGCCGGACGCCGAGTCGCGGCCGTGATCTCGATCGGCCGAAAGGCGGGATACCAGGTCGTCAGCACATCCTGGATCTGCGCCGTACGGCGGAGCAAGCGCTGCGAGACTGGTAGGTCGATGGCGAGCGGGTAGCCCCCGAAAAAGGCGGGCACGAGGAGCGCGGCAAGAAAGGGATCGGCGCTTACGCCCACCATCGGCGCAAGGTCGGCCGGGAATCGGAAGAAGACCTTGGTCACCGCGGTCGCACCGGGGTGCTCGAGCCAGCCGACCAGCGAAACGTGGTCGCCTTCCGGGATGAGCTGAACGTCGAGGAGCCTCAGCACTCCGCGCGTACCGCCGCGGGAATCGTTTGTCGCGATCATCGCAGGTGCTCCCATCAAGCGTGACTAGGCTGTAACCCGGAGTGTCGGCGCTGCGGATCGGTGGCCGCCGGAGCGTCGGTTCACTTAGCGAGATCCATGCCTGGCCGGGCACGGCTTGCCTGGCGCACTCACTCTTGCCTGTCGCGTCGGCGCGACACCGGTTACTCGCCGGTCGCCAGCAGCTGCTGCAACTCTTCCGCCTGCTGCGGACCCGTGCCGCTGCCATCCTCGTCATGCTTGAGGAACACGTACGCTTCCTTCCAAGGCTCTTGCCAAATGCGCGCAGCCCAGGCGGCGAGGGCTGGGCTGTCGTAGGCCGTCCGGCGGAGTCGGAGGTAGCCCCAGGACGTCGTGGGCACGAGCGGCGTGGCGCCGTCGTCGTCCTCCGCGGCAACCAGCGCCACGTCGCGCGCGCGGAGCGCGTCGTATACCTCGTCGTCGAACCAGGTGGCGTGGCGAAACTCGATCGCGGCCGCCCAGCGCCTCGGCAGACGCGAGAGAAAGACCTGGAGCCGCGCCATGTCCTTCTTGAACGTCGGCGGCAACTGAAAGAGCGTGGGGCCGAGCCGATCGCCCAGCACGTTCGCGGTCCGGAGGAAATAAGCCAGCGACTCCTCGTCCTCGAGACGGCTCAGATGCGTGATCCGCCGCGACGCCTTGAGCACGAACCGGAACGCCGGCGGCACCTGCTCGCTCCAACCAACCAGTACCCGCTCCGAGGGCATCCGATAGAACGAGTTGTTGATCTCGACAGTCGGAAGACGGCCGGCGTAGTAGCGCAGCATGTCCTCGGCCGCGAGATCCTTGGGGTAGAAGCTCCCTTTCCACTCCTTGTATGACCAGCCGCTGGTCCCCACGAGGACGCGCACGGTCACCTCGCTTCGCTGAGCGCCTTGAAGGTTCGGAAGTGCTGGATCGCCGCGCTGGGCTTGCCGGCCGCCTCGTAGAGCCGGGCCAGATTGAAGTGCGCGTCAGCGAAAGCTTCATCGACTTCGACCGCGCGCTCGTAGGCTTCGATGGCCTCGGTCCGGCGGCCCAAGTCCTCCAGCGCCGTGCCCAAGTTGAACGCGGCCATCGGATGCTTGGGATCCGTCTCGAGGGCCGAGCGATAGTGCCGCACGGCCTGCTCGAGCTTGCCCTGCTCCTGAAGCAGCCGGCCCAGGTTGACGAGCGCATCCGCATGCCGAGGCTCGATGGCGAGGGCGCGATCGTACGCGTCGCGCGCCTCGGCCGGCGCCGCTGCCTCCAGGTCGAGACCCAGATCGAACCATTCGTCAGCGGTGAGCGGCGATTCCGCCCGGCGCGCATCTCGGTGGAGGCGGCGCGCCACCGGCGCGGCGCGGGTCGCCAGGTCCGCCACCGCGAAGTCGATCTGGAGCTGTCCTGATTCCGGGTTCCACGCGGTGCCGCCGTCTCGCACGACCACACGGTCGCCTTCGGCCGTGATCCGCACCTCGCTCAACGAGTGCCCCGCGGGAAGTTGATGGACGAGCGTCCGCAGGGCGCGGTGAATGCGGCGCGGCGAGACCTTCGCCTCCGCCAGCGCCTTGGCCGTGCGGAGCATCACGAGGTCTTGAAACGAGAAGCGATAGGTGTTGCGCGGACCGCGACCCGGCGCCACGAAGCCGGCTCGGGCCTGCGCCCGCACGTGTCCAACGGAGAGGCCGAGGAGCCGGGACACGTCGCGTGTGGTATAAGACTTCATGGTGCGACGAATGTAGCTGAGAAAGCGACTACGACGCTTTGTTCTTTCGTTTGGCGGGCTTGGCCTCGGTTGCGCCGGCGTCCTTGGCCGCGGCGCGCTTGGCGGGCCGCCGTTCGGCCGGGCTCGCGCCGCGCTTGGCCAGGCTGGCCTTCAGCGCCTCCATGAGGTCGATAATCTTGGTTTGTGGCGCTTCGGTCGGCTCGGCGGTAATCTCTTGCCCATCGACCTTGCGCTGAATCGCCTCGAGCACGCGGGTGCGCACCTGATCGGTGTAGCTCTCCGGGTGGAACTCGTCGGTCGCGGACTGCTCGATGAGCTGCCGCGCGAGGCCCAACTCCGCCGGCTTGACCGGCGCTTCGGGGCGAGGAACGTCGGCCGCGCTCCGGAGCTCGTTGGCGTAATGGAGCTGCTCCATCACGAGCACGCCGTCCATGGGGCGCACGAGCACCAGGTTCTGCTTGCCGCGCGCGGCGTACTGGCCGAGCGCCGCGCGGCCGGTAGACTCGAGCGCCTCGGCCAGGAGACGATAGGCGCGCTCGCCACCTTTGTCGGGACCGAGGTAGTAGGCCTTCTCGAGGTAGATGCGATCGACCTCGGAAAGCGGGACGAACTCGGCGATGTCGATGGTGTTGGTAGCCTTCTCGTCGAGCGCCTTCAACTCCTCGGGCGAGAAGAGGACGTACTGCCCTTTGGCGAACTCGTAGCCCTTGGCGATCTCGTCTTTCTCGACGATTTCGCCGTCCTTGGGACAGACGTACTGCTGCTTGAGGCGCGTGCTGCACTTCTTGTGCAGCATATTGAAGCTGACGGAGGCCGAGGACTCGCTGGAGGAATACAGATTTACCGGGACTGAGACCAGCCCGAACGAAATGGTTGCAGAACCAATAGATCGCGCGGCCATGGGAGGGATCACAGTACGGCTCGGTGGACGGGGACGCAAGTGCAAAAATCATACAATGGCGTGCAGAATATTGCAGTCAGTCAATGCGGGGCAAACCCGGAAGGCGCAGAGGGCCGAATGGCAACGACAAATGGGTGATGGGGTTAGGCCGTCCGACGGGGGCAACGACCGGCTCGGGTCCTACCGCGCCAAGCGCCACCTCGACCGTACGCCCGAGCCCGCCGGCGGCGTGGCGCTTGGGGCTCAAGCGGGCGGGCTTTTTGTCGTGCACAAGCACGCCGCCCGGCACCTCCACTACGATCTTCGGCTCGAAATGGAGGGCGTGCTTCGTTCCTGGGCGGTGCCGAAGGGGCCGTCCCCCGACACCAAGGACAAGCGGCTCGCGATCCTGGTCGAAGACCATCCGATCGAGTACGGCGACTTCGAGGGAATCATTCCGGAAGGCAACTACGGCGCGGGGGCGGTGATCGTGTGGGACCGGGGCGAGTGGGTGCCGGTGAGCGACCCGATTGCGGGCCTCGCGAAGGGGAAGCTCCTCTTCGAGCTCAAGGGCTTCAAGCTGCACGGGCTCTGGACATTAGTGAAGATCAAGAAGGGCGAAAAGGAGTGGCTCCTCATTAAGGAGCGGGACCAGTACGTTGCCACGGGCACGGCCGCTCAGTTGCCGGAGGAGTCGGTACTCTCGGGGCTCACCGTCGAAGAGCTCAAGGCGGGCGACACCCCGACCGAGGCGATTCGGCGCGAGCTCACTCGGCTCGGTGCGCCGCGAAAGCCGGTCAAAGCGGAGTCGGCCGCGACCATGTTGGCCGAGTCGAAGGACCAGCCGTTCACGAAAGCGGGGTGGGTGTTCGAGCTGAAGCTCGACGGCTATCGGATACTGGCCGGGAAAGAGAAAAGGGACCAGGCGCGCCTCATCACCCGGAACGGGAACGACACCTCCGCCACTTTTCCCGAGGTCGTCCGCGCGCTGGTCGCGCTGCCGTTCGACCGCCTGGTGCTCGACGGCGAAGTGGTTGCGCTCGACGCCGCCGGTCGGCCCAGCTTTCAGCGCTTGCAGCAGCGGGCTCGGCTCAGCCGTTCGCTCGATATCCGGCGGGCCACCGTCGAAAATCCAGTCACCTTCTTCGCGTTCGATCTGCTCGGCTTCGAGGAGTTCGATCTTCGGCCGCTGCCGCTCACCGCGCGAAAGGCGATCCTCAAGAAATTCCTGCCCCCCACCGGTCTCATCCGCTACCTCGAGCATTTCGAGGAGCGGGGCGAGGCGCTCTTCGACCAAGTCGGCGAGATGGGGCTGGAAGGCATCATGGCCAAGAAGGCGGAGTCGCCCTACCGCGCCGGCCGCTCACCGGCCTGGCTCAAGATCCGCCGCCGGCGGACGGACGACTTCGTGGTGGTCGGCTTCACGGCGCCCAAGGGATCGCGCGCCGGGTTCGGGGCGCTGTATCTCGCGCAGTACGTCGACGATGTCCTCACCTACAGCGGGCGGGCGGGCAGCGGGTTCAGCGGCAAGCAGCTCGCCGACGTGCGGGCCCGGCTCGAGCGGCTGAAGCGACCGACGCCGCCCTGCCAAGGCCCCATACCGAAGGAGCGGGGAACGACTTGGGTCGAGCCGGAGCTGGTGTGCGAGGTGGAGTACACCGAATGGACCGACGACGGACTGTTGCGCCAGCCGGTGTTTCTCCGGTTTCGGGATGACAAGGAGGTGGGGGAGTGTGCGCGGGAAGGCACGAATGAGGACGCGCGGGAGCAGATAGGAGGCGACGGGGCAGGACGGAAGCGGGAACCGCATGAGCCGGTGGTTTTCTCGAATCTGGGCAAGGTGTTCTGGCCCGACGAAGGGTATACCAAGGGCGACTTGATCGAGTACTATCGGACCATCTCGCCGTGGCTGCTTCCGTACCTACGCGACCGGCCGATCGTGCTCACGCGCTATCCCGACGGCATCGGCGGGAAATCGTTTTTCCAGAAGGACGCGCCCGCATTCGTGCCGGAGTGGATTCGGACGGAACGGATGTGGAGCGAGCAGGCGGAGCGGGAGATCGACTACTTCATTTGTGACGACGTGGATTCGCTGCTCTACGTGATCAATCTCGGGACGATCCCGCTGCACGTGTGGGCGAGCCGCGCGCCGACGTTGGACCGTCCGGACTGGTGCGTGCTCGACCTCGATCCGAAGAACGCGCCATTCATCCACGTGGTCCAGGTGGCGCGAACGACACGGGCGCTGTGCGAGGAGATCGGGCTGCCCAGCTTCGTGAAGACGAGCGGGTCGTCGGGGCTGCATGTGCTGGTGCCGCTCGGAAAGCAGTGCAGCTACGAGGAATCGCGCGCGCTCGGCGAGCTCCTCGCGCGCGTGATCGTGGCGGAGCTGCCCGAGATCGCGACCATCACCCGTCAGGTCTCCCGGCGAGACGGGCGAGTGTACGTCGACTACGTTCAGAACGGCGCCGGCCGGCTTCTCGCGGCGCCGCTCAGCGTGCGCCCATTGCCGGGCGCGCCGGTTTCTACTCCGCTCAAGTGGACCGAGGTGAACTCGAAGCTCGACATCCGCCGCTTCACTCTGCGCACCGTGCCCGCGCGCCTCAAGAAGGCGAAGGTCGATCCGCTGCGCGACGTGCTCACGCTGGCTCCCGACCTCGGGCATGCGCTCGAGCGGCTCGCCGCGTTGGTGTGACGCGCATGAGCTTCGATCCGACCGCCCAGCAGTGCCGTGCCATCGAGGCGCCTCTGGGTCCCGTCCTGGTGGTTGCGGGACCCGGGGCTGGCAAGACCTACTGCCTCGTCGCCCGTATCGATCATCTCATTCACCGACTCGGTTACGCGCCGGCGCGGATCTGCGCGGTCACCTTCACCAATAAGGCCGCGCAGGAGATCGCGCTCCGCCTGGAGCGCGAGCGTGACGGCCACGGGCAGGAGGTGACACGGGGGACGCTGCACGCGCTCTGCCTCGTCATGCTCCGCGACCACGCAAGCAAGTGCGGGCTCAAACCGGGATTCGGCATCGCGGACGAAGACTGCCAGCGGCGTCTGCTGCAGCGGCTCAGGGTGCAGAGCGTTCGGCAGGGCGATCTCCTGCGGCTCTTCGGCCGCCATCGGCTGCAGGGATATCCGCTGACGGAAGGCGATCGCGAGCTGCTCGGCAAGTATCAGGATCTGCTGCGGTCGAAGAACATGGTGGACTTCGACGACATCGTCACGCTCACGGGCGAGCTGCTTCGGGCCGACGACGGGGTAGCCGTCGAGCAGAGCGGCCGGTGGGACTACATCCTGATCGACGAGTTCCAGGATCTCAACCTGACGCAATACGGGATCGTGAAGCGCCTCGCGTCGGTGCACCGGAATCTTTTCGCCGTGGGCGACGACGAGCAGTCGATCTACTCCTGGGCGGGGGCCGATCCACGGATTCTGGATCGCTTCCGAGAGGACTTCGGAGTGGCGGCGCCGATCGTGCTGGATCAGAACCGCCGCTGCTCGCGGCAGATCTTCGAGGTGGCGCGCCGGCTCATCGCGCGGAATCCGGCACTCTTCGACAAGCAGATCGAGGCGGACCGCGACTCCGTGTTCGACGTCCAGGCCTACACCTTCGACGACGAGGCGGGCGAGGCGCAATGGATCGTTCAGGACATCCTGCGCGATCGGGCGGAATGCGGCACGGCATGGGGCGACTACGGGGTGCTCTATCGGAAGCACACGATCGGTCACTATATCGAGCGCGAGCTGGTGCGGGCCGGCATCGCCTGCCGGCTGGCGCGAGGGCAGGCGCTGCTCGACGACGACGTCGTGGCCTACGTGATCTCGTCGCTGCGACTCATCCGCGCGCCCGACGATCCGCTCGCGCTGGAAGCGTTCGCCGACCGGGTCTTGCCCAAGCAGATGCTGGAGCAAGTGCGGACGACCGCCGGGTTGGACGCGGATCTACTCGCGAGCCTGCGGGTCTTCGCGCGGCAGAACTCGCGCGCCGATCCCGACACGCGGAAGGCTTGGCGTTTCATCTACCATGTGGAGAATCTCGCGGCACTTGGCCGGACTCACGACGCCCTCAGGCCGTTGGTGGAGGAGCTGTTGGCGCAGCGGGTGGGCCGGTATCGCAACCCGCTCGAAGAGCGGCACGCGGAGCTGACCGATCCGGCGCTGTACCCCGGGGCGGCGGCGCTCGCCGAGCGAGTGTCGGCGGCGAGCGAGCGGGGGGCCACCGTGTGGCTCGTGCCCGATCGAGGAGTCGAGATCGCGCTGGCCGGGCTCATGCAGTCGGCGCACATGCCCGACGTACGCCGCCTCACTGGGCCGCGCAAGATGCGGGACGACGACGTCGTTCTCAGACCGGACGATGCGGGCCGAGGCAGCTGGCCGCTCCTCGTGTTCAAGGCGCTGCAGATTCTGCAGTCGCGCGACGTGCGCGATCGGTTCCTCGACTACGTGGCGTTCGACGTCGAGTCGACCGACCTCGACGTCGCGTCGTGCGAGATCGTGGAGCTGGCGGCCGTGCGGGTGCGGAACGGCGCGATCGTCGCACAGTTTCATTCGCTGGTCAGGCCAGGCTGTCCAATCAGCCCGGGGGCGACCGCGGTGCACGGCTACCGCGAGGCCGACCTGAAGGACGAGCCTGGCTTCGCCGATGTCTGGCCCCTCTTTCGAGACTTCGTGGGCCAGGATGTGCTGGTGGCGCACAACGGCCAGAACTTCGACGTGCCGGTGCTCCGGCGGCTTGCCACCGGGTTGTCCGGCATCGAGACGCTGGTGTTCTTTGACACGTTGCCCCTCGCCAAGTCGCTCCTGGACGAGAGTGCCAAGCTCGAAGCATTGGCCAAGCGGTTCGGCGTGGCCGAGGGTCGAGCGCACCATGCGTTGGACGACGCGAGCATGCTGGTGGGCGTGCTCCGGCACTTGGGCATGCTGAAGGTGATTCGGGCGCGAAAGGCGGCGTTGTCGCAGGCGCTGGATTGGTTGGGTCTGGCGCTGGCGCTGGATCAGAGGGTGAATCCCGAGCCCGAGGCGCGACTTCTTCAGGAGCTTGCAGTTCCCGCGGCGCTCGGGCGGTACAGCGACTGTCTCGAGGTCTACGCCGCCGAGCGCGGGGCTTCGCCGGATGCGCCGGACGTGGAGGAGATCATCGAGCGCTTGGGTGGGCGGCGGGTGATGGAGCGCCTCAGAGCCGAGCGGCCGGCGGCGGAGCGCTACCCGATCGCAATGCTCCGACTCGGTGCGCTAATGGAGACGAGCACCGCCCCCACCCTCGGCGAGAGCATCGACCGCATGCTCGATAAGGTAGGGCTCTCCAGCAGCGAGGGCGTGGAGAGAGATCCGCATCGGGTCAGCCTGCTCACGCTGCACTCAACCAAGGGGCTCGAGTTTTCGCGGGTGTATGTCGTCGGCGTGGAGGATCAGCAGCTGCCGGGATACTGGGCGCTGCAGCAGAATCGGGAGGACGAGATTCAGGAGGCACGGCGACTTTTATACGTCGGGATGACGCGGGCTAAGGATCGTCTGGTGCTTACGCGGGCGGAACTTCGGGGCGGGCGGGCGTCGGGTGGAAGCCTGCTGCTCCACGACGCGGGACTCGCGCCGGCCGCGATGGTCTGAATGGCCGGACTTCTTCGGGTGGCGGATTAGGCGTGATCCAGCCACCATAGTAGAAGCCGGGTTGCGGCTCGACCCGGTCCGCCCCCACATAGCAGGCGTCCATGCGTCGCGGATAGAAGGCGAGGTAATCTCGGATCGCCTCGTACCCCGGGTCGGGGGTCGGATAGCTCCAGGCCGCATCTTTCGCGAGACGATCGCCTACCCGGACGCTCCAGTAGCACGCCACGCCCTTCCACTCGCAGAAGCTGGTTCGATCACTCGGCTCGAGGCAGTCGAGGAGCACGTCGGAGGAGAATGCGATCTACTCGGGCCGGCGCGCGCGGTCCGCCGCGCGACGCGCACGCGGCTTCCTCGCGTGCACCAACGGCGCCGACGCAGCCGGCACGCCCGCCATCGCGAAGTACGCGCGTAACGCCGCCGGCATAGGTCTCCGCACGAGCGCCCGCGCCAATTCGACCTCGCGGTCGGGATCGAATGAGGTGAGCGATCGGATGTCGCGCGCTACGCGTGCCATGATCGGCGCGCCGTCCTCATAGAGGATGCGATTCGCGGCCAGCGCGGGAATGCGGTCTCCGGGAGTGATGCTGCCGGTGAGATTCAGCGGATCAGCGCCGCTGATGGCGATTAGCGCGCCGGTCTTGTCCGCGCGGCGCACGGCGCGGAGCTGCCCGACTGCCTCGGGCAACGCGAACTGCTCGCCGGACATGCCGGCCACGAACCGCCCGCCGCGAATTTCACCGCGAGCCTCGAGCCGGCGGTACGCCAGGAGGAGGTCGCGCCAGGGCGGGGTGCCGGACTCGTTTCCGAGCAGGCGCTTGAAGACGACACCATAGCGCCGCAGCAGCGCCAGGGCGTGGGCCGCCGGATCGGATGCCAAACGGGCGGGGGTCCCGGAGGGCACGTCCGTGAGCGGCAGCCTTGGGTGGGATCCCGACCGGCCATCGCGAACTGCAGTGCCCGGAGGGGCCCCCACCCGTTTGGCGTCCGATCCGGCGAGCAGCGACCATCGGCCGGCGCTCTCGATGCCGAACGGCATCGTGCGATGCCGGCGCCTCTGGCTACCGAGCGGCTTGCGCTTGGACGACGGTGTGATGAGGGCGCGAAGGCCGGCGAAGCTGTCCGACGTGACGAGGCCGAGTCCCGCCAGGTCCGCGAGTGCCTGCTCGACCTGAGTCGCCAGGAGACCGGAGACCGGAACCAGCTCGTGGAAGAACGACGCGCCGCGCTGCTCCAACACCTCGACGACGCGTTGGGCGTAGGTGGACAGCGCGGCGCGGTCGACCGGAGTCGCTCTTCCGAGCCAGTCATCCGAGTGCTCCCGCAGAAACAACGCGATCGGCGTGGTCCGAATCGGCCCGCTCGTCCGCCTGTCCGCCGGCCCGTCTGTCCGCCCACCCGCCGGTCCGCCCGACAGCCTTCCCCACGCCACCCGCCCCGTAAGACAGAGCGTATCGAGCAGCGCGAGATCGTACTCCGTGCAACGCGCGGCGAGCACCTCGGTCTCCCAGGCACCAGCCGGCAGCTCGAAGCCGTCGAGCTGCGCGATGATGGCGGCGAGGCCTTCGAGTCCGGCCATTCTGTGCTCTGGATCGACCCGCTGCCACGCGAACAGAAACCGCATGAAATCCGCCGAGCTCACCGGCTCGATCTCGGCGCGGAGCCGATTGAGGGTGTAACGATGGATGCGCGCGAGGAGCGCGCGGTCACACCACTCGAGCTCGGCGGGGTTCGCGGAGCCGTCGCCAACGTCGTGGCGGCGCGCGGTGAACCGGCCGCGCAAGATCACACCTCCGGCCTCGAGCGCGACCAGCGCCTGCTCCGCCTCCATCGTCGTGACACCAAGGGGCGCGGCGAGCATCGTTGCGGTGGTGGGACCCACGATGCCGAGTCGGCCGCGCAACAGCTCGCGCACGGAGTCTGCGGTTGGTGCACTCAGCTCGGGTACCCGTTCGCTCGCCGCCCAAAGTGCCTCGCCGCCGTGCGGCGTGATTCGCCGCGCTCGGCGCGCGGCCACCAACTCGTCGAGGTAGACGGTCCATGTCGCTCCGTCGCGACCGGCCTCTCCCTCGTGCTCGGTGAGGAACCCCGAGGTGAGAAGCGCATCGTGCAGCTCATCGGCGTCGCGCACCTCGGGCCACGCTTCGTCCCGCACCCGCGCGATCGCGGCCGGGTCGAGGACGCCCAAATCATCGGCCGAGGAGGGCTCGAACGCGCGGCGGGTGTAGACCGCCTGGGTCCGTCGCTCCTCCAGCGGAGCGTCGTCGAGGAAGGCGTACGGTCGCGCGTTGAGTACCTCGGACGCGAGCGGCGACGGCTCGGGAAGGTCGCGCGCGATGCAACGGATCTCACCCGATCGGATCCGTCCGAGAATGTCGATGAGGCGATCGAGGTCCATCACCTCGCGCACGCAATCGTCGATCGTCTGCCGCACGAGCGGGTGATCGGGGATCTCGCGATCGCCGGGAATGTTCTCCAGGCACGCCGCCGCGTCGGGGAACGCCGCGGCGAGGAGGTCGTCCGCCTCCATGCGCTGGAGCTGCGGCGGCACTCGGCGGCCGCTCCGATTCCGCGGAATCGCGAGCGCGATGGTCGCGTTCCAGCGCCAATGGGTCCCGAACATCGGCGCGTCGAGCAGCGCCTGCACCAGGATGTCGCCCACCGTTTCGGGCTGGAGGAAGCGAAAGACGTTGTCGAGCGGGAAGGAGTGCTGCGGGCCAAGTGACAGCAGAAGTCCGTCCTCGGTGGCCGCCGCCTGCAGCTCGAAGTTGAACTGACGGCAGAAGCGCTTTCTGAGCGCCAGGCCCCACGCGCGGTTGACCCGGCTGCCGAACGGTGCGTGAATGACGAGCTGCATGCCGCCCGACTCGTCGAAGAATCGCTCGGCGACGATGGTGTCCACGGTGGGAAGCGTGCCGAGCATGCGCTTCGCTTCGCCGAGATAGTGAACGAGCTGAAACGCAGCGGCGCGACTGGAGTCGGCCTCCGTCAGTTGGGAGACGACCCAATCGCGCGCCGCGTTATCGTCGTCCAACCGCGTCTCCACCTCCCGCCGCAGCTCCGACACGGCGGCCGACAGCTCGACGCTCCGGGCCGGCGCTTCGCCAAGCCAAAACGGAATTCCGGGCGGCTGGCCGTGCGCATCCTCTACTCGCACCGTACTCTGCTGCACCCGGAGGATTCGCCAAGAGAGGTTGCCGAGCTGGAAGATGTCGCCTGCGAGGCTCTCGACCGCGAAGTCCTCGTTCACCGTGCCGAGGAAAGTGCCGTCGGGCTCCAGCACGACGCGATAGTCGGCGGTGTCGGGAATCGCGCCACCGGAGGTAATGGCGAGCAGGCGCGCACCACGTCGGCCGCGAAGCCGTCCGTTCACCGGATCGTAGTGGATCAGCGCGCCGCGTCGTCCGCGGCGCGTCGTGAACCCGTCGGCCAGCATCCGAACCACGTCGTCGAACGCGGCGCGATCGAGGTGGCGGTAGGGATCGGCGCGACGGACCAGGTCGAACAGCGAGTCGGCCGCCCAGTCCTCGCAGGCCGCTTCGGCGACGATCTGCTGCGCCAGCACGTCCAGCGGCTGTTGGCGGATGGTGAGCCGGTCGAGCGTCCCCTGCCGCACCGCTCGGAGCAGCGCGGTGCACTCGACCAGCTCGTCCCGGGTGAGCGGAAAGAGGCGGCCCTTCGGTGTGCCGCGCACGGTGTGCCCCGAGCGCCCAACCCGCTGCAGGAACGTCCAGATCCGCCTGGGGGTGCCCAGCTGGCAGGCCAAGTCCACATGCCCGATGTCGATTCCCAGCTCGAGCGACGCGGTCGCGACCAGCGCCTTGAGCTGCCCCGTCTTGAGTCGCTCCTCCGCGTCGAGACGGACGTCCTTGGCGAGGCTGCCGTGGTGCGCGGTGACGGCGTCCTCACCCAATCGGTCGGCGAGATGGCGTGCGACCCGTTCGGCCAGCCGCCGAGTGTTCACGAAGACGAGTGTCGTGCGATGCGCGCGAATGAGCTCGGCGAGTCGGTCGTAGATCTCGCCCCAGACCTCGGTCGGCATGACCGCCTCGAGCGGAGACTTGGGCAACTCCAGAGCAAGATCTAGCGCCCGCCGATGACCTTCGTCGACGATCGCAGGACCGAACGGGAACGGGGGCCGGATCGGAAGACTGTTGGTTTGTCCGGAGACCCGGCCCCCGTTCCCGTGCGGTCCCGACGCTCCGACGAGCCACTGGCCGACTTGCTCGATCGGCTTCATCGTCGCCGAGAGGCCGATCCGTTGAATCGGCTGCTGGGCGACATGCGCGAGCCGCTCCAAGCTCAGCGCGAGGTGGGCGCCGCGCCGCGACTCGAGGACCGCGTGGACCTCGTCCACAATCACGGTGCGCACGGTGCGGAGCATCTCGCGGCTCCGCTTGGCGGTGAGAAGGAGGTAGAGCGACTCGGGCGTGGTGACCAGAATGTGAGGTGGTGTCTTGAGCATCGCCGCGCGCTCGGCGGCGGGGGTATCGCCCGAGCGGACGGCGGCGGTGATCCGGGGCGCGCCGAATCCCATCTCTTCGGCTAGGCGGCGAATCTCGCGCCGGGGCTCGGCGAGGTTCCGGTGTACATCCGCGCTCAACGCCTTGAGGGGCGAGACATACACCACGCGGGTCTCATCCGGCAGGGTGCCGGCGAGGCTCTCCTGGAGCAGCTCGTCCAGGGCGATGAGGAACGCAGCGAGGGTTTTTCCGGAGCCGGTGGGGGCCGCGATGAGCGTGTTCTGGCCGGCCCGGATCGCGTCCCACCCGCGGCGCTGCGCAGGGGTGGGCTCCCCCAGGCGCTCGGCGAACCAGCGGGCGACGGCGGGGTGGAGGGCGGACAGCGGCATGCGAGAAATATAGTGGGCGGCGGAGGATCCAAACTGGGGTATTTAAGGTAGGGGTCGAGGTATCGATGTCGTGCATTTCTGTACGTTAGTATGCGCATTTTGTGCAGAGATTGTACGCCAATAGCTACACAAATCGTGGTGTATTGATGTAACGATCTAATTTCTTGGCGATTTCGGCACGATTTACTTGACACGCCTTACCGCGTGTCATATACTATCCCAGCGCGCACTCAGACCACCCGCTGCCGGAGCCGTCATGACCCCGAACGTCCGAAACCCGAGCCCCCTCCGGATCGAGCCGCCGGGTACCACCTGAGTAGCTAGCGCTGCCCGGATGCCCCTGCGTCAATCACGACACAGGGGCATCTCGCTTTTTTCTGCCCCAGGAATCCCTATTGCCCGGAGTTCCACGATGAAACTGATCAGTTGCATCATCCGCCCCGACCGCCTCTCCACAGTCAAAGAGGCGCTCTTCCGCGCGGGGGTCACGGGGATCACCATCACCCGCGCCAGCGGCCACGGAGGGGAGCAGGACATGGTCGCGGTGCGCCGAGGGTCCAAAGTGATTCTGGAATTCCGGGAGAAGGTGAAGATCGAGATGGCGTGCTCGGAGCCCTACGTTAAGGCGACCATCGACGCGATCATCGCCGGCGCCCGCACCGGCTCCGTCGGTGACGGCAAGATCTTCGTCCAGCCCATCGAGCAGGTCATCCGCATCCGGACGGGCGAGCGGGACAACGCCGCGCTCACCCCGGTGACGGCCGACGAGGTCCAGCGGCATTCCCTGGAAATCGCCGGCCCGCGGTAAGGCCAATCGTCCGCGTGCGAGTCCCAACTCAATCCTCTTCCGCGTAAAGGAGCTGGCCGGTATGTCCGAAGCGTTGCGAACTCTCGGTGAACGGTTGCGAACGAGTTGGCAGGACCCCCTGATCCGACGCAACGTCGGCCTGCTCTTCCTCGGCAAGGCCATCGGGCTGTTCCTGGTGCTGACCCTGATGACTCGCTGGTTCTTGCCCGGCCTCCTCTCGGCGCAGGGCGCGGCACCGGCGCCGGCACCGGATCCCATGGCGTCGGTCAACGCGATCAACACGGTCTGGACCTTGGTCGCCGCGTTTCTCGTCTTCTGCATGCAGGTGGGGTTCGTGATGTTGGAGGCCGGGTTCGCGCGCTCGCGCGAGGCGGTCAACATTTTGGTCGAAGGCATCGCCGACACCTGCATTTGCGGGGTGACATTCTGGCTCTGGGGCTTCGCGTTCATGTTCGAGCCGGGAACCCCCTGGATCGGCACCACCGGATTCGCGCTACAGGGACTGGCGGCGACCTACGGCACCACCGGCATACCGCTCCTCGCGTTCTGGGTGTTCCAGTTCGCGTTTGCGGACACCTGCTCCACGATCACGTCCGGCGCCATGATCGGCCGGTGCGGGTTCATCGGTGATCTGCTCTACAGCGTGGGCGTGACCGGATTCATCTATCCGATCATCGGACACTGGGCTTGGGGTCCGGACGGATGGCTCGCGACGATGGGGCCGATCTCGTTCCACGACTTCGCCGGCTCGACAGTGGTTCACACGATCGGCGGCACGATCTCGCTCGCCGGCGCGATCGCGCTCGGCCCGCGACTGGGACGAGTGTTCAAACGGGACGGCGGCGGACCCATGCCGGCACACGATCTCATCATCGGTGCCGCGGGCGGCCTGATTCTGTGGTTCGGCTGGTATGGGTTCAACCCGGGGAGCACCCTTTCCGCGCTCGACATGCAAGGCATCGGTCGCGTGTCCTTCAACACGACCCTCGCCGCCTGCTCGGCAGGCCTGGTCTCGCTCTTCTACTCGTATGGGCGCACCCGGAAGTGGGATTTGGCGCTCACCACCAACGGGTTCCTCGCGGGACTGGTCGCCATCACCTGTCCGTGCTATTGGGTGGACCCAGTTGGGGCGTTCTTCATCGGTGCCGTCGCTGGGCTCGTCGTGGTGTGGGCGATCGACGCGCTCGAGTACCTCCGAATCGACGATCCGATCGGCGCCGTGCCGGTGCACATGGCCTGCGGCATCTGGGGCACCGTGTCACTCGGGCTCTTCGCGGCTGGCAAGTACGGTGTGCCCACGCCGACGGGCTCCGATGTCAGCACCGTGGTCTCCGGGCTGTTCTACGGCGGGGGTCTGGCGACGCTCAAGGCCCAGCTCATCGGAAGCGCGTCCGTAACCGCCGCCACGTTCGCCGGCGCGATGGTGCTGATGTACGCCGTGAAAGCCACCGGCACACTCAGAGTGTCGGCTGAAGGTGAGCTCGAGGGGCTGGACTTGCACGAGCACGGGTCGTCGGCCTATCCCGAGTACCTGATCAGCGGAAGCGAGAGCGTCATTCTCTCCGTGCCGGAGGTCCCGAAGCCGAAGGCGGCCTAGGCGGGCTCGCTTCCTCTGCTCTTGGGGTAGGACTAATCGCTTCTAGACTCCGTCGGCGGACACTCTCTCTGTCCGCCGACGGAGTTTTGTTACGAACGGCCGATCCGTTAGTACGACGGAAAGAGGAGGCTCGTCACGGCGGACGCCTATCTCACCAACGCGTCGCACAGTCCGATCACCGGACCGGTGAAGGTCCAGGCACTCACCCTCCGCTCCGAAATGGGGCTGGTCGGTGCTGACAACGCCGACAACCGAGTTTCCGGTGCCGGCGCCATGTGGGACTTCGACTCACAGCTCGAGCAGCGGGTCCTGCCACCCGGCGTCCAAACCGCGACGCCCAAACAGCTTCGCTTCAAACTGACCGACGTGGGGCCGCTCAATCCGCCGGGCGACGACAACGGCGAGCATCCCTACGTCCAGCTCAGGCTCAAGATCCTGGCGCCGCATCGACCGTAAGAGCTCCACTTCGGCGGGACGATACCTTCACCGACACCTACCGCTGCCAGGAGGCCGGTAATACGATTGGTGGCGCGGCTTGAGCGCGTATCCGCTTGAGCCGCCACCATCCTGCAGGACTCTCAGTGCCGCGGGGACACCATGGAGCTCAGAGAGGCGATCTACGGGCGGCGCGCGGTGCGGGCGTACACCGCCGAGCCGGTGCCGGAGGAGTTGATCCGCCGACTTTTGGACTGCGCGGTTCAGGCGCCCAGCGCGATGAACGAGCAGCCGTGGGCGTTCGCAATCGTCGAGGGGGCGCCGCTGCTCGATCGGCTCGCGGCTCGCGCGAAGGCCTACGTGCTGGACACGATGCCCGCGGACGGCCCGCTGGCGCAGTTGCGGTCGGCAATCGCGGAGCCCGACTATCACCTATTCCACCGCGCCGCGGCGTTGATCGTGATCTGCGCCCGGTTCGACGGACCGTTCGTCGCCACCGATTGCGCGCTCGCCGCCCAGAATCTCATGCTCGCCGCGCACGATCTCGGCCTCGGTACCTGCTGGATCGGGCTCGCCCGGGACTGGCTCGGGCTTCCGGGCGTCAAAGCCGAGCTGGGCATTCCGGCGGATCATTCGCCGATCGCGCCGATCGTCGTCGGCAAGCCGGCCGGCCCCACGGCGGCCCATGGACACGAGCCGCCGCGCGTCGTTGCATGGAAGCGGTGACCGACGCGCTCCAGGTCGAGGGGCTCTCAGTCAGCTTCGGCCATGCCGAGATCGTTCGCGATGTGACCTTCAGCGTTCCGGTCGGAGGCTCGCTCGCGGTCATCGGGCCGAACGGATCGGGAAAGACGGTTCTGTTCCGAGCCCTGATCGGCGCGGTGCGCTATCGCGGGGTCGTGCGGTGGGCAGCCGGCACGAAGATCGGCTACGTGCCGCAGAAGCTCGATCTCGAGCGCGATCTGCCACTCGCCGGCCGAGAGTTCCTGCGGGCGAAAGCCGCGGTTTGCGGAAGCCCGGCGGAAGACGTGGCGCGCGCCATCGCGTTGGTCAACCTCTCGGACGACATCGTAGCGCTACCCCTCGGCGCCCTGTCGGGCGGTCAGTTCCAACGGCTGTTGCTGGCATTCGCGTTGATCGGGCGGCCGACCGTGCTCCTGTTCGACGAGCCGACGGCGGGAGTGGACGAGCCCGGCGAGGAGAGCCTGTACGCGATGATTCGCCGGGTCCAACAGGCCGAGCGTCTCACGCTGCTCTTGATCTCGCACGAGCTGAGCCTGGTCTATCGATACGCCACGAACGTGCTCTGCTTGCGCCAAGGCCAACCCGTGTTCACCGGGCCTCCGCTGGAGGTCCTGACCCCGGAGCGACTGCGGGATCTCTACGGCACGCCCCTCGGCTTCCACCTCCACGAGGAGCGGCCGCATTAGCACGCTTCTGCTCGCGGTGAGCATGGCGGTGGCCGCCGGTCTGGTGGGCTGCTTCGCGGTCATGCGGCGGATGACTCTGGCATCCGACGCCATGTCGCACATCGCGCTGCCCGGGATCGGCCTGGCGCTGGCCTTTCACGTCCACCCCATCCTCGGCGGGATCGCCGCGTTATTCCTGGGCACCCTCCTCATCTGGGCGCTCGAGCGCGAGACCCGCGTTCCGACCGAGGCGATCATCGGCGTCGTCTTTTCCGCGGCGCTCGCCGTCGGGAGCATGTTGGCGTCGGGCGAGGAGCTGATCGAGGCGCTGTTCGGATCGCACGACGCCGTGTCCCGTCCCGAGGCGCTTGGGAGCCTCGTCGCCGCCGTCGCCGTGGTCGCCCTCGTGTTGCGCGCCAAGAACCGGCTCGTCATCGCGCTCGTGTCGCGGGATCTCGGCCGAACCACCGGCATCAACGTCTCGGCGCTCGAGCTGCAGTACCTGCTCACCTTCGCGCTGACGGTGGGGCTCGGGCTGCGCTACCTCGGGGTCTTGCTCATGGGATCGCTCATCATCATACCGGCCGCGACGGCCAAGCACCTGGCTCGGAGCCTCAACGCGATGCTCGGCACCAGCGTCGCGCTGGCGGTCGTCGCGACGGTGCTGGGATTCTACGTCGCGCCCCTGGTGCACCTCGAGCGCGGCGCGCTGACCATCGCCATCAGTGCAGGACTCTTCTTCGTGAGCCTGCTCAGGCGTCGGGAGGCATGAAGCGAGCGATACGATCGCGGCCGCGGCAGATGCCGCTCCGTACCTTCGCGGAGCTGCTGGCCCCGCTGGAGACGTCGACGTCGCGCCGAGAGATCGTGCGGATCGTGGCGGAGCTGCTGCGCCGCGCTGGCGACGCATCCGTCGAAGCCGTGGTGTACCTGCTGCAAGGACAGCTCCGGCCGGCGTACGAAGGCGTCGAGGTCGGGGTCGGCGCCGCGCTGCTGGTTAGGATCCTGGCGAAGGCGTACGGCACGACACCGGCCGCGGTCTCACGACGTCAGGCGAAGGCGGGAGACTTGGGGCTCGTCGCGGAGAAGCTGGCGTCGGTCGCGCCGGCGCGAGGGAGGGCGCTCTCCGTGATGCAGGCGCACCACGCGATGCTGGAGGCGGCTCGGACTGAGGGGCCGGGCTCCGTCGACCGCAAGATCTCGCTCTTGGCCGCGCTGCTCGGGCGAGCCGGCGCCGCCGAGGCCAAGTATCTCGTGCGCGTGCTCCAAGGCCGGCTCCGGCTGGGCGTCGGAGACCAAACGATCGTCGAGGCCACGGCCGTCGCCGCGCTGGGTGACGGCCGCAAGAAATCGATCGTCGAGCGGGCCTACAACGTGCGCACCGATCTCGGCGGCGTCGTGCGCCTGGCGTTCGCGCGCGGCGAAGCGGGGCTCTCGCGGGTGGCACCCGAGCCCGGCGTGCCGGTCCGTCCGGCGTTGGCGCAGCGCCTGCGCTCCGCCGCGGAGATCGTCGACCGCTTGGGCCGAGTCCGCGCCGAGCCGAAGTACGACGGGTTTCGGATTCAACTGCATCGCGATGGGACGCGGGTGTGGGCGTTCAGCCGCCGGTTGGAAAACGTGACGGGAATGTTCCCGGAGCTGACCGCCGGACTCCGCCACCAGCTCAAGGCCAAGCGCGCGATCCTCGAGGGCGAGGCCATCGTCTACAATCCCGAGTCCGGTGAGTTTCTCCCGTTCCAGGTGACGATGACCCGCAAGCGCAAGTTCGGAATCGCCGAAGCGGCGGCGCGCTACCCGTTGCGGCTCTTCGCGTTCGATCTTCTCTATGCCGACGGCCGCAACTACATGCCCGAGCCGCAGCGCGAACGGTCCGCGCGGCTGGCGAAGCTGCTCCGATTCACTCCCGACGACCCGCTCGCCGTCACCGAGTCGATCACGACGGCCGACGCCGCGAAGCTGCAAGCATACTTCGACGAGATGATTCAGCGGGGACTCGAGGGCATCGTCGCCAAGCGGCTCGACGCGCCGTACGCCGCCGGCGCGCGCCAGTACACCTGGGTCAAGCTCAAGCGAGCCTATCAGCTGAAGCTGCGGGACACGGTGGACGTGGTGCTGGTGGGCTACCTCTTGGGGCGCGGCAAGCGGGCGGCGCTCGGAATCGGGTCGCTGCTCGGGGCGGTGTACGATCCGAAACAGGACCGATTCCGCACGGTGGCCAAGATCGGCTCGGGGCCGTCGGAGCGGGGGTGGCGCGAGCTTCGGGGGCTGCTCCACCGCCGGGCGGTCCCTTCCAAGCCTCGCCGAGTGGACTCGCGCATCACGCCGGACGTCTGGGTCGAGCCGAAGTACGTGGTGGAGGTGTTGGCCGACGAGATCACCCGTTCGCCGCTGCACACCTGCGGCAAGACCGCCGATCAGCCGGGATACGCCCTGCGATTCCCCCGCATGCTGGACGGGGTGCGGCCGGACAAGGCGCCGGAGGACGCGACGACGGAGCGGGAGGTGTTGCAGCTGTACGCGCTGCAGGGCAAGCCCGGCCGACCGCGCACGTCACGCAAGTCGAGCCGCGCATGACGCGGGCGCTTCGGGGCATGACGCGGACGCTTCGAGTGTTGCTGGTTCTCGTCGCATCCGCGCGGGGGGTGGCGCACTCGCAGGACAGCACCGCGTCCATCGTGCGCCCGCTGGTGGCGGCCGCGCGGCATCCGTGGGCCAGGTGGCCGGACTTTCCCCGCCATGTCGACGACGTGGCACGGCTCTACGCCTCCCGCGCCGACGCGCTCGTGTGGCACGATGGGACCAGGCTCTCGCGGGCCGGTCGTGCGGCGATCGATGCGCTGCTCGCCGCGGGGGACGACGGTCTCGCGCCACGCGACTACGACGCCGCCACGCACGACAGTCTTGTGCGCGCATCCCCGCTCGCGCCGCTACCGCCGGCCGATCGCGCCCGCTTCGATCTGCTGCTGAGCATCGATCTCATCCGCTACATCGACGACCTCAAGCTGGGTCGCACCCACCCCCAACCGCTGGGCCGAACCACGGGAGCGGCAGGGTCCGGCGCGGGCCTCGATCGAGCGGCCGCGATCGGCGCCGCCATCGCCGCCGACACCGTGGGGGGGCTGGTCGCGGCGGCGCAGCCGAAGCTGGTGCAGTATCGCAACCTGAAGGCGGCGCTCGCGCGCTATCGCCGGATGGCCGAGGATTCGGCGCCCGACGTGACGCTGAGCTGGCGGGTGCGGCAGATCGAGCTGGCGCTGGAGCGCCTGCGCTGGCTGCCCCCGCTGAGCGATCGACGCGTCCTCGCCGTCAACATCCCCGCCTTCGAGCTGTTCGCGTTCGACTCGGCCGGCGTGGTGGGCGCGCCGGCGCTCGAGATGAAGGTCATCGTCGGCCGGGCCCTCGATCGGCGCACGCCGATGCTGCTGGAGCAGATGCGCTACATCGAATTTCGTCCGTATTGGAATGTCCCGCACAGTATCACGGTCCACGAAATCATTCCGGAGCTGGGTCGCCGGCCGGACTATCTCGCCGCCAACGACATGGAGATCGTCGGCCCGCGGGACAGCGGCTTCGGCGATCGGCCGGCGCCCGACCTGCTGGAACGACTGGCCCGCGGCGAGCTGCGCATCCGTCAGCGCCCCGGTCCGGACAACGCGTTGGGCTTGATCAAATTCGTCTTCCCCAACGCGGCCGGCGTCTACCTGCACGCGACGCCCGCCCCCGAGCTGTTCGCCCACGCCCGGCGCGACTTCAGCCACGGCTGCATCCGCCTGGAGGATCCGGTGGCGCTCGCCGTCTGGGCCCTGCGGGATCAGCCGGGATGGTCGCGGGACAGCGTCGAGGCGCTGATGGCCGGCTCGCGCACGGTGCGCGTGCTGCTGACTCGGCCGCTGCCGGTCGTGATCTTCTACACGACGGCCATCGTGCGGCCCGACGGACGCGTGTGGTTCTCCGACGACATCTACGGCCACGACGTGGCACTCGACGAGGCGCTGCGGGCGGGGCCCACGACTCCGTGAGGACCTCCGGCCGGACCTTCTTGCCCGCGGTGGCTGCACCCTCGACTTGACATCTCGTCGTCGGTGGCCGCATTAATGTTCACCGATGACCTCTCCCGCTTCCCAAGGCAACACCCATGCAGTGGCGCTCGACGAGAGCGTCGTCGAACGGGTGCGGG
>JBGPVE010000011.1:0-25330 GCA_041491545.1 Gemmatimonadota bacterium | reverse complement strand
GTCATGCCGGCGTGGCGATGAGGGGCGAGGCGTGCCGGAGCTGCACGAGATCGTCCGAGATCGCCGTGGGATACTGGCCCGAGAAGCAAGCGTGGCAGAAGCCGGGAACGTGGCCGGCGGCTCGCAGCATCCCGTCGAGCGAGAGATAGGCGAGCGAATCCACCCCGAGGAACTGCCGGATCTCCTCGACCGAGTGAGTCGCGCCGATCAGCTCTTCGCGGGTCGGCGTGTCGATGCCGTAGTGACAGGGCCCCGTGATGGGCGGGGAGCCGAGCCGGAGATGCACCTCGCGGGCGCCGACGCCTCGAATCATCTGGACCAGTCCCTTGCTCGTGTTACCCCGCACGAGGCTATCGTCCACCACGACGACCGACTTCCCCTCGATGACCTCGCGCACGGGATTGAACTTGATCCGCACTTTGGCGACGCGGAGCGCCTGAGTCGGATTGATGAACGTACGTCCGACGTAGTGATTGCGGATGAGACCGTACTCGAGCTTGGTCTTGGAGACCTCGGAGTAACCGAGAGCCATGGCGTTGGAGCTGTCCGGCACGCTGAACACGACCTCGGCGCCCGGCGCCGGCGCCTCGCGCGCGAGCTGGCGGCCGATCTCCCGCCGCACCCGGTCCACCGATTCGCCGAAGACGTTGCTGTCCGGCCGGGCGAAGTACACCAGCTCGAAGACGCACCGGCTCACCGGCCGCGGCGAGAGCCTGGGCAGGTCGGTGACGACGCCTTCGTCGATGCGCACAAAATCGCCGGGCTGGAGCTCGCGAAGCAGGGTCGCGCCCACCAGATCGAGCGCGCAGGTCTCGGAGGCGACGATGATGCCGGAGCCGAGCCGGCCAAGCACCAGCGGGCGGAAGCCGCGGCTGTCGATCACGGCGTAGAGCGTCCGCCCCACGGTGATGACGAGACTGTACGCACCGTCCACCTGCTCCAAGGCTTCCCGGAGCTGATCGTCGATGGTCTCGGCTTCGGAGCGGGCGATGAGGTGAACCAGCACCTCGGTATCGGTCGACGTCGTAAAGATGGCGCCGCGCTCCACCAGCTCCCGCTTGAGCTCCGGCGCGTTGGTCAGATTGCCGTTGTGGGCGATGGCGAGCGTGCCGCAGCGGGTGGCGACGCTGCAAGGCTGCGCGTTGGCCAGCACGGTGCTACCCGTGGTGGAGTACCGCGTGTGGCCCACCGCCACATCACCGGGGAGCTTGGCCAGCTCCGACTCGCTGAAGTTCTCGGACACGAGCCCCATGCCCCGGTGCGAGCGGACGGACCCGTCGCGGTCGATCGCGACGATTCCCGCGCTCTCCTGGCCGCGGTGCTGCAGGGCGTAGAGGCCAAGGTAGGTGAGCTTGGCGGCCTCCGGCACCGCCGACACGCCAAAGATCCCGCACATATGCCTAACTCTCCATGGCGCGATCGACGTCGGCGTGAGCCATGCGCCGAGGGATCGCGTCAAAGTAGATCCGTCTGAGCTCGGTGGAGCCCCAGGAAAACAATCGACCCCCGGCCTTGAGTTCCACCTGGCCGCCGGCGGCGCCTACCACTCCCGCGACAAACGCCGGCACGCCCTGCGCCGTGGCGAGCGCGAGCAGTGCGGCGACGGCAGCGGGGGCCGCGCTGACGACCGCTCGGGCGCCGTCCTCAGCGTAGAGTAGGGCCTCGATCGGAACGCCGGGCGCATGACCCGCGAGCTCGATCGCCGCGCCGAGCGGGTAACGGGCGTATGGACCGCCGATCGCGGCCTCCGCGAGCGCCACGGCCAGCCCGCCCTCGGAGCAGTCGTGCGCCGAGCGAAGCAACTGGCCTTGAGCGGCGGCGACCAGGAGCCTCTGCAATCGCCGCTCGGCATCGAGGTCGACCGGCGCCGGCCGGCCGCCGATGAATCCGCAGAGCTCGGCCCAGTAGGCCGAACCGCCCAGCTCACCCCGGGTGGCGCCCAAGAGCACGACGGCATCGCCCGGCGCCTGAAAGTGGCTCGGCACGCTGCGATCGACCCGCTCGAGCAGGCCGACCATGCCGATGGTGGGCGTGGGATCCACGGCGCCCGTCGGGCTCTCGTTATAGAACGAGACGTTGCCGCCGGTGACCGGCGTATCGAAGGCACGGCACGCCTCGCCGATTCCGCGGCAGGCTTCCCGGAACTGGAAGAACACGTCGGGTTTTTCCGGGTTGCCGAAGTTGAGGCAGTCGGTGATGCCGAGCGGGACCGCGCCGGTGCACGCGATGTTGCGCGCAGCCTCGGCGACGGCGGCCTTACCTCCCTCGTAGGGATCGAGCGCCACCAGGCGATTGTTGCAGTCGACCGTCACGGCCAAGCCGAAGTCGGTGCCCGGAACCTGCAGCACGCCCGCATCGCCGCCGGGGGCGAGCACCGTCGAAGCCTGCACGCTCGAGTCGTACTGCTCGTACACCCAGCGCTTGCTCGCGATGCTCGGTGTGTCGAGCAGGATTTCGAGCGCGCGCTCCGCGTCCGCCTTGGGCGGTGACGGCGGCAGAGCGGCCCGCCGGGCCCGCGCCGCGTCGCTCTCACGCGCCTCGGGGTGGTAGATGGGGCAATCGTCGACGAGCGGTTGGCCCGGGATGGCCACCACGGTGCGACCCTGGTGGTTCACACGGAAGATGCCGTCGTCGGTCACTCGGCCGATCGTGGCGACGTCCAGCTCCCACTTGGCGCACACCGCCTGGATCTCCGGCACCCGGCCGGGCTCCGCCACGATCAGCATCCGCTCCTGCGATTCGGAGAGCAGGATTTCGTATGGCGTCATCCCTTCTTCGCGGGTCGGCACGAGTCCGGTGTCGATCTCGACGCCGACGCCGCCTCGCGCCGCCATTTCCGCCGACGAGCTGGTGAGGCCGGCCGCGCCCATGTCCTGGATGGCGACGATGAGGCCGGAGGTGATCAACTCGAGACTGGCTTCGAGCAGCAGCTTTTCGGCGAAGGGATCGCCGACCTGCACCTGGGGACGCCGGGCTTCGCTCTTCTCCGAGAGCTCTTCCGACGCGAAGCTCGCGCCGTGGATGCCGTCCCGGCCGGTGCGGGACCCTACCGCCATGAGCACGTTGCCGACGCCGTGCGCCTTGGCGCGGATCAGATCCCGCTCGCGGAGGAGACCGACGCACATGGCATTCACCAGCGGATTGCCGGTGTAGCCCGGCGCGAAGCCGACTTCGCCGCCGAGGGTCGGCACGCCCACGCAGTTGCCGTAGTCACCGACGCCGCGGACCACGCCGGCGAAGAGGTAGCGGTTGCGGGCCAGATCGAGCGGACCGAAGCGGAGGCTGTTGAGCACCGCCACCGGGCGCGCGCCCATCGTGAACACGTCACGGAGAATTCCACCCACGCCGGTCGCGGCGCCCTGGTACGGCTCGACGGCGGACGGATGGTTGTGCGACTCGATCTTGAACGCGACGGCCCACCCCTCGGGCAGCCGGAGCACACCGGCATTCTCGCCCGGTCCTTGAACCACCTGCGGACCGGTCGTGGGGAAGGTCTTGAGGATCGGCTTCGAATGCTTGTAGGAGCAGTGCTCGGACCAGAGCGCGGAAAAGACGCCGAGCTCCGTCAGCGTCGGCGTGCGGCCGAGCAGCGTGATGATACGCTCGTACTCGATCTCGTTCAGGTTGTGCTCCCGCACCACCTCCGCCGTCACCGGTCGCTCGCCGGGAAACGGCTCGGCGTGCGTGACGGGCGCCCGGGGTCGGGCGACCGTCGCGGTGGGCGTCTCAGCCACGAGGGCTCCGGGGCGACGGGCTCGCCGAATGGGCGGCAGTCGAGTCGGACGGCGGCGTCGGATGGGGGGCCCGATCGGCCGGAGACGAGGAGACCCCATCGTAGGCATGGTCCTTGGCGCGGGCAATCGCGTCGACGACCTGGCCTCCCTGCAGAATGACGAGGTCGTAGGTGCCGCAGGTCTTGAGGCAGCCGTTTTCGTAAAACAGATAAGAGAAGCCGGCATGGGCGCGCGTCGTGACCGGCTTACCCCAGGCGGCGCGCACGTCGGCCTCGGTCATCCCCGGTTTGATCGTCTTGACGTCCTGGGCGACGAGCGGTGCCGCGACGATGCCGGCGACGCCGAGCGTGAGTAGATGGAGTCTCCAGGTCATGAGCGACCTCCCGGCGTCAGCGACGGCCAAGCCGCCATCGAGACGAAGAATTTGGATTTGTACGCGTTGGGCAACATGGGATCGACGACCCGTTCGGGATGCGGCATGAGGCCCACGATCGTCCCCGATGGATTGGAGATTCCCGCGATGTCGTGAGCCGAGCCGTTGGGATTCGGCTCGGTGCCCGCACCGTTGCGCAGGTAGCGGAGGATCACCCGGCCTTCCGCCTCGAGCAGGTCGAGCGTCGCGGTGTCGGCCACGAAGCGACCGTCGCCGTGGGCCACGGGAATGCGAATCTGCTCGCCGGACGCGAAGGCGTTGGTGAAGACGGTGTCGGTGCGCTCGATTCGGAGGTCGACCGGCTTCGACACAAAGGTGAGTCGGGCGTTGCGCACCAGCGCCCCGGGCAGAAGCCCCGCCTCGCAAAGGATCTGGAACCCGTTGCAGATGCCGATGACGGCTCCGCCCTCCGCGGCGTGCCGCTGCACCGCCTGCATCACCGGGCTGAAGCGCGCGATCGCGCCGGACCGCAGGTAATCGCCATAGCTGAACCCGCCCGGCAGGATCACGACGTCGGCGGCCCGGAGATCGGTGTCGCGGTGCCAGACGAAGTACGCCTCGCATCCGACGCGCTCCGCGGCGCGCAGTGCATCCATGTCGGAATTGCTGCCGGGAAACCGGAGTACGGCGACCCGCTGCATCAGCGCTCCTCCACCTCGACGGTGTAGTCCTCGGTGACGGGGTTCGCGAGGAGCTTGTCGCACATGAGGCGCGCGCGCGCGGCGGCCTCGTCCTCGGACCCGGCCGATACGGCCAGCTCGATGGCCCGCCCAACCCGCACCCGAGCGGCTTCTCCGAATCCGAGCATGCCGAGCGCGTGCTCGACCGCCTGACCCTGAGGGTCCAGAAGTCCCGCGCGTGGCATCACGCGTACGTGCACCCGAAAGGTCATTCGTCCGGCTCCTGTCGGCGGTCTCCCCAGATGCGTCGGCGCTCGCCGCGCGACGGTGGCGGCTCGATTTCGGCGACCTCGCCCTCACCCACGGGCTCGAGCGGCGGGGACTCGACTTCGTCGTCGCCCCGCTCCATGAGGCCCAAGACGAGGGCGCGGCCCACGCCGAAGACCATATAGATGAGGGCGAGCGGGAAGAGGAAGTAATCCGGCGCGAGCAGCCCGCCCGCCAGAACGATCAGGTGGACGGCGAGCCCGAGCAGGCCCTTGGCGCTGTGCAGTCCGATGGGCGGAAATCGCGGATACTTCACGTTGCTCACCATGAGCAACGAGAGCAGCAGAATGAGGACGACGAGTCCTTGATGCTGCAGGTCGAGATAGGCCAGCGACGCGCGATACCAGGGCGTCTGGCTGAACGGGTAGTACACGGCGAGGGTCATGCCCGCCGAGGGCGACGGCAACCCCGTGAACCAGCCCCCCGGCGACGGCTTCGTGGCCGCGACGACGTTGTAGCGCGCCAGGCGCAGCGCGACGGCGACGACGTAGATGTAGCAGAGCACCCAGGCGAATCGGCCGCCGGAGGCGAAATCGAGGAAGTACATCAAGAGAGCGGGCGCCACGCCGAAGGAGATGACGTCGACCAGCGAATCCAGCTCCGCGCCGAACTTGCTGTTGGTGTTGGACAGCCGGGCCACCCGGCCGTCGAGCATGTCGAGTATGCCGGCGAAGACGATGAACCAGCCGGCCCATCGGAAGTTGCCGTTGAACGCCGAGATGATCGACCAAAATCCGAAGAACAGATTTCCGAGCGTAAAGGCGCTCGGCATCACGACGACCACTCGGCGCATGTCGGCCGGTCGAAGTCCTGGGCGACGCGGAATCAGCTCCATTGAGCCACCGGGGTGACGCCGACGCGAGTCAGATCCCCGACCTGGACGAGGGTCTGCGTGCCGCGCGGCAGGAAGAGGTCCACTCGCGAGCCGAATCGAATCATGCCGAGTCGCTCGCCTTGATGCACCACCGTACCGACGGGATGATCGGTCACGATCCGCCGCGCGATCAGGCCGGCGATCTGCCGAATCAAGACCTTGCCGTGCATCGTCGTGAGCCCCACCGAGGACTGCTCGTTCTCGAGGCTCGATTTCTCGGCCGCGGCATGCAGGAACTTGCCCGGGTTGTAGTGGCGATACGCCACCGTGCCGTCGGTTGGATAACGATTCACGTGACAATCGAACACGTTCATGAACACCGAAATACGGATCGACGGCCCGCCCATGAACGTGGGCTCGTCGGTCTCGACCACGCTGACCACCTTGCCGTCGGCGGGGGCAAGGATCAACTGGTCGCCGCGCGGGCCCGCCCGCTCCGGATCGCGGAAGAACGCCACGACCCAAACGGCGATCGGCAGCCATACCGCGAACAGGACCCAGTGCCGAGTGAGCGCCAGCCCAAGCGCGAGCACCCATGCGCCGATGATGAACCACTTGCCCTCGGGCGCGGTCCGGATCACGCGTCGATCTCCAACTCCCGCCCCGTGAGCCGGCGGAACGCCTCGCGATATCGCTCACGCGTCGCCGCGACCACCTCGGGCGGAAGCGGCGGCGGCGGCGCCTCGCCGTTCCAGCCGCCGGACATGCGGATGGACGCAAGGTAGTCCCGGAGCGGCTGCTTGTCGAAGCTCGGCTGCGGCCGGCCCGGCTGGTACCGATCGGCGGGCCAGAAGCGCGACGAGTCCGGGGTGAGCACTTCGTCGATCAGGAGCAGCGCGCCTGCCGCGTCGAACCCGAACTCGAACTTGGTGTCCGCGATGATGATCCACTGGCTGGCCGCGTGGTCCCGGCCGGCGAGGTAGACGGCGAAGCTCGCGTCGCGCAGGCGGTGCGCCACCTGGGTGCCCAACGCGCGCTCGACCGCCGCCATCGGGACGTTTTCGTCATGCCCGGTCTCGGCCTTGGTGGCGGGCGAGAAGATCGGCTCGGGAAGGCGGGCGCTTTCCACCAGCCCCGGCGGCAGCGGCTCGCCCGCGAGGGTCCCGCTCCGGCGGTACTCCGCCCAGGCCGAACCCGCCAGATAGCCGCGCACGACGCACTCGAACGCGATCGGCGTGGTCCGCCGCACCAACATCGCGCGTCCCGCCACCTGGTCCCGATGCGCTGCGAGCGAGGGAACCCGGGCGATGATCTCCGCGGTATCGGCAGTGGCGTAGTGCGAAGGAACGACGCTCCGGAGCCGCTGGAACCAGAATGCGCTGATCTGGGTGAGCACCGCGCCCTTGTCGGGAATGGCCTCGCACATCACGACGTCGAACGCGCTCACCCGATCGCTGGCCACCAGCAGCAGATGGTCGGCGTCGACCTCGTATACCTCGCGCACCTTTCCGCGTCGAAGGAGCGGCAGAGGCAGGGCGCTCTGCGCCAGCGTGGTCATACCCGGACCTCCGCGGATTCCGGCTCAGCAGCGAGCGGCCGAGCCTGCTCGAGCAGCGGGGCAAGGTACTCATCGATAAACTCGCCGACCTGCGCGGCCGCGCGCCCGGTGTATAGAGTCGGATCGAGCTCGGCGCGAAGCGCGGCCACCGGGACGCCGCCGAACGCCGGATCCGCGGCGAGTCGGTCGAGGAGATCGTTCGGTTCTTGTCGGCTCACCGCCTCGGCCACCGCCAGACTGTGCCGGCGCACGACTTCGTGGAGCGACTGGCGATCGCCGCCGCCGCCCACGCCGAGCATCAGCCAGCGCTCCGTCGCCATGAACGGCATCTGGACGGCTACATGCGCGCCGATCACGGCCTCACGCACCTCGAGTCCGGCCGCCACGTTGGTCGCCAGCACGAGAATAGCGTCGGTGGCGAGAAACGCTTCCGGCAGCGTGAGCCGGCGGTTGGCGCTGTCGTCCAGCGTGCGCTCGAGCCACTGGTTGGCCGCGGTGTGCGCGGCATTGGCCTGGAGCGAGAGCACGAAGCGGGCGAGCCCGCAGATCCGCTCGGCGCGCATGGGGTTTCGCTTGTAGGCCATGGCGCTCGAGCCGATCTGCTCCGCCTCGAACGGCTCCAGCAGCTCGCCCTCATGTTGTAGCAGGCGGAGATCGGTCGCCATCTTTGCGGCGGACTGCGCGATGCCGCTCAGCGTGTCCACGATGAGACTGTCCGCCTTGCGGGTGTACGTCTGCCCCGTGACCGGAAACGGCTGAGCGAAGCCCATTCGCGCCGACACCCGGCGGTCGAGCTCGCGCACTTTGGCGTGATCGCCGGCGAAGAGCTCCAGGAACGACGCCTGGGTGCCCGTGGTTCCCTTGCAGCCGCGAAAGCGGAACGTCTCGATCCGATGACAGACCTCTTCGATGTCGATCGCGAAGTCCTGCAGCCAGAGCGTGGCGCGTTTGCCGACCGTGGTGAGCTGCGCCGGCTGAAAGTGGGTGTACGCGAGGCAGGGCAGGGACTGGTGGCGCCGCGCGAATGTCTCCAGCGCGCCGAGCACGGCGAGCAGCCGCCCCAAGAGCAGCCGAAGCCCTTCGCGCATGACCACCAGGTCCGCATTGTCCGTGACGAACGCGCTGGTGGCCCCGAGATGCAGATAGGGCCGCGCCGCGGGGGCCTGCTCTCCGAAGGCGTGGATGTGGGCCATGACGTCGTGGCGGAAGCGGCGCTCGTAGCGCTCGGCCGCGGCGAGATCGACGTCGTCCAGGTGCGCGCGCATCTGGACGATGGCCTCCTCCGGAATGGCCACGCCCAACTCCCGCTCGCTCTCAGCCAGCGCGAGCCAGAGCCGGCGCCACAGTCCAATGCGCCGGGGTTCGCCCCACAGCGCCTGCATGGCGGGAGAGGCATAGCGGGTCCCGAGCGGAGACCGGTAGCGCTCGTCGCTCATCGGAATACCAGGTCGGTGAAGTTGATCTGCCCGTCCCGCTCGAAGTAGAGTCGCACGGCACCGCCGGAGCGCGCGTTGAGCAGCTCGCCCACCTGGGCCGGGCTGCGCACGACGGTGCGGTTGATCGCCACGATCACATCGCCCGCTTGCAGGCCGGTGGTTTCGCTCACCTGCGGGGAGATCCGGAAGATGAGCGCGCCCTGATCGCTCTTGACGCCGCGCTCCGCCTGAACCGCCGGGGTCACGGCCACGAGCTGCAGGTCGCGGAGCACCGTCACCTTTTCGGCGGTCACCGTCGGAAGGTCGCCGCTGACCAGCCGCCGCGTCGCGGTGCGACTGCCCTGGCGCACCGAGAGGCTCACGGTATCGCCCACGTGCAGATCGAGCTTCACCGCTTCCCAGTCGAGATAGTTACGGAGCTTGTGGCCGTTGGCCTCGACCAGTACGTCGCCCGCCTTGAGGCTCGCGCGATCGGCCGGACCCGCGGGTGCCACGCGCGCGACCTTGACTCCGCCCACGCTCTTCCAGTTCTGCATCCCCGCCGCGCCTTCGACATCGAGCCCGGTCCACGCGCGGTGGACCTCGCCGGTGCGGATGATCGCCTCCGCGACAGCGAGCGCGCGCTCGATCGGAATCGCGAAGCCCAGCCCAATCGACCCGCCGCTGTTGGAGAAGATCGACGAATTCACCGCCACTACCTCGCCCGCGGCGTTGGCGAGCGGACCGCCGGAGTTGCCCGGATTGATCGCGGCGTCGGTCTGGATCATGTCGAGATACAGCCCGGGCTGCTCGCCCGACGGCAGGATGTTGCGGCCGGTCGCGCTCACGACGCCGACCGTGACCGTGGGCTCCGAGTTGCCCAGCAGGTACGCGAACGGATTGCCGAGAGCCACGACCCACTCACCGATCATGAGATCGGTGCTGCGACCGAGGGGAACGGTCGGAAGTCCGGTCCGGTCTATCTTGAGGACGGCGATGTCCGTGACCGGGTCCTCTCCCAGCACTTTGGCGGGCAGATCGGTGCCGTCCGCCAACGTGATCACCAGGCGCTCGGTGCCCGCCACCACGTGTTGGTTGGTGATGATGGTGCCGTTGCTCCGGATGACGAATCCGGTGCCGTACTCCTCAACCAACCGCTCCGAGCCCTCGGGCACAAAGAAGAGATCCCATGGGGTCCGGGCGGCCACCCGCTGCCGGGCGGTACCGTGGATCGAGACCACCGCGGGCGCGACGCGCTGCGTCGCGTCCACGATGGCCGTCCGCCGCGCGCCGGAGACCGCGGCTTGGACGGCCGGCACCGTGCGGCGCACCTGCTGCGCGCCGGCGTTGCGCGCGGCGGCGACATATGCGGCGAGCGTCAGAGCGGCGAGCAGGCGGCGGCGTTTCATGCCGTGCGCACCAGCCGGGAAGGTGAATGCTCCTCGGCGCCGCCGTCGGTGGCGAGATAGCACTCGGCCGGGTACGCGGCCCGCACGAAGTAGAGCCCTTGAGGGGGCGCCGGGGGGCTGGTATCCAGATTGTCGCCGCGGGAGAGCAGCGCCGCGAGATCGCTTTCGGGGCGGCGTCCCAGGCCGATGTCGGCCATGGTACCGACGAGCATCCGGACCATGTGGTGGAGGAACCGGTCGGCTTCGACGTGAAAGCTCACCCCTCGTCCCTCCGGCCGCTCCTCCCATTCCGCGAGCGAAATACGGCAGCGGTAGTGCGGCTTCTCCGGTCCCTTGGCGGCAAAGGCCCGGTAGTCGTGCTCCCCGTGCAGCGCGGCGGCGGCGCCGCGCAGCGTCGGAAGATCGAGCGCACGGCCCAAGGGCCACTCGAAGGGGCGACGAAAAGGGGAGGCGCTCGCCTCGTCGGTGCCGATGTCGTAGCGATAGCGACGGGACAGGGCGCTTTTGCGAGCGTGAAAGCCGGACTGCATGGGGAAAACGGCTTCGACCCAGCAGTCCGCGGGGAGCAACGCGTTGAGGGCGCGCCGGGTGCTCTGAGGCGTCCACTTGGCGGGGAAGGTGAAGCTCACACCGATGCCGATGGCATGAACGCCGGCGTCGGTGCGGCCCGACGCATGGGCCACGACCCGGTGTCCTACGAGACGCTCCAATACCTGCTCGAACTCGGTCTGCACCGACCGACCGGCGGGTTGGCGCTGCCAGCCCACGAACCGGCCGCCATCGAAGTGCAGCACCGCGAGGAAGGTCTGGAGCATCGGCCCGAAATCTAGCCTCCCGGGAGGCTCCGATCAAGCTACGCAAATGCTTGTCAGAATTGACAAAAGCTGCTCCAGGAAGGTACCATTTTTCCCGATCCTAACCCGCGCATTCCTGACCCTTTTTTCGCTCGGCGCCGGTGCCTGCCACCGACCAAAACGACCTGACTCGTGCTCTCGACCGGCTCGCCGCCGGCGCCTCGCTCAGCGCCGACGAAGCGGCGGGTGCCTTCGGCCTGCTGGTACGCGGCGAGGCGACGCCGGCGCAGATGGCGGCCTTACTGGTCGGGCTGCGCGCGAAGGGTGAGACGGCGGACGAGATTGCGGGAGCGGCGCGCGCGCTCCGGTCGGTGATGGTGCCGGTGGCCTGCGATCGGATCGACGAGCTGGTCGATACCTGTGGCACTGGCGGCGGCGCCGTCGGAACCCTCAACATCTCGACTGCGGCCGCCTTTGTCGTGGCGGGGGCGGGCGTGCCGGTCGCCAAGCACGGCAACCGCAGCTACAGCTCCCGCTCCGGCTCAGCCGACGTGCTGGAGGCGCTCGGCGTCGAGATCTCGGTGCCGGCTGAGCGCGCCCAGGCGATCCTCCGAGAAGCCGGACTGGTCTTCCTGTTCGCGCCCACCTATCACCCGGCGATGCGCCACGTGAGCGCGACGCGCCGGGCGCTGGGCTTTCCCACGATCATGAATCTCCTCGGGCCGCTGGCGAATCCCGCCGGTGCCCGCCGCCAGGTGATCGGCGTCGCGGACCCGAGCCGAGCCCCGCTCGTCGCGGAGGCGCTCCGGCGGCTCGGCACGCGGCACGCGCTCGTGGTGCACGGCGCCGTCGGCATGGATGAAATCAGCCCGAGCGGGCCGACCGCCGTGTGGGAAGTGTGCGAGGGCACAATCAGGGAGTGGACGATCGAGCCCGGGACGCTGGGTGCGGCGGCGGACGATCTGTCGGAGCTGGCGGGTGGCGAGCCGGTGGAGAATGCGGAACGGATCGAGCGACTGTTGAACGGCGGCGGCGCGGGAGCGACGCGGGCGGCCGTGCTGCTCAATGCGGCGGCGGCACTCTATGTTTCAGGCCGAGGTCTATCGCTCGCGGAGGCGCTGCGCTCGGCTCGCGAGGCCCTGGATGACGGCCGGGCGGCAGGTGTGCTGGCGCGACTGCGCAGGCTGGCGCCGAAATCCCGGTGAGGCTGACTCTAGTATTTTAGTACTTTCGAATGACTCCGACCACGACACCTTGAATCAGCACGTCGCGCTCCTGAAAGCGCATGGGCTGCATGGTGCTATTGGCGGGTTGGAGCCGGATCCAGCCGCCGGATTCGCGATAGAACTTCTTGACGGTGGCCTCGGAGCCGTTCACGAGCGCGATGACGAGCTCGCCGTTCTCGGCGCTCTGCTTGCCGTGGATGACCACGAAATCGCCATCGAGGATGTGCTCGTCGATCATCGAGCTGCCGACCACCTTGAGAGCGTAGTTAGGGCCGCGACGGGGGAGCATCTGATCCGGAACGGCGAGGGTTTCTTGCTGCATCAGCGCTTCGATGGGGGTGCCGGCCGCGACCTTGCCCAGGAGCGGAATTTCGGTGGCGACCGCGGTGCCGCGGGGTGGGAGCACTTCGATGGCGCGGCTCTCGTTGTACGAACGGCGGATGCAGCCCTTGCGCTCCAAATTGCTGAGATGCTCGTGGACCGTGGCGAGCGACTGAAAACCGAATTGCTCGGCGATTTCCTCGAAGCTCGGCGCGTAGCCGTGTGCTTGGATGTGGCCCTGCAGATAGGTGAGAATCTCGCTCTGGCGCTTGGTGAGCGGCATGCGGTGTCTCCTGAGGTTGCACTTGCGACCGAATAGAGCCCGAATAAGACTACCCGAACACCGGCCGAAGGACAAGTGGCGACAACACTCGACCAGATCCTCAGTACGACCCGCACGGCGCTGCCATCGCTCCGGGCCCGGCGCGCGGAGCTCGAACGGGCCGCCTCCGCGTCGGCTCCGCCGATTCCGTTTCGCGCGGCGTTCGGACATGCGCGAGTCGCGTTGGTGGCGGAGGTCAAGCGCCGCTCGCCATCTGCCGGCCTGATTTGCGAGGATCTCCGGCCGGTCGAGCGGGCCGAGCGCTATGCCCGTTCCGGCGCCGCCGCCATCTCGGTGCTCACGGACGGTCCGTATTTTGGTGGCTCGATCGACGATCTGGAGGCGATCGCCGCCCGGGTGCCGGTGCCCGTCCTCCGGAAGGATTTCATTCTCGACGAGTCCCAGGTGCTCGAAGCGCGCGCGGCGGGCGCGGCCGCGGTCTTGCTGATCGTGAGGGCGCTGGGCAGCGGGAGACTCCGCGCGCTGCTGAGCTTCGCGCACGAGCTCGGGCTCGATGCGCTGGTCGAAGTGCACACTCGGCCCGAGCTGGATGTGGCGCTCGACGCCGGGTCGGCGATCATCGGCGTGAACAGCCGCGATCTGGACACCTTCCGGATCGACGTCCGCTCCGCCTGGGAGTTGCTCGGCGCGGTGCCGGCGGATCGCATCGCGATCGCCGAGAGTGGAATGGCGAGCCACGCTGACGTCGGACATGCCGCGGCCGCCGGCGCGGACGGCGTCCTGATCGGCACGGCGCTCTCCGCGGCAGCGGACCCGACGGCGCTCGTCGCCGCGATCGTGGAGGTGGTCCGGCGTGGTCGTTGAGGTGAAGATCTGCGGTCTCACGCGACCCGAGGACGCCGCGGTCGCCGCGGCGAGCGGCGCGACCTATCTCGGCGTTGTCTTCGCGGGCGGGCCCCGCGTCGTGTCCGCCGGCACGGCCCGGGCGGTGGGCCGTGCGGCGCCGGGACTGCGGCTGGTCGGCGTCTTCGGCGAGCAACCGGTGGAGGAGATCCTGCGGCTCCGTGACGACGCTGGTCTGTCCGGCGCGCAGCTCCACGGCAGCTACACCGCGGAGCAGGCGGCGCGCCTGCGAGCGCAGGGCATGCTCGTTTGGCGTGTGGTGCGGCTCGCGACCGAGACTGATCTCGGGCGGCTTGCGGAGGCCACCCGTGAGGCCGACGCCGTCCTGGTCGAGCCAATGATCGCGGGCGGGCGGGGCGGGGCCGGCGTGGCGCTGACCCTGCCCGTGGCCGTTCAGGCGCGGGAGCGACTGCGCGGGCGGCGCATGGTGTTGGCGGGAGGGCTCACGCCGGATACCGTCGCGGCCGCGGCGGGACTCGTTGGGCCCGAGGTAGTCGATGTAAGTTCCGGGGTGGAAATCCTTCCAGGCATCAAGGATCCGGACATGATCGTTCGGTTCGTGGAGGCGGCCCGTGGCTCTAGCCCCGTCGTCTGAGCGGGCGATTGACGGCCGGTTCGGTCCCTATGGGGGTCGGTATGTGCCGGAGACATTGGTTGCGGCGCTCGACGATCTTGCCGCGCTCTACGATTCGGTGCGGACCGATCCGGCATTTTGGGCCGAATTTGAGGCGCTGCTGCGCGACTACGTCGGCCGGCCCACGCCGCTCACGGCGGCCGAGCGGCTCAGCGCCGCGGTCGGCGCGCGGGTGCTGCTCAAGCGGGAGGATCTGAACCACACCGGCGCCCACAAGATCAACAACACGGTGGGCCAGGCGCTGCTCGCGCTTCGCATGGGCAAGCGCCGGATCATCGCCGAGACGGGCGCCGGCCAGCACGGCGTGGCGACGGCGACGGTCTGTGCCAAATTCGGGCTCGAGTGTGTGGTGTACATGGGCGCGGAGGACGTCGTCCGCCAACGGCTCAATGTCTACCGTATGCGGCTGCTCGGTGCCACGGTCGTGCCGGTCGAATCCGGCACCCGCACGCTGAAGGACGCCACCAACGAGGCGCTTCGCGATTGGGTGACGAGCGTGCCGTCGACGCATTACATCATCGGCTCGGTCGTGGGTCCCGACCCGTACCCGCGGATGGTGCGCGATTTCCAGTCCGTGATCGGACGGGAGGCGCGCGCGCAAATGCTCGATCGCTACGGCGAGCTGCCGCGCACGGTGATCGCCTGCGTCGGGGGCGGGTCGAATGCGATGGGCATGTTCGCCGGGTTTCTCGCGGATGAGGGCGTCGAGTTGGTCGGGGTCGAGGCCGCCGGGGAGGGCGTCGCGACGGGGCATCACAGCGCGACCCTGAGCGTCGGCGCGCCGGGCGTCTTGCACGGGAGCTTGAGCTACTTGCTCCAGGATGCCGATGGGCAGGTCGCCCCCGCGCACTCCATCTCCGCGGGGCTCGACTATCCGGGCGTCGGACCGGAGCACAGCTGGCTCCGCGATACCGGGCGGGTCCGATACGAGTCCGCCACCGACGGCGAGGCGCTCGAGGCGTTCCAGGTGGTCTCACGCCTGGAGGGCATCATTCCGGCGCTGGAGACGGCGCACGCGTTCGCCTGGATGATGCGCGAGCGCCGCCGCTGGGCGGCTCGCGACGCCGTGTTGGTCTGCTTGAGCGGGCGCGGCGACAAGGACGTCGCGCACGTGGCCACGCTCTTGGGGACGCCGATGTGACGGCGGGCGCGCCGATTCCCGGGTTGCTGGTGCCGGCCCAGGTCGCGGAGGTTCTCCAGAGCCTGGTGAAGGCGCTGCGCGCCTTTCAGATGTATCTCCCCAACAACCCGATCCATCAACGGGCGATCCAAAACGTCCGCGCCGCCTTCCTGCCGGTATGGGCCGCGGTGGACGAACTGGTGCTGACCATCACCGAGACCGACTTCGTCTGGGAAGAGGAAGTGGTCTACCACCAGCTCCACAAGGCCGAGTGTTTGGCGTGGACGCTCTTCAAGGACGGGATGCGGGTCCTGACGATCCGCAAAGGCGCGGAGCAGGAGGAGCTGGTCAGATTGCTGGAGATCCTGAATCGCGCCCGCTTTCTCTCGGCGGATGCCGGCGACGATCTCATGACCCTGCTCTGGGAGCAGGAGTTCGGGTCTATCGACTATCACTTCATCGACTTTCTGGGCGAGGGCGAAGCGCTCGATGGGTCGCTCAGCGTCGTAGGTGGCGGCGCGGACACCCCGCCGGACCAACGCCACGCGCAGGTGAAAGAAGAGGCGCCGCCCCGGCCCAAGGGCATCGTCGACATCGAGGACTTCGACTCGACGCTGTACTTCCTGGAAGAGTCCGAGGTCAACTACATAGCCCAGGCGGTGCAGGAGGAGTATCGCCGCGATGTCCGCCAGATGTCGCTCAACGGGCTGTTCGATCTGATAGAGCTGCAGACCGACGCGACGGTGCGCGGCGAGATTCTGACGATCCTCGAGAGTCTCTTTCCGAACCTGCTCAACAAGAGTGAATTCCGGACGGTGGCCGCCGTCATGCGCGAGAGCCGGCTCATCACCTCGCGCGCGGCCGAACTTTCGGCCGAGCATCGCGAACGCCTCCAGGCATTCGAGGAACGCTTGAGCCAACCGTCGATCGTCCTGCAGTTGGTGCAGTCGCTCGACGAGGCGGCCGCGCTGCCGGGTGACGCCGATGTGACCGAGGTGCTGCGGGAACTGCGCCCCGCGGCGCTCGGAACGCTGGTGAGCTCGCTCCCTCGAATCACCCATCCTCAGGTGAAGACGCTGCTCGAGGCGACGATCGACCGCTTGGCCACGGCCAATCCCGGCGACGTCATGCGGCTGCTGCGGGAGCCCGAGAACGACTCGCTGGCCGCGCTCATCGCGCTCTGCGGCCGACTGGGGCTGCAGCAGGCGGTGCCCGGCTTGGGCGAGACGGTCACGCACGCCGATGTCGCGGTGCGCCTCGCCACCGTGCAGTCGCTCTCGGAGATCGGGACACCCGGTGCGCTCACGCACATCGATCGCGCGCTGGAAGACGAGGACCGCGCCGTGCGGCTCGCCGCCGTGCGCGTGCTCGGCCAACGGGGATACAAGGGGGCGCTCCGCCGCATCGAGGCCGTCGTGCTCGGGCGGGCGATCAAAGAGATGGATCTCACCGAGAAAATGGCGTTCTTCGAGGCGTACGGGTCGATCGCCGGAGCGGCGGCGCTCAAGACACTCAGCGGTCTGCTGCTGCCTCGCGGGCTCCTCAAGCTGAAGGAGCCATCGGAAACCCGCGCGTGCGCCGCCATGGCGCTGGGCAGAATCCGCTCGCCGGAGGCGCGCGAGCTGCTGACCCGGGCGGCCGAGGACAAGGATCTCGTGGTCCGAAACGCGGCCAGCCGCGCGCTGCGCGAGTCCCCGGCGTGAGTCAGGGCCAGGATTCGGCCGGGCGCGCGTCGCCCGAATCCGCCGCCATCGACGCACGCTTGCGCCAAGGGGGGCGCGGCCTGTTGCTCGGGCTGTATGCGGCGCTGCGAAGTCTCAAGTTCTATCCGATCGAGAACGCCACCGTGCAGAAGGCGCTCGACGACCTGCATAGCTCGGCGCAGGCGCTGCTGAGCGCCGAAGGGGAGATCGAAATCCGGCTCGCGGGCGACTTCATTTTCATCAACCAAACCCGCCTTCGCCTCGAGTTCGACAACTTCGCGTCGTTCAGCCACATCCTGACCATGTTCCGGACTTTCGAGATCGGGGTGCTCAGGATCTACCAGGACACGGAGCGGCGCGAGTGGCAGATCTTCCTCAGCCTCTTGCTCAGTCTCTCCGGCCGCGCCGGCGCGGACGACCTGTTCGGCGAGTTGCAGCGGCGGCTGGGAGAAGGCGGCGTTTCCCACATCGTCCTGGAGCATGCGCTCCCGCATCAGGAGGGGGTGCAGGAGTCGGAGGAGGCGCGCGAGGTGGCGAAGCGGACGTACAGCCACGGTGTCGCGGTCACCAAGGACGTGATCACCGGCGTACGGCTCGGCCGCGCCACGAGCGTCAAGCGGGTCAAACGGGCCGTGCAGCTCATCGTCGATCAGGTGCTCAACAACGAGACGTCGCTTCTCGGCCTCACGACTGTTCGAGACTACGACGAGTACACTTTCACCCACTCGGTGAACGTCTGCATCTTCTCGGTGGCGCTGGGCAAGAAGCTCGGCTTCTCGAAGCTGCATTTGTACGATCTGGGGATGACCGCGCTGTTGCACGACGTGGGGAAGGCGCGCGTGCCGATCGAAGTCCTGAACAAGACCACTGGTCTCGACGACGCCGAGTGGCGGATCATGCAAGCCCATCCCTGGCTGGGGGCGCTCACCTTGTTCGGGCTCCGGGGTTACGACGAGATCCCCTATCGCTCGATCCTGGTGGCGTACGAGCACCACATGAAGGCCGATCTCACCGGCTATCCGCGGAGCGTGCGCGGGCGCGACCTCGGCATTTTCTCCCGTATCGTGGCGGTGGCGGACGGATTCGACGCAGCCACGACGCGGCGCAGCTACCAGACCGTGCCGCTCGAGCCCGACGAAGTGTTGCGCGAGATGTGGCAGAATCCCAAGCGCGGGTACGACTCGGTGCTGGTCAAGGCGCTCATCAATTTGATCGGCATCTACCCGGTCGGTACCTGCGTCATCCTCGATACGCTCGAGGTGGCGGTCGTCGCGGCCCCCAATCCCGAGGGCAATCTGCTGAACCGACCGTTGCTGCGCATCGTGATCGACTCCGACGGCGGCGCCGTGCCGCCGCCGGGAACGCTGGTCAATCTCGCGGATCGCGATGCGAGCGGGACCTACGTGCGCTCGATCGTCAAGGTCACCAATCCCACCCGGTACGGTCTCACGGTCGGCGACTACTTTGTCTGAGTCACGCCTCGAAGGAGTGTGGGCTCGGCTCCGGGCCGAGCGGCGGACCGCGGTCATTCCTTACCTCACGGCCGGCTTCCCCACGCTCGACGTCAGTCGCGCCGCGCTCGAGGCCGCCGCCGAGTATGCGGACATCGTCGAGGTCGGCGTGCCGTTCAGCGACCCGCTGGCCGATGGCCCGACGATCCAGCGCTCGACCTTCGAGGCACTTCGTCAGGGGATGACGCTCCCCAAGACGCTCGAGTTGATCGAGCGCGCTCGGCTGGATCGACCCGTCGTCGTGTTCAGCTACCTCAATCCGGTGCTGCGATACGGCATCCCGCGCTTTCTTCGCGACGCGGAGTCCCTCGGCATCGCCGGTCTGTTGCTCACCGATCTGCCCGCGGGCGCCGACCCCGGCATCGAAGGGGCGGTGCAGGCGAGCGCGCTGGATCTCATCCGCCTGATCGCGCCGACCACGCGCCAAGAGCGCCTGGCAGACGCCGTGGCCGGTGCCGAAGGATTCATCTATCTCGTGGCCCGGCTGGGGGTGACCGGAGCGAGCACGGCCCTGGCCGGCGATCTGCCCGAGTCCATTGCTCGGGTGCGCAAGGCTACCGATCTCCCGATCGCGGTCGGGTTCGGTATCTCGACGCCGGCGCAAGCGAGGGCAGTGGCCGGCCTGGCGGACGGCATCGTCGTTGGGAGCGCGCTCGTCGAGAGCTTGGCCCAGGAGGGCGTGGCGGGCGCCGCGGCGTTCCTCCGCTCGCTGCGCGAGGCGGTCGATGCGGTGGAGGTGGCGCGGTGACGCTGAGCGTGTCGGGGCTCGTTGTTCGCTACGCTCAGGGCTTGGCCTTGGGTGGGGCGCTGTTGACGGTGCTCGTTCTCGCCGTCGATCACCGGTGGCTGGACTATCCGCTGCCGACCATCGTGCTGAGCCTCATGGTCGCCGGGCTCAGGATGGGCCCCGTTCGCCTCAGTAAGTACTCGTATCTCACGCAAAGCGGGGTGGCGGCCCTCGTCGGGGCGCTGACGCTCGGACCCGCGCCGGTCGTTCTCGCCCTTGTCCTCGGGACGCTGATCTCCGACCTGCTCTGGCTTCGCAAGCCGCGCCAGGCCGGATGGGTCAACGCTGGGCGCGAGGTGATCGCTTTCGTCATCGCGTACGGCTTTTACGCCTTCGTGCTGCGCGCGAGCGGCGTGACGGAGCTTTCCATCGATTTCGTCCCCGCGGGATTCGTGCTGGCGGGGATGTACTTCTTCACGACCCGGATCCTGTTCTACTGCACGCTGCTCCTCCGGGAGAAGCTGGAGCCGGCCGAGCAGATCCTGATTCTTCGGTGGGAGATCATCGCGTATCTCCTCACCGTGGTCGGCACGATCGTGGTGGTGGCCGCGATCCGGCTGCTGGCGCCGGCCGGGTGGGTCGCGGTCGGCCTGGTTCTCCTCGTGCTCGGGTTGCTCACCAAGAAAATCCTGGAAGAGGCGATCGCGGCCGAGGACCTCAACAAGGTGCATCAGCTCGAGAGCACGCTGATCGGCAACGTGAACCTGGCGGAGTCCTTCGAGAAGATCGAGCGGTTGGCGCACCGGCTGCTCGATTGGGGCGATTTCCGCATCTATCAGCAGCAGGAAGACGGTTTGCAGCTCGCCTATCGTGGCGCGTTCGGTCGGCCGGGCCGGGGCGAGCCGCCGGGGGCGGTCGAGTCGCTCAGGAAGGCGGCGATGGCCGGCGGCGCGCCGTTGCTCATCAAGGATACCGAGAAGGATGCGCGCATCATCGAGCCGATGGCTAACGTGCGCAGTCTCGTCGTCTACCCGATTCGGTTCGGCGAGGAGACCCTCGGCACGATCGAGATCGAGCATCACAAGCGGCAGACCTACGGGGGGCGCGATCTGCAGACCCTCGGCACGATCGGCAGCCACGTGGCCACCGCGATGCACATCGCCGATCTCCGACGGCCGCTGGTGGGCACGGTGGATCAGATCGGTGCTCAGGTCACCGGGCTCGCGCGGGTGACCGAATCGCTCCGAAGCACCGCGGCCGCGCTGGCGGACGCGTCGATGGCGATGCGCGAAGGCATGGCGGAGCAGAGCGTCTCCGCCGCCGGCGGCCTCGAGGCCACCAACGCGCTTGCGCGGCTCTCGAGGAACATGGCCGCGGAAGGTCGCAAGTCGGCGGACGCGAGTGAGCGCGCCACCCGGGTGGCCGACCAGAACCGGGTCGTGATCGCGGACGCTGTGGGGCGGCTGGTCGAGCTCAAGCGGTTCGTGGCCGACAGCTCCGCGCAGGTGTCGGCGCTGGGTGGCGTCACCCAGCGGATCACGGGGCTCATTGGCGCCATTCGGGAGATCGCGGACCTCACCAATTTGATCGCGCTGAACGCGGCGATCGAAGCCGCACGGGCGGGCAAAGAGGGGCGCGGTTTCGCGGTCGTGGCCGACGAAGTGCGCGAGCTCGCAACCCAGAGTCTGCAGGCCACCCGGGAAAGTACCGAGCTGCTCGCTGAAATCGCGGAGCAGGTCACCCGCATCTCGGAGCAGATGGCGCGGGGCGAGGATGCCGTCGCCGACGTCGAGGATCTCGGCGCCGCCGCGGCGAAGGCGCTGGACGCGATCGTGCAAGCGACGAACGAGGCCGGCTCCCGGGCCGATCAGATCGCCACGGCGGCCGCGGCCCAGCAATCCGCCTTCGACGACCTCACCGGTCGGATCGAGCGGGTGGCGGCGGTCTCCAGCCGCACCCGCGTGCAAACCGACGCACTGGCCGAGCGGGCGACGGAAGCCGCGCACGGGCAGGCCGAGCTGGAGAGCGCGATGCACGAACTGGAGACGGTCGCGGTGAGCCTGCAGCGGATCGCGCGGCACTTTGCCGTCGGCACATGACTGGGGCGCGGCCGCGCGAGCGAGTCTACCTCGCGCTCGGCAGCAATCTCGGCGACCGCCGGGCGCAGCTCGCCGCGGCGCGCGCGGCGCTCGCGCAGTTGCCCGAGACCAAGCTCGTGGCGGCCAGCACGATCGAGGAGACCGCGCCCCTCGGAGGCATGGCGCAGCCGCCGTACCTCAATCAGATGGTCCTGCTCGAGACCGCGCTCGAGCCGCACGCGTTGTTGAACGCCTGCCAGGCGATCGAGCGGGCTCAGGGACGGATTCGCGCCGAGCGTTGGGGCGCCCGCACGATCGACATCGATCTGGTGAAGTTCGACGACCGCCATATCGCGGATCCCGTTCTCACTGTTCCCCATCCCGAGCTGCCGCACCGCGAGTTCTGGCAGCGGGAGCTGATGGAGCTTGCCGCGCATGACCGCTGATTCCCGTCCCCGGAACATTCTCGATCTCGTGGCGATGAAGGCATCCGGTCGCAAGATCGTGATGCTCACCTGCTACGACGCCAGCTTCGCGCGGCTCCTGGCGGGCGAGACCGACGTCCTGCTGGTCGGCGACTCGGTCAATCAGGTCGTCGCGGGGCACGAGACCACGTTGAGCGCGACGCTCGACCAGCTCATCTACCATGCCGCCGCCGTGCGACGAGGGGCGCCGGACGCCCTGCTGCTCGTGGATCTGCCGTTCTTGTCGTATCAGGTGTCGATCGAGGAGGCCATTCGGAACGCGGGCCGCGTGCTGCAGGAGACCGGCGCCCACGGCGTCAAGCTCGAAGGGGGCCAACCGATGGTCCCCACGGTGAAAGCCTTGGTGGAGCGCGGGATTCCGGTGATGGCGCACCTCGGCCTCATGCCGCAGGCGGTGCACGCGCTGGGCGGATACCGGGTGCAAGGCAGGGACGCACCCGGCGCCACGCGGATGATGGACGATGCCCGCTCGCTCGAGGATGCCGGCGCGTTCGGACTGTTGCTCGAATTGGTGCCGGCCCCCCTCGCGGAGCGAATCTCGCGCGCGCTGACGATCCCGACGGTCGGCATCGGAGCGGGCGCCGGCTGCGACGGACAGGTGCTCGTCCTCTACGATATGCTGGGACTCAACCAGACGTTCGCGCCCAAATTTCTGAAGAAGTACGCCGATCTCAGCGACGCGGTCCGGCGGGCCGCCCGAGCGTACGCGGACGAGGTCAGGGCCGGGAAGTATCCGGGGCCCGAGCACAGCTTCGAATAGAGTCGCGACCAGATGATCGAGCTGGTTGAGATTGCGGCGCTCAGGTCATGGAGCCGGGCGCAGCGCGCCGCCGGCCGCCGGATCGGCCTCGTGCCCACGATGGGTTATCTGCACGAGGGGCATCTCGCGCTGGTGGACGAGGCGCGCCGGCGGGCCGATGTCGTCGCCCTCAGCATCTTCGTCAATCCTCTCCAATTCGCGCCGACCGAGGATCTCGACCGCTACCCCCGGGATCTTCCGCGCGATCGCGATCTCGTCGGGGGGCGCGGGGTCGATGCGCTCTTCGTGCCGACCGCGGAGGCGATCTACCCTTCCGGCTTCGAGGTTCGGGTGGCGGCGGGCGCCACCGCCGAGCGTTGGGAGGGGGCCGCCCGGGTGGGACACTTCACCGGCGTGCTCACGATCGTGGCGAAGCTCCTTCATTTGGTCGAGCCCGACGTCGTGTGCCTCGGCCAGAAGGACCTTCAGCAGGTGATCCTGGTCCGCCGAATGCTCAAGGACCTCGACTGGCCGATCGAGGTGGCCGTCGTCCCGACGGTGCGGGAGCCGGACGGGCTGGCGCTCAGCAGCCGCAATGTCTATCTGAGCGCGGCGGAGCGGCCGCAGGCGCTCGCGCTGAGCCGCGGCCTTCGCGCGGCGCAGAGCGCATGGACGGCGGGTGAACGCTCCGCGGACGTCTTGGAGCGGTTGGTCCGTCGGGAGTTGGAGTCGACCCCCGGGATTCGCCCCGACTATATTGCGGTCGCCGAGCCGGAGGCGATGAGTCCCGTGGCGGTCGCAAGCGCGGGGACGATCATCGCGGTGGCCGCCAGGGTGGGGAATACGCGGCTCATCGACAACGTCGTTCTCGCCTAAGGGGTTCTCCCATGCAGCGCCATCTGATGAAGTCCAAGATCCATCGGGCCACCATCACCTCGGCCGATCTGCACTATGAAGGGTCGCTGACGGTCGACGAGGATCTGCTGGATGCGGCCGATCTCGTCAGCTACGAAGAAATCCATGTCGTCAACGTGAACAACGGGGCGCGGCTCACCACCTACGTCATACCCGGCGCGCGTGCCTCCGGCGTCGTCCAGTTGAACGGGGCCGCGGCCCGGCTCGGCCTGCCCGGCGACACGGTCATCCTGATCTCGTATGGTGTGTTCACCGCGGCGGAGGCGGAGCGTCACACGCCCCGGGTGGTGTTCGTCGACGAGCAGAATCGCATCGTCCGGACGCCGCTCAGGGCCGAGAATTGAGCCGCCCTGGCGAGAACGTGCCCGTGGTGCGCGAGGTTCTGCCCGCTCTCCGGCCCACCTTGCCCGCGTGGGCCGTTCTCACACCGGAGCGTCTCGCGCACGTGGAGCGCGTGGCCGGGCTCGTCGATGGATGGGCGGAGGCCATGGGGGTTCCGGAGTCGGAGCGCCGTCGCTGGCTTCGGGCGGTCTGGCTTCACGATGCGGTGCGCGACGCCCCGCTCGACGAGCTGGAGCGTATGGCGCCATCGACGCCTGGACCGGCGGAGCTCCGGCACGGCCCGGCGAGCGCCGCTCGGGCAAAGGCCGAAGGGGAAGTGGATCGTGGGGTACTCGATGCGGTCCGCTACCATTCCATCGGGCTGGCCGAGTGGGACATGGTCGGACGGGTTCTGTACTGCGCCGATTTCCTGGAGCCGGGGCGGCCGTTCGATCAAGAGCGCCGGGCCGATCTCGCGCGGCGCTTCCCACAGGACCCCTCGGGTGTGCTCCGTGAAGTCGCGCGCTGCCGCCTCACCAATCACATCGCCAATAGCTGGCCGGTTCTCGAACCCACCGTCCGATTTTGGAATTCACTCGTCGCCACCTCGTCTCCGCGCTGATCGGCGTCGCGGCACTCGCGCTATCGGCCGCGGTGGCGCTTCGGCCGCGGCCGGATCAGGTCGTGGGACACGCGTTCCCGATTCCGTCGGCCCAGGATCGAATCCAGGTCGAGGTCTTGAACGGCACCGTCCGACCGGGCGTCGCTCGCACCGTCACCCGCGTGCTGCGCCGCCAGGGCCTGGACGTGGTGTTCTTCGGCAACACCGACGCCGTGGCCCACCTGGATTCGACCCGGATTCTAGTGCGTCGCGGGGCGGCGGCGGCGGGCCATCGAGTCGCGCGGGCGTTGGGCTATGGCAAGGTGGTGATCCAGCCCGATACGCTCAGGCGGGTCAACGTCAGCGTTGTCGTCGGCGATGACTATCGGCCTCCCGCGGAGCTCCACCCCTAGCAGACCGCGAATACCACATCCATCACGTTGGTACCGGTGAGCCCGGGCTTGAGCAGCGCACCCGCGGCTTCGAGGGCCGGGTAAGCGTCGTGAGCGGCGAGATCCCGGTCGGGGTCGCGGCCGGCTCGGCGGATGGCGTCCCACGTGTCTCTGGTGACCACGGCGCCGGCCGCGTCGGTCGGCCCGTCCCGGCCGTCGGTTCCGCCCGCCAGGATGCCCGCGCCGGCGGCGTCGCCCGCGTGCGCC